>CAKZHN010000139.1 GCA_936924235.1 uncultured Rhodoplanes sp. | reverse complement strand
GAGGGAAAGAAGAGAAGGCGCCGCCCCAGCGCCGCACTTTGTACGGGGCCGATGAATCACGTCCGCTGTTTGACAACTGAAAATGAAACTTGAGTCCGCGCTGATGCAGCACGGGCTTCCCTCCCCGCCAGGGGAGGGTGGCCTCGCGCCAGCGAGGTCGGGTGGGGAGATGTATCGGCGATTGAGAGCGCTCGCGTGTGGAAACATCTCCCCACCCGGCGCCTTCGGCGCCACCCTCCCCTGGCGGGGAGGGAAAGCACCGACCAAGCGGCGCGGGCTACTTCAACGCCACGAGCCGCTTCACAGTGTCCGCCACCTCGACCACCGATGGCGGCGCGCCCTTGGCGCCGAGCACCTCGATCGGCCCCTGCCCCATCGGTCCGGTCAGCTTTGGCTCGCTGCCGAGAAAGATCGCGACCAGCGGCACACCGAGCGCGGCCGCCAGATGCAGAAGTCCCGTGTCGACGCCGACCACGAACGACGCGCCCGCAATCAGCCGCGCCACCTGGTCGAGCGGCTGGCGCTGCGGCACGCGCACGCGCGGCGACGCCACAGCAATGCGTTCGGCGCGTTCGCGCTCGGCATCGTTGCCGTGCAGCGCCACCAGATCGACATCGACGCCGCTGCTGGCGAGCACCGCAGCGAGCATCCGCCAGTTCGCCTCCGGCCATTCCTTGCTCGCCTGCGCGGTCGCGTGCAGCAGCACGCCGTAGGGCTTCTCGCCCGGCGCGCGCAACCCGGCGCGATCGAGCCCGAAGTCGGGCGGCCCTTCGCAGGCATAGCCCAGCGCTTCGGCGGTCAGCGCACGGTTGCGCGCGATGGCGTGCTGATCCCATTCGATCGGATGCTTGATGTCGTAGAAGTACGACGCCGCCGCCTCCTTGATGCTCTTGCGGTCATAGCCGCGCCGCCGCCCCTGCGCGAGGCGCGCGATCAGCGCCGACTTGATGAGCCCTTGAGAGTCGATGATCTCATCGAAGGTGTGCGCCTTGAGCGCTCGGCGGAACGCCGCCACCTGCAGCCAGGTCGAAGGCTGGAGCAGCGAGCGGCGCCAACGGCGCACCGCGACCGGGATCACCTCGTTCACGGCCGGATGCAGCCGGACCAGCGGCGCGAAGGCCTCCTCCACCACCCAGCCGAAGCGGACCTCGGGCCGGTGCGCCCGCGCCTCGGTCAGCGCCGGCATGTGATGGATCACATCGCCCAGCGACGAGGTCTTGATGAAAAGCACGTCCTTCATGCCCAGCCGGCCGCGATCCTTCGAATTTTCCGCCGTTCATATACCCATCATTAAGCACCCGGGCCACTTCCACCGATGAAAGCACCGCCAATAACCCCCTTTATACAGTGCCGGCCTCAAGGTCCCGCCGAACAACAGCGGGGACCGATCCATGACTGTTCTGGTCACGGGGGGCGCGGGCTATATCGGCAGCCACACCGTGCACGATCTCGTCGACGCCGGCGAGCAGGTGCTGGTGCTCGACAACCTGTCGACCGGCTTCATCTCGGCGCTGCCGCGGCCCATGCTGCCGATCGTCGGCGATGTCGGCGACCAGGCGCTGGTCGCCTCGCTGATCGAGCAGCACAAGGTCGAGGCGATCATCCATTTCGCCGGCTCCACCATCGTGCCGGAATCGATGAAGGACCCGCTCGGCTATTACGGCAACAACACCGCGAACTCGCGCGCGCTGATCGAGGCTGCGGTCAAGGGCGGCGTCAAGCATTTCATCTTCTCGTCGACCGCCGCGGTCTACGGCAATCCGGTGCACGTGCCGGTGTTCGAGGACGATCCGACCGTGCCGCTGTCACCCTACGGCTGGTCGAAGCTGATGACCGAGCAGATGCTGCGCGACACCTCGGCGGCGCATCCGCTCAGCCACATCGCGCTGCGCTACTTCAACGTCGCCGGCGCCGATCCGAAGCTCCGCACCGGCCTGCAGACGCCGGGCGCGACGCATCTCATCAAGGTGGCGGTCGAGGCCGCGCTCGGGCGCCGCGAGCGCATCGACGTGTTCGGCTCCGACTACGACACGCCGGATGGAACCTGTGTCCGCGACTTCATTCATGTCAGCGATCTGGCGCGCGCGCATCGCGCGGCGCTCAACTTTCTGCGCGCGGGCGGCAAGAGCCAGACGCTCAATTGCGGCTACGGCCGCGGCTATTCGGTGCGCGAGGTGCTGGATGCCGTGACCCGCGGCGTCGGCCATCCGTTCCCGGTGAAGTTCGCGGACCGCCGTCCCGGCGACATCGTGGTCTCGGTCGCGGGCGCCACGCGCATCCGCTACGTGCTCGACTGGAAGCCCGAATTCCAGGATCTCGACACCATCGTGGGCCACGCGCTGGCCTGGGAGCACAAGCTCAAGGCCAAGGACACGCCGCTCCGCGAGGCGATTTCGGCGTAATCTCGCGTTCCATCGCAATTCCGGACAGGATTGTGGAATGTTTCGGCTTGAAAAAGCCGGACGCCACGGGCAAGGAACGGGCTGGTCCGGCGGGGGCGCGATTTGCGGCCGGGTCTGACCCCGAAATGTGTTTGAAAGCCCACGGCCGATAGCGGATGCTGCTCGAAAAAATCCGATCCAAGTTCCTGAAACAGGATGACGGCGGCGCGCTGGTGCGGCGGCTCTTGACGGAGCAGGCCTGGAGCCAACGGTATCGCTACGCCATGGCGTTCGCCCTCATGGGCATCGGCGCGGGCGCGACCGCGCTCGGCGCGTATCTCATCGGCAACGTCATCAACGCCGCCTATGTCGACAAGAACCTGCCGGCGATCATCTCGTATGCGATCATCACGGCGATCATCTTCCTGATCAAGGCGCTCGCGACCTACGGCCACGGCGTGATGCTGTCGCAGATCGGCAACGCCATCATCGCCAACAACCAGCGGCGCATGTTCAACGCGCTGATCGCGCAGAGCGTCGGCTTTTTCTCGGAGCGGCATTCGTCGGAGTTCATGGCGCGGCTCACCACCGGCGCCAACGCGGCGAGCGTGGTGATCAACCTGCTGGTCACCGCGATCGGCCGCGATCTGCTGTCGCTGATCGGCCTCGTCGCCGTGATGTTCTACCAGGATCCGGTGATGTCGGGGATCGCGTTCTTCGTCGCGCCGCCGGCCCTGTTCATCCTGCGCAAGATGATCCGCCGCATCAATGCGATCTCGAAAAACCAGTTCCGCGGCGGCGCGCGCATCCTCGAGACGCTGCAAGAGACCGTGCAGGGCATCCGCATCGTCAAAGCCTATACGATGGAAGACGCGATGCGGGCGCGGCTCGAGAAAAACGTGACCGAGCTCGAGCACGAATCGAACAAATGGGCGCGCATTGCGCACCGTGCGAGCCCGCTGATGGAAGGGCTCGGCGGCTTCGCGATCGCGGGCGCGCTGGTCTATGGCGGCTTCCGCGTGCTGCAGACTGGCGCCACGCCCGGGCAGTTCTTCTCGTTCCTGGCAGCCTTCATGCTGGCCTATGAGCCGGCCAAGCGGCTCGCGCGGCTCAACATCGAGCTGAACTCGGGTCTCGTCGGCGTCCGCATCCTGTTCGAGATCATCGACGCGCCGCCGACCGAGCCGGCCGACACCGGCAAGCCGGCGCTTGCAATCACCGAGGCCAAGATCGATTTCCAGGACGTGCTGTTCGGCTACCGGCCGCAGGAGGTCACGATCCGCGGCATGACGTTCACGGTCGAGCCCGGCAAGATGACCGCGCTGGTCGGGCCGTCGGGCGGCGGCAAGTCGACGGTGTTCAACCTGATGATGCGGTTCTACGAGCCGAACGCAGGTCTCATCCGGATCGACGGCCAGAACATCGCGGGCGCGACGCGGCACTCGCTGCGCGAGCAGGTGGCCTATGTCGGGCAGGACGTGTTCCTGTTCCACGGCACGGTCCGCGAGAACATCGCGATCGGCAAGCCGGGCGCCAGCGAAGACGAGATCGTCGCGGCCGCCAAGGCTGCCCATGCCCACGAATTCATCAGCGCGTTCCCCGCCGGCTACGACACCCAGGTCGGCGAGCGCGGCATGCAGCTTTCGGGCGGCGAGCGCCAGCGCGTCGCCATCGCCCGGGCGCTGATCAAGGACGCCCATATCATCCTGCTCGACGAGGCGACCGCGGCGCTCGATTCCGAGTCCGAGCGGCTGGTGCAGGACGCCATGAACGTGCTGTGCGAGGGCCGCACCACCATCGCGATTGCGCACCGGCTGCACACCATCACCCACGCCGACCGCATCCTGGTGGTGGAGAGCGGCGCCATCGTGGAGTCCGGCCGCCATGAGGAGCTGCTGCACAAAGGCGGCCGCTACGCCGCCTTCTACCGGCTGCAGATCAAGCACGACCAGGAGCCGCCGGCGCCGATTTCGATTGCCTCGGCTTAAGTGATCCGACAGGCAAGACCCGTCTTTGACGCGGCCTGCCGCTGTGTTATCTGATCGCCGAAATTCCCCATCCATTCCAACCGAAAAGCCAGCATGAGCAACGGCAAGCACTACGTCATTCCGCCGCCGCCCCAGGCCGCCCTCGCGGTCGCCGGATCGAGCGATCTGTTCCCGGTCCGCCGCATCTGGTGCGTCGGCCGCAACTATCTCGAGCACATCAAGGAGATGGGCCAGGACGAGCGCGAGCCGCCGTTCTTCTTCGCCAAGCCCGCCGACGCGATCGTGCCGGACGGCGGCACCTCGCCCTATCCGTCGCTGACCAAGGACATGCATCACGAGGTCGAGCTCGTGGTCGCGCTGAGGAGCGGCGGCCGCTACATCCCGGTCGACAAGGCGCTCGACTGCGTTTGGGGCTACGGCGTCGGCATCGACCTCACCCGCCGCGACCTGCAGATCGCCTCGCGCGACATCAAGCGGCCGTGGGAAGTCGGCAAGGCGTTCGACGCCTCGGCGCCGTGCGGCCCGCTGATGCCGGTGAGCCGCATCGGCCATCCGAGCAAGGGCAAGATCATGCTCAAGTGCAACGGCAAGGTCCGCCAGGACGGCGACCTCGCCCAGATGATCTGGAACGTGCCGGAGACGATCTCCAAGTTGTCGGAAATGGTGGCGCTCGACGCGGGCGACATCATCATGACCGGCACCCCGTCCGGGGTCGCTGCCTGCGTCGCCGGCGACAAGCTCGAATGCGAGGTCGAAGGCGTCGGCAAGCTGACGGTGACGATCGGTCAGCCGTTGAAGTAATCGGCGGCGTCATTTGTATGAAATGCAGAGCCCGCCGGTTTTCACCGGCGGGCTTTTCGTTTGCTGCGTGGCGTCAGCGCCTCGCTCGCAACCAGTTGTCGAAGCTGAAACGTCCTGCGGCCCTGACGAACAAGACAATAATGCCGCCCATCATCGAGACGTTCTTCCAGAAATGAGTTTCCTGGTTCACGCGCTGCGCTTCAGGCGAGTTCCAGTAGTCGTGGGAGCTGAACGTCGCAACGATCGTAAAGATCAGCATGACGATCGTCGTGTATCGCGTGGCGAAGCCAAGAAGGAGAAAGAGCCCGCCGAAAAACTCGCTGGGGACGGAGATATAAGCCATCCATTCCGGCAATCCTCGCCGCGGAAAGGTTTTGCCTACTTCCGCAATACGGAACAGCTTGCCCCAACCTGACTGGAAAAAGATCCAGCCGATCATCACCCGCCCGACCAGCAGCAGGAAATCTTGCCAAAGCACGGCAGCGGCGTCGGCATAAGACAGAAGGCGGAGCGAGGAACGCGCACTTTCATGCGAGGTCATTGTTCTTGGATCCTGTGTGAGCTTTGCACGCAGGGGTCATGTCACAGGACGGATGGTCGCTGTGTCACGATTGAGTGAGCACGCCGCGCAGGAAATTCACGTGTGCCGCTTTTGCGAGCACCACATTCTACACCAGCAGATTGACGGTCTGCGTGTTGACCTGTGCGGACGACTGAGATGCCGACGTGGCGGTCACGACCGTTGCGCTTGTGGCAGTCGGCGCGGACAACGAGCCGCCGTAGGTCACCGCCTGGTCGTCGCGCACCACTCCATCTTTCGTATCCGGCTTCGCCGGGTTCTGCGTGTCGTCGGTTTTCGGATGAGGATCGACGCCGCGCTTGGCCTTGGCGACGTCGCACGAGCAGGTGCACAAGTAGCCGTTGACGACGCTGTACATTGGCACGGTCCCCCAACGCCGGACCGTAGACTTCACCAGTAAACAACCCTCTATGTCCGCTCCGCCGCAAATTCAAAACGCCGTGAGCAGTGGCGTTCCCGCGATTTCATCAGCCGATTGTGGGCGTCACCGGAAATTAACGGAACTTTGCGACGTTGAACGGGTTGAGATCGCCGCCGGGCCGATGAATCCGAAATGGGCAAAGCTAGCCCATTGTTTGCGCAAGCGATTTTTTGGTCGCGCGCTAGGCTCTTGGCAGGTGATTCGAATGACACCTTCGATGGCAACGACTGCAGGCGACGACGCTGCTGAACCAAACAGCTCTTCCGACATGGCGAAGGCCCGCGCGCTCGTGCGGCATCTGCACGCCGCCGGACGCCGCTCGACCGCGGAACTGCTGCATGAGCTCCGCCGGGCATTTCCTGACGCGCCGCTCGCGGTGCGCGTCGGCGCCTTGCAGGTGCTGTCCGGTCTCTGAGAATTACATTCCGAGGTAGGCCTGCCGCACGCGGTCGTCGGCCAGCAATTCCTCGCCGGTGCCTGACAGCGTCACCCGGCCGTTCTCAAGCACATAGGCCCGGCTCGCGAGCTTCAGCGACACCGCGACATTCTGCTCGACCAGCACGCAGGTGAGCCCCTCGCGGTTGAGCTCGCGGATGGTCTGCAGCATCGACTGCACGATGGCGGGCGCAAGCCCGAGCGATGGCTCGTCGAACATCACCAGGTCGGGCTTGCCCATCAGGCAGCGGCCGATCGCGAGCATCTGCTGCTCGCCGCCCGACAATGTGCCGGCCGCTTGTGACTTCCGCTCATCGAGCCGCGGGAACATAGCGAAAATGCGTTCGAGATTTTTGCCCTGCTCGCTTTTCGCACGCGGCAGCATGGCGCCCATCTCGAGATTTTCGAGCACCGTCAGCGTCGGAAACACCTGACGGCCTTCAGCGACCTGGCCGATGCCGAGGTTGCAGACCTTGTAGGACGGCAGGCCCTCGATGTTCTGGCCGCGCAACGCGATGCGGCCGCGCACGGGCTTCAGCATGCCGGCGATGGTACGGATGAGCGTGGTCTTGCCGGCGCCGTTGGCGCCGACAATGGCGACGATCGCGCCTTCGGCGACCTCCAGCGACACGTCGTCGAGCGCGCGGACGTCGCCGTAGGCCACTTCGAGGTTCTCGACCGCGAGCATCACAGCGCCTCCGCGCCGAGATAGGACTGCACGACCGCAGGCTCGCGCACCACCTCGGCCGGCAGGCCTTCGGCGATGGCGGCGCCGTGATGCAGCACCAGGACGCGCGTCGCAAGCGACATCACGGCGCGCATCACGTGCTCGATCAGCAGGATGGTGAGGCCGCCCCGGTTGAGCTCCTTCAGGATCTCGACCATGCGGTCGGTCTCGGTTGGTCTGAGCCCCGCCATCACCTCGTCGAGCAGCAGAAGCTTGGGTTCGGTCGCGAGCGCGCGCGCCACCTCCAGACGCTTGCGATCCGGCAATGTGAGCGAGCCGGCATCATGCGAGCGCTTGTCGTAGAGATCGAGCCGCCGCAGCACCTCGTGCGCGCGCGCCATCGCCTGGCGCGGATCGCCATGCCGCAGCAGCGCGCCGACCATGACGTTGTCCTCGACGCTCAGCGCCGGGAACGGCCGCACGATCTGGAAGGTGCGGCCGATGCCGCGGCGGCAGACTTCGTCTGGCGTCCGCCCTTCGATGCGCTCGCCCTGGAACGTGATGGTGCCGCTGTTCGGCGCAAACATCCCGGCGATCAGGTTGAACAGCGTGGTCTTGCCGGCGCCGTTCGGACCGATCACAGCGAAGATCGCGCCTTCCGGCACCGCGAAGCTGACGTCGGCGACGGCGCGGAGCCCGCTGAAGTTCTTGGAGACGCCTGAGACCTCGAGCATCGCCATGTCACGCCTCCGGCTTCTTGCGCTTGTCGAGGCGCAGGAGGCGCGCGAGCGGCGGCCAGATGCCGTGCGGCAAAGCCATGATCACCAGCAGCAGGCAGATGCCGTAGAACACGCGTTTCACGCCGGGGATATCGAGACCGTAGGCGGTGAGGAACTCCTGCAGCACCTCGGCCAATCCGGTGATCAGGAACGCGCCGATCACCGGGCCGAACAGCGTGCCGACGCCGCCGATGATCGGACCGAGAATGATCTCGATCGAGCGCAGGATGTGGAAGGTCTGCTCGGGGAACAGGTTGTTGTAGTAGAACGCGTAGAACACGCCGGCCGGCGCGGTCATGCCGGACGAGATCGCGATCGCGATCATCTTGTAGCGGAACGTGTTGATGCCGAGCGAGCGCGCCGCGACCTCGTCCTCGCGGATCGCCTGCCAGAAATAGCCGACGCGGCTGCGCAGCAGCAGATGGCAAAGCACGAACGCCGCCGCAGTGAGCGCCAGGATGACGTAGTAGAACATCACCGGCTGGCCGCGCAGGTTCCAGAGATCGTTGTGCGTGTAGTTCGAGACCGGCAGGAACAGGCCCGAAGAGCCGCTGACCCAGCCGAAATGGTCGAAGCCGACACGGGCGAACTCGCAAAACGCAATCGTCAGGATCGCGAAGTAGACGCCGGCCACGCCGAAGCGGAACGCAAGAAAGCCGATAATCACGCCAGCGATCACCGAAAT
>CAKZHN010000138.1 GCA_936924235.1 uncultured Rhodoplanes sp. | reverse complement strand
AGCCGCAGCTCGAGAAGCTGTTCGGCCAGACCGTGGTGATCGAGAACCGCGCCGGCGCCGGCGCCGTGATCGGCCTCGACGCAATCGCGAAGTCGGCGCCCGACGGCTACACCTTCGGCATCGGCCCGGCCGGCGCGCTCAGCGTCAATCCGGCGATGCAGGTGAAGATGCCGTTCGATGTGCGCAAGGACCTCACGCCGATCAGCGGTCTTTGCGAGACGCCGTTCATCCTCGCGGCCGCCGCCAACTATCCGGCGAACACCCTGCAGGAGGTGATCGCACAGGCCAAGGCCAAGCCCGGCACGCTCACGATCGGTCACGGCGGCAACGGCACCTCGATGTTCTACGCGGCGCTGCTGTTCACCACGATGGCCGACGTCAAGGCGGGCTTTGTGCCGTATCGCGGCACGGTGCTGGTGGCGAACGACCTGATCGGCGGTCACATCGGGCTCGGCATCGTCGATCCGCCGCCGTCGCAGGCCGCGCTGCTCGACGGCCGGATCAAGGGCATCGCGATCTCGTCCAAGCGTCGCGCGCGGTTCTTTCCCAACATTCCCACTTTCGACGAGCAGGGCCTGAAGGGCTACGAGGTCGGCGGCTGGTTCGGGCTGGTCGGGCCTGCGGGCATTCCGCCGGATGTGCTCGCCAAGCTCAACGCCGCGATGGTCACCGCCTTGAAGGATCCCGAGGTGGTGCAACGCATCCACGACATCGGCATGGAGCCGCAGCCGATGACGCCTTCGGAATTTGGCGCCCATATCGACCGGGAGATCGACAAGATCACGAAGGTGCTGGCGCAGGCCGGCGACGTTCCGAAGGACGAGCCTGCAAAGTAGGCTACTTTCCGGCAAGTCCCAGACCTTCAAGTCCCAGACCTTCAAGTCCCAGACCTTCAAGTACCGGGCCTTGAACGGCTTTCGGCCGCACGCTACGTTTCGGTGACAAGTTCATTCTGCAATCTCATGGGGTGCCCGGCTCGTCCGGCCGGGCTGAGAGGCGGAAGCCAACCCATAGAACCTGATCCGGGTCATGCCGGCGGAGGGAGAGATGCGGGCGCCGCACAGCGAGCTTCCTGCAATCACGGCCGACATCATCGAGCGCATCCGCGCCAAGCGGCCGCGCGTGCATTGCATCACCAACGCCGTGGCGCAGAACTTCACCGCCAACATGCTGCTCGCGGCCGGCGCGGTGCCGTCGATGACCATCGCGCAGAAGGAGGTGCGGGCCTTCGTGGCGCGCGCCGACGCGGTGCTGGTCAATCTCGGCACCTTCGATCCGGAGCGGCAGAAGGCGTCGCTCGCGGCCATTTCGGTCGCGAACCGGCAGGGCATCCCCTGGGTGCTCGATCCAGTGTTTGTCGACCGGTCGAAGCCGCGCGCCGCCTTCGCGAAGGCGCTGCTCGCGAAGAAGCCCCGCGCCATGCGGCTCAACGCCGCCGAGTTCGCGGCGCTCGCCGGCAAGGGCGAAGACGGCATCGATGACGCGGCGCTGGTGCGCTTCGCCAAGGCGCGGCGCACGGTCATTGGCCTCACCGGCGCGCAGGATTTCATCCGTGACGGTGAGCGGCTTGCGACCATCGCCAACGGCGATCCGCTGATGGCGCGCGTCACCGCCATGGGCTGCGTCGCCTCGGCGCTGGTCGGCGCGGCGCTGGCGGTCGAGCCCGATGCCTGGAAAGCGATGGCCGCGGCTCTGATTGCGGTCGGCGTGGCCGGCGAAGTCGCCGCCGCGCGTTCGCGCGGGCCGGGCAGCTTCGCCATGGAGATTCTCGATGCGGTGTACGCGCTCGACCGCGGCACCCTGATGGCCAAAGCGAGAGTGAGCTGATGCGCGTCGATCTGCGTTGCTATGCCATCGTCGATCCGGAGACTGCCGGCGGCCACGAGCTTCCCGATCTCTGCCGGATGCTCGCCGCGGGCGGCACCACGCTGGTGCAGCTGCGCGACAAGCTGTCCGACACCCGCGTGATGGTCGATCGCGCCCGCGCCTGCAAGGCCGCGCTCGGCAAGGTCCCGCTCCTGATCAACGACCGCGTCGACGTCGCGCTCGCGATCGGCTGCGAGGGCGTGCATATCGGCTGGGACGACATGGCGCCGGCCGACGCGCGGCGGCTGCTCGGCCCCGACGCGATCATCGGCCTCACCATCAACAGCCCGCAGCGGGCGGATGCGACCGATCTCTCGCTCATCGACTATGCGGGCATCGGCGGCGTCTACGGCACCACATCGAAGCAGACCAAGAATTCGCCGATCGGTGTCGCCGGCATGGCGAAGGTGATCGAGGCGCTTCATCGGTGCAAGCCCGGCTTTCTCACCTGCGGCATCGCCGGCATCAATGCGGGCAACGCCGCGCCGGTGATCGAGGCCGGCGCCGACGGCGTGTCGGTGATCTCGGCGCTGTCGATGGCGAAGGACCCCAAGGCCGCGACCGCGGAGTTGCTGCGCGTGGTCGACGCCGCGCTCGCGAAACGAAAATGACCGCCATCGCCGTCACCATCGCGGGATCGGACTCCGGCGGCGGCGCGGGCATCCAGGCCGATCTGAAAACCTTCTCGGCGCTCGGCGTCTATGGCGCGTCGGCGATCGCCGCGCTGACGGCGCAGAACACCCGCGGCGTCACCGGTATCCACGACGTGCCGCCGGATTTCGTCACCGCGCAAATCGACGCGGTGTTCTCCGATCTCAAGGTCGGCGCCGTGAAGCTCGGCATGCTGTCGAACGCCGCCGTGATCGCCGCGGTGGCCGACGGACTTGCGCGATACAGGCAGACCAACGTGGTGCTCGATCCGGTGATGGTCGCAACGTCCGGCGACCGGCTCCTGAAGCCTGACGCCATCGATATTTTGCGCAAGCGTCTCATCCCAATGGCGCTTGTCGTCACGCCGAATTTGCCCGAAGCCGCAGCCTTGCTCGACACCAGCGTCGCTGCCGACGAGGCCACGATGCGCGCGCAGGGCGAGCGCCTGCTCGCGCTCGGCGCCAAGGCGGTGCTGATCAAGGGCGGCCATGCCGACGGTTCTGAAAGCGTCGATCTGCTGATCGAGCCGAATGGCGTGACGCGGCTCACGAGCCCGCGCTTCGACACCAAGAACACCCACGGTACCGGCTGCACCTTGTCGTCGGCGATCGCCGCAGGCCTCGCCAAAGGCCTGACGCTCGCTGACGCTACGCGCGCCGCCAAAAGCTATGTGGCAACCGCCATCGCTGCGTCCGATCGGCTCGCGATCGGCGCGGGCCATGGCCCGGTGCATCATTTTTATCGCTGGTGGTGAGCGCTTCGCGCACCACGAACAGGGAGGTCGTTCATGCCCAACATCACGCGACGAAAGCTCGCCCGGGCCGCAGCAGCAGGCGCCGCAGGCGCGCTCGCGGCACCCTCGCTCGCACTGGCGCAGGCCAAGCGCTGGAAGATGGTGACGTCGTGGCCGAAGCGGCTGCCCGGTCCAGGCATGTCGGCCGAGCGCGTCGCCGAGCGCATCCGTACGCTGTCCGGCGGCAGGCTCGACATCGCGGTGCATGCGGCGGGAGAGATCGTGCCGGCCTTCGAGGTGCTCGACGCGGTCGGCGGCGGCGTCGCCGAGATCGGCCACACCGCGTCGTTCTATTGGCAGGGCAAGATGCCGGCCGCGGCGTTCTTCACCACGGTGCCGTTCGGGCTCACGCCCGGCGAGCATGTCGCCTGGATCGATGCCGGCGGCGGCCAGGCGCTGTGGGACGAGCTTTACGCGCCGTTCGGCGTGAAGCCGTTCATGGGCGGCAACACCGGCGTCTGCATGGGCGGCTGGTTTCGCCGCGAGGTGAAAGGCCGCGCTGACCTCGGCGGCATGAAGATCCGCTCGCTCGGTCTCGGTGGCGAAGTCTATCGAAGGCTCGGTGCCACGCCGCAGACCACGCCGCCCGCCGAGATTCTCACGAGCCTGCAGTCCGGCGTGATCGACGCCGTGGAGTTCGTCGGGCCCGGCACCGACATCGCGCTCGGCCTCTATCGTGTCGCGCCGTTCTACTACTATCCGGGCTTCAACAAGCCGAACGGCACCGGCGAGTGCATCGTCTCGCTCAACGCCTGGAATGCGCTCGACGCCGAGCTCAAGGCGATTGTCGCGCATGCTTGCGCGGCCGAAGCAAACTTTGCGTTGGCCGAGATGGAGCGGCTTAACACCGAGGCGCTGTCGGCGCTGACCGGCCAGCACAGCGTGCAGCTTCGCGCCTTCCCGCAGGAGGTGATCGCCGCGGCGCGCACCACCAGCGCCGACGTGCTGAACGAGCTCGGCAGCCGCAACGCCGCGACGCGCAAGGTCTACGATTCGTACGCGGCGTTCCGCGAGCGCGCCGGAGCGTGGTCGAAGATCTCGCTCAAATCGGTGCTGGAAGCGCGCGAAGGGTAGGCGGCTTCCAGGCTCCACCCGATCGATAGGAACGACTGAGTCCCGGATGCCACACCCGGGGCTTCTTCGTGTTCTTTTTCGCCGGCAAATCTCAGAACCGCCAAGGAGTTTACCGGCCATTAACCATGTCCGGTGCAAATTCGTTAACTGAAACGCTTCGGCTGTTTGCCGGGCGGGGGCCATTGGGCCCTCGGTGTCGAAGCCAGTTGCGTGTTGTCCGGTCAGTTCCATGCGTGATGCGTGAGATCGTTGCAGGCGCGCGAGTACGCACGGTGCGCGATCACTGAACTCGATGCGACCGCAATCCAACCCCCAGGGGAGAGGGCATTATGATTTCCAAGTTCACCAAGATGGGCATCGCGACGCTGGCACTGGCTGCCACCTCGCTCGCCGCCAGCGCGGCGGACATGCCGGTCAAGGGCTACTACAAGGCGCCGCCGCGTTCGGTGGTGTCGTATTACAACTGGACCGGCTTCTACGCTGGTATCAACGGTGGCTACGGCTGGGGCGACGCTTCGGCCACGGTGACCGGTGGTGCGTTCAAGACGAACGCCAAGGGTTGGCTGGCCGGCGCCACGCTCGGCTACAACTATCAGATGGGCTCCTGGGTGTGGGGCCTCGAAGGCGATATCGACTGGGCCAACATCAAGGGCAATGACCAGACGCTTTGCGCCGCGGCGGGCTGCGATATCAGCTTGCGCTGGGTCGGCACCGCTCGCGGTCGTATCGGCTATGCCTTCGACCGCTGGCTCCCCTACGTCACCGGCGGCGCAGCTTTCGGCGACATGAAGTTCATGCGGCCGTCCGGCGGCAACGAATCGCACACCCAGCTCGGCTGGGCGGCGGGCGCCGGTGTCGAATACGCCTTCCTCGGCAACTGGTCGGCCAAGCTCGAATACATGCACTACGACCTCGGCACCGCGCATTGCTCGGCGTCGACCTGCACCATCGACGTGCCGTACTCGATGCCGTTCGACACCGTCAAGGCCGGCCTGAACTACAAGTTCTCGGGCCCGATCTACTCGCGCTACTGAGAATCGTCGCTCGTCGTCACCGGCGGGCAGCGTTTCGCGGACAGAAGGTCCGCATTCCCCCAAGCCCCGGGCCTCGGCCCGGGGCTTTTGCTTTGGCGGGTGCTTTGTTTTGCGCTCCGGGTTGTTGCGGCCGCGCCACACCGTCTTGAATTGGTCCCCCAAAAAGCCGGGCATATCGTGCGAGCCTTGCTTGCCTTGGTCCGTTCCTTAATGTGCAGTTAACGAGTCAACTGATTCGTTTGGCTTTGCGGACGTTTTCCCCGCTGATCACGGAAGGGGCGGCGGTTACCCACAGAGCCAGCCTACGTCGCTCGGGTTTGCTGCGTGTGCTCCTCCAGCAGCAGCCTCGCGTTTCGGTGACCGCACCGTGCGGCTCGCCTGCGTGCCGCGACTCCAGTTGTTCCCAAGTCAAATGTGAACAAGTCCAAGCGTGAGTTCGCGCACGGTGCGTTGGGCACCGGCGACCGCGGTCAACAATCCACGTCGCACGGATGGGAGACGACAAATGAGATTCAAGCTTCTCGGGGCGGGTGTCGCAGCACTGACTTTGCTGGCGACCTCGTTCTCTGCACAGGCGGCGGACATCCCGCAGCCGGTCTATAAAGGACCGCGCTCGGTGGTGGCCTACTACAACTGGACCGGCTTCTACGCCGGTGTGAACGGCGGCTACGCCTGGGGCACTTCGAACTGGGATATTCCGGCGGTTTCGCCGAAGCCGAAGGGTTGGCTGGCCGGCGGCACGGTTGGCTACAACTACCAGACCGGCTCGTGGGTCTGGGGCCTGGAAGGCGACTTCGACTGGGCCGATGTGGCCGACACCGTCGCCTGCGGCGCCTTCACCTGCCGGACCAAGGAGCATTGGCTCGCGACGGCGAGAGGCCGCATCGGCTACGCCTTCGACCGCTGGCTGCCGTACTTCACCGGCGGCGGCGCCTTCGGCCGCATCCAGGCCAAGAGCAACAACCCGGCGGCGCCTGGCGACAGCAACAATCAGGTTGGCTGGACGGTCGGCGGCGGCGTCGAATACGCCTTCCTCGGCAACTGGTCGGCCAAGATCGAATATCTCTATGTCGATCTCGGCAAATTCAACTGCGGCATCTCCTGCTCGGGCGGCGCCGTGGTCGACAACGTCTCCTTCAAGGAGAACGTGGTCCGCGCCGGCCTCAACTACAAATTCTCCGGCCCGATCTTCAGCCGCTACTGAGCGGTCTGATCGCGGCACGAAGAGCCGAGAAACACGAAGCCCCGGGTGTGAACCCGGGGCTTTGCTTTTTGCGACCCGCCGTAAGGCTGAGTGCTTTTCCTTCAAGACTTAGTACTTGCCCTTGACCACCTTCTGGGTCTGCTCGCCGACCTTGTCCATCTTCAGATGCACGACGTCGCCGGCCTTCAGGAATTTCGGCTCGGGCTTCATGCCGAGCCCCACGCCGGGCGGCGTGCCGGTGATGATGACGTCGCCGGGCTCCAGGATGAAATACTGCGAGCAGGCCCACACCAGATGGGCGACGCCGAAGATCATCGTCTTGGTGTTGCCATGTTGCCGGACCTCGCCGTTGACGGTGAGCTCCATGTTGAGGTTCTGCGGGTCCTTGATCTCGTCCTTGGTGACCATCCAGGGGCCGAGCGGGCCGAAGCTTTCGCAGCCCTTGCCCTTGGTCCACTGGCCGGCGCGCTCGATCTGGAACACGCGCTCGGAGACGTCGTTCGACAGGCAGTAGCCCGCCACCACGCTCATCGCCCGCTCCTTGGACAGATAGCGGCCGCGGCTGCCGATGATGATGCCGAGCTCGATCTCCCAATCGAGCTTGGTCGAGTCCTTCGGGATGATGGTGTTGTCGTTCGGCCCGCAGACGCAGCTCGGCGCCTTGTTGAAGATGATCGGCTCGGGCGGAATCTTCATGCCGGCCTCGGCCGCGTGGTCGGCATAGTTCAGGCCGATGGCGATGAAGTTAGAGGGCTTGGCGACGCAGGAGCCGAGGCGGGGATTGCCCTTCACCAGCGGCAGCTTGTCGATGTTGGCCTTCTTGATCTTGGCGAGGCCCGACGGGGACAGTGCCTCGCCGTCGATGTCTTTGACGATCTTCGACAGGTCGCGGATCTTGCCGTTCTTGTCGATGATGCCGGGCTTTTCCTTGCCTGCGGCGCCATAGCGGACGAGCTTCATGGGCGTACCCCCTTACTCAGTGTTTGGTTTGGAATGGGATGGCGAATGTGATGCGGCATCATGCTTGGCTGTGAGCATCCGGGCAAGTCGGTTGGGCTTGTGTCCCGGGCGCGACGCAGCATGAAGCGAAGCGGAATGATGCGGCGCAGACCCGGGATCCCGGTTTCTGTCGATCGCAACCGGGGTCCCGGGTCTGCAGCGCACCACTTCGTGATGCGCTGCGCCCGGGACACGTGCTGATAGAGCAGGGCCAATCAGAACGCCCCCGGGAAGATGCCGCCGTCCATCAGCAGGTTCTGCCCGGTGATGAAGCCGGCATGGGACGAGCACAGGAACGCGCAGGCGGCGCCGAACTCGTCCGGTTGGCCGATCCGCCTGGCCGGCACCGTGGCGGCCCGCGCCGCGGCGGCCTGCTCGACGCTGATGCCCTGCTTCTTGGCGGTCTGCTCGTTGTTGGAGCGCAGCCGGTCGGTGTCGAACGGGCCGGGCAGCAGGAAGTTGATGGTGACGTTGTGCTGCGCCACCGTGCGGGCGACGCCGGCGAGGAACGCCGTGAGGCCCGCGCGCGCGCCCGACGACAGGTCGAGCCCGCCGATCGGCATCTTCACCGAGCCCGAGGTGATGTTGACGATGCGGCCGAATTTTTTCTTGATCATCGGGTCGATCGCCTTCTGGATCAGCTCGATCGGCACCACCATGTTGCCGACCACGCCGTCGATCATCTTCTGGCGGTCGAGCTCGCGGAAATCGCGGAACGGCGGGCCGGCGTTGTTGGCGACCAGAATGTCGGGGTCCGGGCAGGCGGCGAACAGCGCGGCCTGGCCTTCGGGCGTGCCGACATTGGCGGCGACCGCGATCACCTTCGCTCCGGTTTTGGCACGGATGTCGGCCGCCGTGGCATCGAGCCGCGCGGCGTCGAGTCCATTGACCACCACCTCGCAACCGGCCTCGGCGAGCCGCATGGCGCAGGCGCGCCCGAGCCCGCGGCTCGAGGCGCAGACGATGGCCTTGCGGCCGGCGATTCCGAGATCCATTCAGTGTCCTCCTTCTTTGCGGCGCGGATCATACATGAGGCCGCTGGTGCCAAAAGGTGTGCGCCGCGCATTGCAGGGGTACGGGCGTGATTCATCGGCCCCGGACAAAGTGCGGCGCTGGGGCGGCGCCTTCTCTTC
>CAKZHN010000137.1 GCA_936924235.1 uncultured Rhodoplanes sp. | reverse complement strand
GCGCTCCACTCCCTCATTTTGAGGGAGCAAAGAAATGAAGGCGCAGCCCCGCGCCTCACTCTGTCAGGGGCCGATGAGTCACGTCTGTGGGGCTGTTTGACAATTGAATCAGAATACACCGGCGTGGGCCGAACTCACCGCCGTCATTCCGGGGCGCGAGCGCAAGCTCGCGAACCCGGAATCCATACTCCGCAGCAGTGGTTATGGATTCCGGATAACCGCGCTTCGCGCGGTTTCCGGAATGACGGCGGAATATGTGGTGAGAAATTACCGCGCCGGAATGAATGTCGGTCCGACCGAGCGAATGTTGCGGTTCGGATCGGGCTTCACCGGCTGCGACGGGTCCGCCGGCGTTGCGTTGTCCGACTGCGCACCCTGCGCCGCGATGGCTGCCGGCGACTGCGGGGGCTTCGGCGCCGGCGCGGCCTGCACGGCTGCCGGTGCCTGTCCGGCGCGCGGCGGCGCGGCGGTTCGCACCGAAGCGGGGGCAGCGGTCGGCTTGCCGCCGCGCGGCGGCTGCGACAGCTGCTTGGCGCGCTGCTCGTCGACGACGATGTCACCCTGCTCTACGGTGGTGTCGTCGATGTTCTTCAGCGTCTGCGCCCAGCTTTCGCCAGCCTTGCGACAGCTGCAGGCGTTGTCCCACGACGTCCGGTATTTGAACGCGTTGGGCAGCGAAGTGTAGGGCTGGTTGCCGTTCGCCGACACCGCCTGATTGATGTCCTCGCTGGGATTGCGATATGTGAAAAGCTGCACCTCGGTGGCCGGGCACGATTGCTGGCACAGCTTCTCGTCGTCGGCGAAGCGGCCCGGATTGGTGGCGTAGGAGATGGGGTAGAAGTAGCCGTCACAGGTGCGCACGCAGACGGTGCGGTAGCTGCCGCCCGGGGCGGAGAAGCCGGCGTCGCTGCCGGGTGGCGCGATCGTGGCGCCCGGGCCTGGACCGAACAGCGAGTCGAACAGCCCGCCGCTGCGCGGCGGCGGATTGGCTGCGACCGCGGCGCGGTACTGCGCGCCGCAATTGTTCTGCGACAGCGCGACGAGGATCGCGCGGCGCTGCGCGTCACGCTCGGGGCCGGGATCGTCGCGCAGCCGTTCGAGATCGGCGTTGATGCGGTCGAGATTGGCGTGCATCTGCGAGATCTTGGAATTGAGCGGACCGCACTGCTGCGACTTGCCGCCGCTGAACAGCGCGAAGAAGTTGCTCTCGTTGCAGCCCATCCGCCGCGCCGCCGCCTCCTGGCGATCAATCTCGGTCTGCTGGCTTGCCGCGGCCGCCTCGAACTTGCTGACCTGCTCGGCGCGGCCGGAGTCGGCCGAGCCGCGGTCGAAGGTCTGAAGCTGGGTCTCGAGTCGCGCGCAGACGGGATTGCCTTGCGACACGCCGCCTTGGGCCTGCGGCGGCGCGGCCTGTTGCTGTTGGGCGGGCGGCTGCTGGGCCGGCGGTGGTGGCAGCTGCTGCGCATGCGCCGCGGCCGCCGCGGCAAGCCATACGGCTGGTCCCAGGGCGGCCGGTCCCAAGACGCGGCGCAACATCGAGTGCATCAGCGTTCCCCAAAGCCGCCCGGCGGCGGCGCAATTTCGGCTCGGCTCGGGACCCCCCGTCCCAAAATCCCGGGCTTTGAGACCTCGGGGGCCGGACTTTGACCCGCGAATGGTGTCCAAAGTTTGGACGGGCCTTGCGGTCATGGTCAAGATTCCGCAGCCTGTGCCTTTTCGGGGCTGGCTGCGACCGAAGCGCCCACACGGCCTACTCGACGCGATTCGGCGGTCAGGTTCCAGAGCACACCGCAGATGATGAAGCCCGCGCCGGCGAACACGAAGGCGTCGAGCTTCTCGCCGTAGAACATCCAGCCGATTACCGCGATCAGCGGGATGCGCAGGAAGTCGAGCGGCACCACGACCGTGGCGTCGCCCGATCGGAATGCCTGGGTCAGGCAGAAGTGCGAGGTGAGGCCGACGACGCCGAGCGCAATCGTCGGCAGGATCAGGTCGGCGCCGAGCCGGAACACGAAGAACGACGGCCCGCCTTTCGCCGCAACGATCAACGGCCAGCAGATCGTGATCGGCAGCTGGATCACGTTCATCCAGAAGATCACCGCGAAGGTGCTGACCCGGTTGGTAAGCTGCTTGGTGACGATGAGCGAGACTGCGAACGCGAAGGCCGCAAACAGCACCACCAGCGCGGTCGGCTGAAAGCCCTCGAGGCCCGGCCGCACGATGACCACGACGCCGATGAAGCCGAGGATCACGCTGCCGAGCCGGCTCTTGGTCATGCGCTCGCCGAGCACGAGCGCGGCGAGCAGCGCCACCCAGGCCGGCGTGGTGAATTCGATCGAGAACACCATCGCGAACGGCAGCACCGTGACGGCGTAGGCCCAGGCATACTGCCCGGCGAAGTGGATGGTGTTGCGCGCGAGGTGAAAGCCCATGTAGCGCGGCGCGGCCTCGGGGCGCAACTCCGGCCGCATGGCGAGCAGCACGAGCAGCACCAGCACGCCGCAGCCGGAGCGGATGGTGAGCACCTCGAAGATGTTCAATCCGCCCTTGGCGAGCGCACGCACCGCGAGCGCGCTCGCCGAGAACGAGATGAGCGCACCCATCATCCACGCGACGACGCGCGCAAGGTTCTGGCGAGCGAGGTTCGTGCTGGCCACGGTGGCGGCTTTCTTTCGGAGTTCGGCCGGAGCGTCCGGCGGCTATTCGGCGTCGAACTGGTTTTCCGGCCGGGCCTTGTCGAAGGCCGGAAGCTTGAGCAGCGCGGCGTCGGCCGCGACCAGCTTGGGAAACGCCTCGAGCGGCGTCTTCAGCCGCCGCGCGTTGTACATCTGCGGCACCAGATAGATGTCGGCGAGCGTCACCGTGTTGCCGAAGCAATAGGGGCCGGGCTCGATCATCTCCTCGAGCGCGGTGAAGCCCTCGGTGACCCAGTGCTGATACCAGGTGTCGATCGCGGGCTGCTCTTGCTTGAGCACGCGGCGCAGGTACTGCAGCGGCGCCAGGTTATTGAGCGGATGGATGTCGCAGCCGATCAGCGCCGCGAAGGCGCGCACCTTGGCGCGCGCGACCGGGTCCTTCGGCAGGAACGGCGGGTTCGGTTGGATCTCGTCGAGGTATTCGATGATCGCCGGCGACTGCATCAGGATGGTGCCGTCGTCGAGCACCAGCGACGGCACGCGGCGCTGCGGGTTGACGGCGCGATACTCCGGCGAGTGCTGCTTGCCGCCGTCCTTGGTGAGATGGATCGAGATCTGCTCGGGCGCGATGCCCTTGACGTTGAGCGCGATGCGGGTGCGATAGGCCGCCGACGAGCGGAAGTAAGTGTAGAGCTTCATGACGTTTCCCGGCGCGTTTTTCGGTGCAGCTTAAGGTCCGACCGTGACGCAACCGTATATTCACATGAGGGACGGCCGTCGACTCATGTCTGGTCTGCCGATCGGCGCTGCGGCCCGCGGCGCAGGGCGACGTCAGTCTTCGTCGGACTCGGCGCGGCCCTTGCCGAACTCGGCAGCGAGCTTGGCGGAGCGCTCGGTCAGCTTGTCGATCGAGCGCTCGAAGGCCACGCGGTCGGCGGGATCGATCACCTCGGCGAGCCGATTGGCGAAGTCGAGCGCGATCGGCGCGAGATCGTCATACATCGCCCGGCCGGCCGGGGTGAGCGCGAGGAAGGCTTCGCGCAGGTCGGCGCGGTTGGCGCGTCGCGTGAGCAGCTTGCGCTTTTCCAGCAGCGCCACCGCCCGCGACACCTTGGTCTTGTGCATGTGGCTGTGCGCGCCGATCGCCTTGCCGGTCATCATGCCGAACTGGCCGAGCGTCACCAGCACGCGCCATTCCGGCACACCGATGCCGTAGCGCTCGGCATAGACGCGCGACAGCGCCTGCGACACGAGGCTCGCGACGACGTTGAGGCGGTAGGGCAGGAACTCTTCGAGCTTCAGCGGCGCGGCATCGCCATGCCCCGCCACGGCGTTTTCCAGGCCCGCGCGCTCGAGCGCCGAGCCAGTCGCACTGTCGCCGGATGTACCGTTGCTCATGGTCGCTCTGCCCCCCTCGGGCCAGGACGCTTTGGGCCAGAACATCTTAGGCCAGGACACCCCTGGCCAGGACACCCTGGACGCCCCTTGTCAGGACAACTTCAGGTGACGCCGGGTTGTCCTGCGGATCGCAAGCCGGTAGTCTTGGTTACACGCGAAACTAAAGCGATTCAAAAGTATCCGGCCGCGGGGCGGGAAAGCAAGGCCGGCGCACCGAAAGTGGGCAAAGAACCGGCACCGGCGGGCGGCGGGATCAGGGCGGGAGTGCGCATGGCGGCCAAATACATGTCCGGGTTCGGCAACAGCTTCGAAACCGAGGCGCTCGAGGGGGCGCTGCCGGTCGGGCGCAACTCGCCGCAGAAGGTCAATTACGGGCTCTACGCCGAGCAGCTCTCCGGCTCGCCGTTCACGGCGCCGCAGGCGACCAATCAGCGGACCTGGCTCTACCGCGTCAGGCCGACGGTGCGGCACACCGGCCGCTTCGAGAAGGTCGACTGTGGCCTGATCCGGACCGCGCCGGCGCGCGAGGACACCGACCTGCCGATCGGCCAATTGCGCTGGGGGCCGACGCCGATGCCCAACAGCCCCCGGACTTTCATCACCGGGCTTGCGACGGTCACGGTCGCGGGCGACGCCGAGGCGCAGTCCGGCATGGCGGCGCATGTGCTGCTCATTACGAAATCGATGGATCACGAGCACTTCTTCAACGCCGACGGCGAGATGCTGATCGTGGCGCAGGAGGGCAAGCTGCGGCTGCGCACCGAGTTCGGCGTGATCGACATCGAGCCCGGCGAGATTGCCGTGATCCCGCGCGGCGTGATCTTCCGCGCCGAGCTCACCAACGGGCCGGTGCGCGGCTATGTCTGCGAGAACTACGGCGGCGCCTTCACGCTGCCCGACCGCGGCCCGATCGGTGCGAACTGCCTGGCCAATTCGCGCGACTTCCTGTGCCCCGAAGCCGAGTTCGAGGACCTGGACGAGCCCTGCACGCTCTATGTGAAGTGGGGCGGCGAGATGTTCCGCACGCAGACGCCGCATTCGCCGCTCGACGTCGCGGCCTGGCATGGCAACTACTATCCGTACAAATACGATCTGCGGCGCTTCTCGCCGGTCGGCGCGCTGCTCTACGATCATCCCGATCCGTCGATCTACACGGTGATCACCTCGCCGTCGGAGACGGCCGGCACCGCCAACATCGACTTCGTGATCTTCCCGGAGCGCTGGGCGGTGGCCGAGAACACCTTCCGGCCGCCCTGGTATCACCGCAACATCATGTCGGAGTTCATGGGCCTGATTTACGGCGTCTACGACGCCAAGCCCGAGGGCTTCGTGCCGGGCGGCATGAGCCTGCACAACCAGATGTTGCCGCATGGCCCGGACAGCGACGCCTTCGAGGCGGCGAGCAATGCCGAGCTCAAGCCGGTGAAGCTCACCAACACGCTCGCCTTCATGTTCGAGACGCGCTATCGCCAGCGGGTGACGAAATACGCCGCCGAATTGCCGACGCGGCAGGACGACTACGTCGATTGCTGGCAGGGGCTGAAGAAGCACTTCGACGGCAAATCGAAACAGCCGAAGTGGTAACGGTCAAAGTCCAGGGATACGCCGACAATGAAACTCGCTTCACTGAAGAAGGGCCGTGACGGCCAGCTGGTGGTCGTCTCGCGCGATCTGACGCGCTCGGCCGATGCGTCGGCGGTCGCCAGGACCTTGCGCGAGGCGCTCGACGACTGGGCCGCGGCTGAGCCGCGCCTGCAGGAGATCGCGGATTCGCTCGAGGCCGGGCGTATCGCGCACGCGCCGTTCGACCCGAAGAAATGCGCCGCGCCCTTGCCGCGCACCTTCGGCTGGGCCGACGGCTCGGCCTACGTCAATCACGTGGCGCTGGTGCGCAAATCGCGCGGCGCCGAGGTGCCGCCAACGTTCTGGACCGACCCGCTGATGTATCGCGGCGCCTCCGACGAGTTCATCGGCCCGACCGATCCGATCAAGGCGGCTGATACGGCCTGGGGCATCGATCTGGAGGCCGAGGTCGCCGTCGTGGTCGCCGACGTGCCGCAGGGCGCGACGCCCGCGCAGGCGCAGCCGCTGATCAAGCTGTTCATGCTGGTCAACGACATCAGCCTGCGCAATCTCATCCCGAACGAGCTGGCGAAAGGCTTCGGCTTCCTGCAGAGCAAGGGCCAGACCGCGTTCTCGCCGGTCGCCGTGACGCCCGACGAACTGGGCCAGGCCTTCGACGGCAAGCGGGTGCATCTGCCGCTTCTGAGCTCGATCAACGGCAAGGCGTTCGGCAAGCCCAATGCCGGCGTCGACATGACGTTCGATTTTCCGACGCTGGTGTCGCACGCGGTCAAGACCCGCCCGCTGATGGGCGGCGCGATCATCGGCTCCGGCACGGTGTCGAACCGCGACACCGACGGCGGGCCGGGAAAGCCCGTGCCCGACGGCGGCGTCGGCTATTCATGCCTGGCCGAAATCCGCACCGTGGAAACCATTCTGCATGGCGCGCCGAAGACGCCGTATCTGAATTTCGGCGACCGCGTGCGCATCGAGATGAACGACGCGCAGGGCCGCTCGATCTTCGGCGCGATCGACCACGAGGTGGTGCGGGTCTGAAGTCAGCTCAGGAGTTCGGCATCCGCATCGTCGACAGCATCGCGGTGCAGGCTTCGGCGCACAGGAGGCAAGCCTCGGCGCAAACCGCGCAATGCCGGTGCATCTCGCCGTGGTTGCTGCACTGGTCGGCACAAGCCCGGCAGAACGCGATGCAATTGGCGAGCTGGGCTTCGAGCAGCTGGCGATGCCCGGCCTTGTTCGACCGCGCCATGATGTTGCCGGTGGCGCTGCAGACCGCCGCGCAGTCGAGGTTCAACCGGATGCAGGCGACGAGGTTTTCGACATCGCGCTCCGACAGGCACGCGTCGGCGCAGGCGGTACATGTCTCGACACAGCTGAAGCACGCATCGATGCACTTGCTCATCGTCTCGGAGTGAGCGGGCTTTTCCGGATGGGAGCGGAACATGGCGCGGACGGCGACTGCGGACATGGATTCTCTCTTCCTTTGACCCCCGCCGGTGCACAACAACGACCTCCGGCGTTGGTTCCGGGCGTTACGAATTTGATTGCGGGATCAGCGCATTGCGGCGGGTCGTGGAACTCGCGTGCGAAAAAAGTTCCAGGCCATCGGCCGGCAAAAACAAAGGCCGGCGTCAGCCGGCCTGCACTCAATGATGAAAGTGAACCGTGCCGGTCAGCGCGTGCATTCGATGGCGACGAACTGCTGCTCGCAGGTCGCGCCGCGGCAACTCTCGTCGGCAGCCGGAATGGCGCCGGTGATGTCGTCCCGGTCGACCTTGTGGAACGAGGTGGCGTGGGCGAACTCGCGCGACTTGCAATAGGCGGCCGCCGCGGCCGAGCCGCACTGCGAGCCGGCGGCGAGGCAGCGGTCGATGCCGTAGCCGTCGGAGACGTTGGCGACGATGAACACGCGCTTTTCGGCCTGTGCGGCCGAAGCGCTGAGAACCACGCCAAGCACGGCTGCTGCAAAAAGAGAACGCATCTGGTCGCCCACGGTTGTGCGGTACCCCGGCACTCTGTCGGATAGAATGTGAGGAAAATCGTTAAGGATCGGCTAAGGACTTTTCTGAACCCCGACTCAGGAGGCCATTGGGATAGGGGAGGCCGCCAAAGCGGGCAAGCCGAGGCGGGCTAACATTTTGGTATTTGTGAAATATCGGCAGGAACAGGGTGAATGGGGAACCGGCCCTTGACTGTGGCAACCGGGTTGACCATTGTCCGGCCTCATGAACGGCCTCAACGCAATCTGCGGCATTTGCCGGATTATTCGCTAGCGCAAAACGCTGGCTAGGCCGTCTTTTCTCTCTTCATCGAGACCTGATAGACGCCCGGCCAGCAGGCCAGGGGCAATCGCCGTATGGGAACCGCGGTCCGATGGAACTGAAACTCTACGATACGCTGACACGCGAAAAGCGGGTGTTCGTCCCGATCGATCCGGCCAATGTGCGCATGTATGTGTGCGGGCCGACGGTCTACGACTTCGCCCATATCGGCAACGCGCGGCCGGTGATCGTGTTCGACGTGCTGTTCCGGCTGTTGCGCCAGCTCTACGGTGCGGGGCACGTCACCTACGTGCGCAACATCACCGACGTCGACGACAAGATCAACGCGCGGGCGGCCGAGCGCGGCATCTCCATCCGCGATCTGACGGAAGCGACCTATCAGAATTTCAAGGACGACGTCGCGGCGCTGGGCTGCCTGCCGCCGACCGTCGAGCCGCGCGCGACCGAGCATATCGAGGAGATGAAGACGCTGATCGAGCGGCTCATCGCCGGAAACCATGCCTACGTCGCCGAGGACCACGTGCTGTTCAGCGTGCCGTCGATGGCCGACTACGGCAAGCTCGCGCGCCGCTCGCTCGACGAGATGATGGCGGGCGCGCGCGTCGACGTCGCGCCCTATAAGCGCGACCCGATGGACTTCGTGTTGTGGAAGCCTTCCAAGCCTGGCGAGCCGTCGTGGCCGTCGCCGGCCGGCATCAAGTCGCCCGGCCGGCCGGGTTGGCACATCGAATGCTCGGCGATGTCGTGGAAGCATCTCGGCGAGACCTTCGACATCCACGGCGGCGGCATCGA
>CAKZHN010000136.1 GCA_936924235.1 uncultured Rhodoplanes sp. | reverse complement strand
CAGGCAGCATTTGCGCTGCCCTTCATCCGGACCGCGTCCAGCCATCGAAGGCAGCACCTCGCAAGGAGGCACGGACGGTCATCCGAGACGTCCCGGGGCCCTGTTTTGCGTGAGGACAGGGGGCCGGGCGCCACACCTTGCTCCGCCAACATGACGCCTCATGAGAGCGCCCTCAGTTGAGCAAGGCATGCCCGGTGTACAGGGTCTGAAAGACAGGGGAAGATTCATGTGATTTCGGGTGTGAATTCACTGGGGAATGTGAATTCGCTGGGGACGGAGCGAGTTGCCCGACCGGAAATGGCCGTCGAACAACCGCGCAACAGCCCTTGTCCAACGCCCGCCATTGCCGCTACCACCGCACCCATGCCCCCAGCCAAGCCCAAGCTTACGCCCGCGCCCGACGACGAACTGCCGTTCTGGCGGCGCAAGGCCATGAAGGACATGACCAAGGCCGAGTGGGAGAGCCTGTGCGACGGCTGCGGCCGCTGCTGCCTCAACAAGCTGATGGAGGAGGGCACCGACCGCACCTTTTACACCAACGTCGCCTGCCGTCTGCTCGACGGCCACACCTGCCAATGCAGCGACTACAAGAACCGCTCGGCGAAGGTGAAGGATTGCGTCACGCTCACCTCGCGCAACATCAATCGCATCTCCTGGCTGCCGCCGACCTGCGCCTACAAGCTCGTCGCCGCCGGTAAGGATTTGTACTGGTGGCATCCGCTGGTTTCGGGCGATCCCGACACCGTGCACCAGGCCGGCGTCTCGGTGCGCGGCAAGGTCGGCGCGAGCGAGGTCAACGTGCCGGACGACCAGCTCGAGGATCACATCGTGAGCTGGCCGCTGAAGTGGCCGAAAGGGGCGAAGCGATAGCGCTGGCGCCTTTCACGAGGGGCGGGCGCAGCGCTAGCGCCAGATACCGTCAGCGCCGGATCAGGAAAACTCCGCCGATCAGCAATGCGACGCCCAGCATCTTTGGCAAGTCGATCGGCCGCTCCTGAACGCCCAGCCATGCGAAGTGATCAACCGCAAGCGCGGCCACCATCTGACCCGCCACCAGGAGCGCGATGTACGCGGCACCGCCCAGCTTCGGCAGCGTCACGATCGACAGGCCGATGAAGATCGCGCCGAAAACGCCGCCGCTCCAGGCCCATACCGGCACCCGCGAGATGGTGGCCGGCGATGGAAGCGGCTCGCGCAGCGCGACAGCGAGCGCGATCATGCAAACGACGCCAATGAAGTAGCTCATGAAGCCCGACCACGCCGCGGAGTTCAATTCCGTGCGCAGATTGGCGTTCAAGGCTTGTTGGATGAGGACGCTGACACCAGCGCCAACCGTCAGGATGGCGGGCCAAAGTAGGTTTTGCATGAGGTCGATCCAGGCTGCTGCGGCATAATCCACTATCACAGGCCGACTATCGAAAGACGGCCGGATTATCGTCGTCGACAGCCGGGTCAACCAGCGCTCAGCCTTTCGTCAGCACGCCGTTCGGGCTCGCCTGATCGACGGTGGTCGGAAGATGCTCGGCCAGAAATTTCAACGCGTCGTCCGTCGAGAGGCCGAAGTGCGCCGCGATCTGCTTGACCTGGTCGTTGCCCAGCACGGCCTTGAGTTGATCCGCGGTCACCGGAAGGTTGGCGCCATTTCCGAGCCAGGATTTGACTTGGCCGTCGAGCCCGCCCTGCTGAAGCTGGTTCACGAGCCCAGACAGATCGCCGAATTGCGTCTTCGCCAACACGGCTGAGATCAGTGCGGGCGCGGCTGCGGCCGCGGCCGCTCCCAGCGCGCCCTTCAGCGACCCGCCCAACTCATCGAAAAGACCCATTGAGGCCTCCATTGCGCATCGTCAGCAATTGGTCGCCTGCCCGTCGGGATCATACATCAGATGGGGCGAAGCGACAGCGCGCGTGTCCTTCAGAACGCGACGCGCGTTACTTCGTGACACGAGCACGGCGCTGCGCGCCTTCTCCATCCGCGTGTCAGGACAATCCGCACTCCTCCAATCAGCCGACGACCGCGGCGTGTGACGCGGTTATGACGGCGGTATTGCGGGAGGAAATATTATGATCAGTCATCGGACCACGGGCGCGATCGCGTCCGCATTGCTTGCCGCTGCGATTGTTCTGCCGTCTCCGGCTACCGCGCAGACCGCCGCTGAAATCACCGCCACGAAGCAGAACTACCGCCGGCCGCCGCCGCTGCCGGTGCTCAATCCGGCGCTGGCGGAGCTCGGCCGCGGGCTGTTCTTCGATCCGCGGATCTCGGCGTCGGGCAAGACCGCTTGCGCGAACTGTCACTTCCCCGAGCTCGGCTGGGCGGTGACCGACCCCAGGAGCGTGAACGATTCCGGCAAGCTCACCACGCGCAAGTCGCAGCCGCTGCTCGGCATCGGCCATGCGGGCGCCGCGCCCGTCAATTGGGATGGCCGCAGCGCGAGCCTCGAAGCCCAGGCCAGGTCGTCGATCGCGACCGGCTCGATGTCGATGCAGGAGACCGAGACGCCGGTGAAGGTCGAGGTGATCGAGGCGCGCATCCGCGCCAACACGGTCTATGTGGCGAAATTCGCGGCCGCGCTGCCCGGCGCGCCGATCAACGTGGACACCATGGCGTCGGCGATCGCGGCCTTCGAGCGCACGCTCGAGCCGGGCGTGGCGCCGTTCGACCGCTGGATCGAAGGCGACGAGGGCGCCATCTCGGATGAGGCCAAGCGCGGCTTCGCGCTGTTCAACTCCACCCAGACGATGTGCTTCACCTGCCACACCGGCTGGCGCTTCACCGACGACCGCTTCCACGACATCGGCACCACCGTGACCGATCTCGGCCGCGGCCGCGTGGTCAAGGACGACGAGCAGGCGAAGTATGCCTTCAAGACCCCGACGCTGCGCTCGGTCAGCCTGCGCCCGCCCTACATGCACAACGCCACGCAGGAGACGCTCAAGGACGTGCTGGCGCATTACGAGCAGGGCGGCATCGACCGGCCGAGCCGCTCGCCGCTGATGATGCCGATCCGCCTGACCGACGAGGAGCAGCGCGACCTGATCGTCTTCATGGAGACGCTGACAGAGCAGCCCGGGGCGGGCAGCACCACGGCGGCGGCTTATGAACGGCTGCCATAATCGCTGGGGGAAGGCTGGTTCGCTCAGCAAGAAAGGGCGACACAGCGGCCGGGACGGGCTATAAGGAGGGGGTAGGTCGCCGCGGGAAGGGGGATTTCTATGCGTCCATTGCTGAAGAACTCGGTGCTCGCCCTGGCTGCGACGATCGCCACGGCCGTCCTGCCCGTCGCCGCCTCCGCAGACTGGTGGATGGAAGACTCCGGCTTCTGGCGGGAGGACCTCGGCTCCTACCCGAAGCAAGCCCCCAACCAGTGCGGCTGGAACGCCTTCAACGCGCCCGCGGGCGGTCCGGTGTTCGACGGCCCGTGGTCCGGCGGCGGTCTCTACACGGGCCCCTATCGCGGGCCGTTTGCGCGGCTGGCGGCGACCCCTGCCGAGGCGGACTGCCTGATGAAGTGCGAGCAGCGACCGAACCGCTGGGGCAGCGTGCAGTGGTACACGGTGCGCATCTGCCGCGGCCACGTCGTCAGCCGCACGCGCGTCAACGTCGAGCTGAAGTGAGCCGGCGGTTCCAGTCCGGCCCATAGGGGCCGGTTTTCGATCGCGGACATTCGGAAGGGCAGCCTGTGGCTGCCCTTTGTCTTTGTCGTTTGACGCAATCGCGTCATGCAACTCGATACAACTCATTGCCGGGTTTCTCCTGACTTGTGACCACGGCACCGCATCCTGAACACTGCGTCCATTGTTGTGGGGCATTGTGGTGGGGAAAATTTCATGAATAAGAATTGGGCGCATGGCGTCAGCGGCGACTATGCCGTGGCCGCGAACTGGAATCCGGCGTCGCTGCCGTTTCCGACAGACGACATCAAGATCCAGCAGGCCGGCAGCTACACCGTCACGCTGGGCGGCGTCTCGACACCGGGCATCAACAGCCTGCGCGTCGCTCAACCGGCCGGCAGCAGTGTCGAGTTGCTGGTCGAGCAGGCCACGCTGGGCATCACCGGGGACGTCTTCAACAGCGGCAAGCTCGCCACCGACAACAGCGGACGGTTCAACATCGGCGGTGATCTCCGCAACAGCGGCAACGTGCAGCTGAAATTTGGAACGCTCCATGTCACCGGCGGTCTGGTGAACACCGGTAACGTGGGCTCCTTCTTCATCGGCGGGCAGCTCTATGTCGGCGGCGTGACGCGCAACCTGGTCGACGACAGCGATCCCGCGCACGTGAAGACCGGCAGCATCTCGGCGGGCAACACCGGGGCGAATTTCGAGTTCGCCGGGCAGGTCATCAACGCCGCAAGCATCAGCGTGACGGGTGGATCACTCGGGCACGGCGAGATCGCAACCTCCGGCGGAACCATGCTGATGGACGCCGGACTGACCAACAAGGGAACAGTCACCGTCGACCAGGCCAGCCGTCTGACCGTTCACGGCGATACCGTGAACACGGGCAGCATCACCGTCGGCAATGATTCAACCCTCTCGGTCGGGAATCTGAACAACAAAGGGACCCTCACGGAGACCGGCGTCAACTTCACCACCAGCCCAATCACCACCGGTTCGTCCACCGGCGATGTGACGAACAGCGGCAGCATCCAGTTGCAGGGCGGCAGCAAATTCACGGTCGGGGGCGCCCTGAACAATTCCGGAAGCATCACGGCGACGGGTAATGTGCAGTTCCTTGGAGGGTTCGGGCCGATCCATTCCTTCCCCAGCACGCTCGAAGTGCACGGCGACGCCCGCAACACCGACACCATCACGGCCTCGAACTCCGGGCTGGTCCTGTTCGACCAGGCCGTGACGAACCTGGCGGACGGGACGATCCTCGGCGACCAGTCCGGCCATGTGGAGGCCATCGGCGCCGTCACCAACAAAGGCACGATCAAGTCGAACGCCTCCTCGCTGGTCGAGCTCAAGAGCACCGTTGCCAACACCGGCGATCTCATCGCCGACAACGCCACGCTCGATGTGACCGGCGGTGTGACCGGCAACGGCACCATCCAGATCATGGGCACCGGCTCGGTCGATCTCGCGGCCGGCTCGACCAACCACATCGAGTTCTCGGGCGCTGCGGGCGGGCATCTGATCCTGCACGATGCGCCAGACGTGCATGGCAACATCGCGGGCTTTGCCGACACCGACACGATCGACTTCAAGGATTTCATGGCCGGCTCGACCACGGTGCAGTACACGAGCAACAACGCGCACACCCGCGGCACCCTGTTGCTGACCGACCAGAGCGATCCGAGCCACACCGCGAGCATCGCAATTGTCGGGTCGTATGCCCAGGGCAACTTCTCGCCGGGCGACGACGGCAGTGGGCACCTCCTGATCCATTTCAACGTGTAGCTTCGGGCTTTCGTCACGCCCATTCGACAGGGCTGCCCCGCGCCGGGGCGGTTGTATTTCCCGCGCGCTTCGTCATGGTGCGCCGCCATGACCACCCCGAACCCGCCCGACAAGGCCGGCGCTGCTGCGCCTTCGCCCGCGCTGCTCGACCACGGCACGATCCTGTCGATCATGTCCGGCATCATGCTGGCGATGTTCCTGTCGGCGCTCGAGCAGACCATCGTGTCGCCGGCGCTGCCGACCATCGGGCGGAGCCTCGGCGACGTCGAGACGCTGTCCTGGGTGGTGTCGGCCTATCTACTCACCTACACGGCGGCGACGCCGCTGTTCGGCAAGCTCAGCGACATCTACGGCCGGCGGTTGATGCTGCTCACCTCGCTTGCGATCTTCATCGTGGGCTCGGCGGCCTGCGCGCTCGCGCCCAACATGCCGGCGCTGATCGTCGCCCGCGCGCTGCAGGGCATCGGCGGCGGCGGCATCCTGCCGATCGCCCACACCGTGATTGGCGACATGGTCGCGCCGCGCGAGCGGCCGCGCTACATGGCCTACACCTCGGTGATGTTCATGGTGGCGAGCGTGCTCGGCCCGCTGCTCGGCGGCGTGCTGACCGACTATTTCCATTGGACGATGATCTTCTGGATCAACCTGCCGATGGGCGCGCTGGCGCTGTGGATGACCGACCGGGCGCTGCGCAAGCTTCCGCGTCACGACCGGCCGCACAAGCTCGATGTGCTCGGCGCGCTGCTGATGATGCTCGCTGCGCTGATGATCATGCTGGCGATGAGCTGGGGCGGCACGCGCCATCCCTGGGGCTCGGCAACGATCTTGAGTCTGCTCGCGGGCTCGGCGGTGCTGTGGGGGCTGTTCGGGCTGCGTGTGCTGCGCGCGCCGGAGCCGTTCATTCCGCTGTCGATCCTGAGCCAGCCGACCGTCTGCGCCATCTCGATCGCGGGCTTCTTCAGTGTCGGTGTGTTCCTGGGACTGACCGTGTTCCTGCCGGTGTATTTCGAGCTGGTGCTGGGCTTCACGCCGAGCGGCTCGGGCACCGCGCTGATCGTCTGGCTCGCCGCCATCACGGCCGGCTCGTTCGCGGCGAGCCGGCTGATGGTGATGACCGCGCACTACAAGCGCGTGCCGCTCGGCGGGCTCGTTCTCGCCATCATCATGCTGGCGCTGCTCGCGGCTTGGCCGGCGCGGCTCACGCTGCTCGAGTGCTCGGTGCTGCTCGGTGTCGGCGGCGCGGGGCTGGGTGTGATGTATCCGGTCACCTCGACCATCGTGCAGAACATGGTGGCGCCCCATCAGCTCGGCACCGCGACCGGCACGCTGAACTTCATGCGCCAGCTCGGTGGCGCCATCATCGTCGCTGCCTTCGGCGCCATCGTGCTCGGCGGCGTCGACAGCGGCGGCCGGGGGCTGACGCTCGACATGCTGCGCGGCGGCTCGAAGCTTGCCGGCTCGGATTTCGCCGCGGTGTTCGGCTGGCTGTTCGCGGCCGGCGCGGTGCTGCTCGCGGCCGGGCTCGTTGCGGTGCTGGTCGTCGAGGAAAAGCCGCTGCGCAGTGGCCGCGACGATTTGGGGCGCGAGGATTTGCGGCCGGACGCCGACCGGATCGCGGCGGAATAACAAGTGTAAAGCAAATCTTGCGGGGGCGTTGCGGCTTGTCATGGCTGCTACGCTCAGCCGGGCGTTGAAACGCCTGCGTCAAAGAGCGATCTTGCAGTGCAGTATTGAAGTCTCGAATCGCCGCGGGACCTCGGTGCAAAGGGGGTCCCAACAACGCGTTAGAGCGCCAAACGAAGCGTTTGAGCGCAAGGATTGATTGTCGAGATGAATTTTTCGAAGGCTGCGGCCCGTGCCCGCGCCAGAGTGCGAATGACGGTCCGGCAGAGGCGGAACACCGCCGCCGACCGTGCCCCTTCCGTAAAGCCAGCTTCCAGCAAATCAAGCGCGCAGACGCCGGCCGAAGCCGCAGCGGCGGCCGCTGCCGCAGTGGCGAGCCCGCCGCGCGGCGCGATGAGCGCAGCCGACATCCGCCAGGTGTTCTTCGGCCTGATGCTCGTGGTGTTCCTCGCGGCGTTGAACCAGACCATCATCGCGACCGCGCTGCCGACCATCGGGCGCACGTTCCACGATTTCGAGAACCTGTCCTGGGTCGTCACCGCCTATCTGCTGACCTCGACCGCGGTGGCGCCGCTCTACGGCAAGCTCTCGGACCTGTTCGGCCGCCGCACCATGATTCTCGTCGCCATCGGCCTGTTCATGGCGGGGTCGGCTGCGGCCGCGGCCGCGCCGAACATGGTGATGCTGATCGTCGGTCGCGGCCTGCAGGGCATCGGCGGCGGCGGCATCCTGCCGGTGTGCCAGTCAGTGATGGCCGACATCGTCGCGCCGCGCGAGCGCGGTCGCTACCAGGCCTATATGGGCGTGGTGTGGGTGACGTCGAGCGTGGTCGGCCCGGTGTTCGGCGGCATGATGGCCGAACATCTGCACTGGTCGATCATCTTCTGGATCAACGTGCCGCTGGCGCTCGGCGCCGCGGCGCTGACCCACGTCAACCTCCGCCGCATTCCGCGCCACGACCGCCGCCACAAGCTCGACGTGCTCGGCGCCGGCCTGATGATGGCGTCGTGCATTCCGGTCCTGCTCGCGCTCACCTGGGGCGGCACCCAACTGCCGTGGCTGTCGGCGCCGGTTCTCGGCCTGATCGGGCTGTCGGCGGTGCTGACGCTGCTGTTCGCCTGGCGGCTCAACACCGCGGACGAGCCGTTCCTGCCGCTCGCGGTGCTGAACAATCCGGTGATGCGGATGGGTTGCACGTCGGCCTCGCTCGCGATGGGCACCTCGATCGGGCTCACCATCGTGGTGCCGATGTATTTCGAGGTGGCGCACCATCTGAGCGCGACCGAGTCCGGCATTGCGCTCATTCCGCTCGCCATGACCACGCCGGGCTCGCTGCTGTCCGGCCAGGCGATGCTGTACTGGAAGCACTACAAGCGCGCGCCGATGATCGGGCTGGTCTGCGCACTCATTGCGCTCGGCTTCCTGATCTGGCGGCCCGACATGGGGCTCGGCTCCGCCATCGTGCTGATGGGCGTCGTCGGCACCTCGATCGGCCTCGTCTATCCGATCACCACGGTGTCGATCCAGAACGCAGTGCCGAACCACCAGGTCGGCATCGCGATGGGCGCGCTGAACTTCTTCCGCTCGCTGGCTTCGGCCTTCATCGTCGCGGTGATGGGGGCGATCCTGCTCGCGTTGCTCGGCGTCACGGTGAGCCGCGGCGGCGGCCACGCCACGTCG
>CAKZHN010000135.1 GCA_936924235.1 uncultured Rhodoplanes sp. | reverse complement strand
GCCGCAACTGGCAGATCGAGGCGATGAAGCCCGGGAACGGATGCAGCGCGGCCCCCGCGGTGTCGGCGCTGAAGATGATGAAGTGCACCTGCATGTCCGGTGTCGCGACCTGGCGGCTGGTGCGGAAGAAGCCGCCTGCATAGCCCGCGCCGATGGCAAGCAGGCCCTTCCGGAAAATCATGTAGCGCGCGCCGGCCAGCATCCGATGTGACCAGCTGTTGATCACGTCGTTCATGGTGATGGGGAGCGTGCAGCGATACTGCATGCGGACCTGGAGGTGGTCCTGCAGGTCGGAGCCCACGCCCGCCATGTCGGCGATCACGTCGATGCCATGCTGGCGAAGGAGCGCCGCGGGGCCGACGCCCGAGAGCTGAAGGAGCTGCGGCGAGTTGAACGCGCCGCCCGACAGGATCACCTCGCGGCTGGCGCGAGCCGTGCGCGTCTGATCGCCCTGCCGGTATTCAATGCCGACCGCTCGCCGGCCCTCGAACAGGATGCGGCCTGCGAGCGCATCGGTCTCGACCTTGAGATTGGGCCGCCGCCGTGCCTCCTTGAGATAGCCCACTGCCGTCGACCAGCGACGGCCGTTTTTCGCGGTGAGCTGGAAGTAGCCCGCGCCCTCCTGGGTGGGCCCATTGAAATCGTCGTTGCGCGGAAATCCGGCCTGCTGCGCCGACTGAATGAAAGCCTCGCACAGCGGATGCGGCTCGCACACGTTGGACACGGCGAGCGGCCCGCCGACGCCGTGCAAGGCGTCCTCGCCGCGCTCCTGATGTTCCGAGCGGCGGAAGTAGGGCAGCACGTCGTCGAAGCTCCAGCCGGTGTTGCCGAGCTGGCGCCAGTGGTCGTAGTCGGCGGGCTGGCCGCGCAGATAAAGGAGCCCGTTGATCGAGCTCGACCCGCCAAGCACCTTGCCGCGCGGCTGGATGATCTGCCGGTTGTGCAACTCGGGCTCCGGCTCGGACTTGTAGAGCCAGTTCACGCGGGCGTCGGCGAACAGCTTGCCGTAGCCGAGTGGGATGTGAATCCACATGTGGCGGTCGTGGCCGCCGGCTTCGAGCAGCAGCACGCGGTGCTGGCCCGAAGCGGTCAGGCGGTTGGCGAGCACGCAGCCAGCCGAGCCCGCGCCGACGACGATGTAGTCGTACGTGTCCGCCTGTGCCGCGGTTGCCATGGTGCGTCCTCCCCGGGAACCGGAACTACAGCACCAACGGTGCAAGCCAGCAATCCGGTCCGGTTCAATGCCGCGGAGAAGAGGCCGCCCGGATTTTTGGCGATGGACGGCTCAGACCCAGATGATCGCGGAGCGTGGTTCCGGAATAATCGTGCCTGAACAGCCCACGCCGCTGCAATTCCGGGACGACACGCTCGACAAAGATTTCGAGGGAGCGCGGGAAGTGGGCCGGCAGGATCATGAATCCATCCGCAGCGCCGGCCACAAACCATTCTTCCAGGACGTCCGCGACCTGTGCCGCAGTGCCGCAGATGGCCCAGTGCCCTCGCGCCGCTGCTGCAATATTGTAGAGGTCGCGGAAGGTCATTTGCTCGCGTCGCGCGCGGTCCAACAAGGTCTGCGCGAAGCTTTGCCCGAGATTGGTCTCCGGCAGCTCCGGGATCGGAGCATCCAAATCGTAGCTCGAGACATCGCGGCCCAGCCGCTTGGTGAGAACCGAGCGGACGGTTTCGTCGTTCGCCTTGAGCCACTCCTGCAGTTGCGCGAGCTCTTCACGCGCCTGCTCGGCGCTGTCTCCGATGACCGGCATGATGCCCGGAAGAAGCGCCAGCTCGTTTCGCTCGCGCCCATATTTCGGCAGGCGCGCCTTGAGGCCTTCGTACTTGGCCTTGGCTGAATCAAGGTCGCCATTGATCGGCGAAAACACCACATCGGCAACGCGCGCCGAAAGCTCCTGGCCGGACTCCGAGCCTCCTGCCTGGATGATGATCGGATGCCCTTGCGGACATCGCTCGATATTCAGAGCGCCCTTTACCGAGAAAAAGCGGCCTTTGTGATCGAGGTTGCGCACCTTGCCGGGATCGACGAAGACGCCGCGTTGCCGGTCGGCGACAAGCGCGCCGTCGTCCCAGGTGTCCCACAAGCCGCGCACGACATCGACGAACTCTTCGGCGATTTCATAGCGAAGATCGTGGTCCTTGAGCCGGTCCCCGCCGAAGTTGAGAGCCGATGCATCCATCGTGCTGGTGACCACGTTCCATGCGGCGCGCCCGTTGCTCATGCGGTCGATGGAGGAAAACGTTCGCGCGACATTGTACGGTTCGCTGAAGCTCGTCGAAACCGTCGCGCCGAGGCCGATCTTGCTGGTCACGCGCGACAGGCCGGCGAGCAATGTCGTCGGCTCGAAACGCGTAACGAATGACGGGTGCAGATCGAGCTGCATCGCGACAGCATCGCCCACGAAAAACAGGTCGAATTTGCCGCGTTCGGCGAGCTGCGCGCCAGCCTCGACAAACGACCACTCGCTGTTGCTGAAATCCGCGTTGGGCATGCGCCAGCCAGCCGAGTGGTTTCCGGTGCCGAGCCAGAATACTGCGAGGTGCATCTGGCGTTGCTGGGTCATGTCGGTCTCACCTCGACGGCCATTCGCGCGAATAATCGTCATCCTACTGCACATGATCGAGGCACAGCCACAACGACCTTGGCTTTACAGGTGCAGAGCGCGGTGGCAGATTTTCATGGGGCCTTGGACAATGCATCTGACCCGCGCATTCGCACAGTCTCTCGCCATCATCATGGTGCTCGCCTGCGGCGCGATTCTCGCCTTCGGCGCTGAGCCGGCATCGGCCCAGTCTTATCCGAACCGCCCGATTCATCTTCTGCTCGGCCTGCCGCCGGGCGGTGCTGCCGACGTCACCGCCCGGCTGGTCGCGCGAGGCCTCGAAGACAAGCTCGGCCAGACTGTGGTGGTCGAGAACAAGCCCGGCTCGGGCGGCAATCTGGTCGGACAACTCGTCGCGAATGCGCCGCCTGACGGCTACACGCTGCTGATCGGGCCCGACACCCTGTTCGTGGTCAATCCGCACCTTTACGCGAACATGCCGTTCAATCCGCTCAAGGACTTCATCCCGATCGCCTCGCTGATCAGCAATTATTTCGCGTTCGCGGTCAGCAGCACGCTGCCGGTGAAGACCCTGCCGGACTTTGTCGCGCTGGCGAAGCGTTCGAACCCGCCGCTGCTCTACGCGTCGTTCGGCAACGGCACGCAATCGCATCTCGGCGTGGAGATGCTCAAGCAGATTGCGCAGTTCGATCTCACCCACGTGCCCTATCGCGGCGCTCCGCAAGCCGGCGTTGGGGTCGTGAGCGGCGACGCCAGCATCACCTTCGGCGGCGGCGGCGTCTATCCGCTGATCCAGGCCGGCCAGTTGCGTCCGCTCGCGGTTGCGAGCCGGGAGCCGATCGATGAATTGCCGGGCGTGCCGAGCGCCTCGGAATACTATCCGTCGTACGATGTGTCGTCGTGGCAGGGCCTGTTCGCGCCGGCCGGAACGCCGCAAGCCGTCATCGACCGGCTGCGTGCCGCGACCAACGAGGTCATCGCCGACAAGGCGTTCGACGCCAAGCTGCGCGCGACGCTGTCGGGCAAGTCCTATCAGTCGACGCCCGAGGCCTTCGCCGCGCAGATCAAAAGCGAAAACGAGAAATACGGCGCGCTGATCAGGACCTTGAACCTCAGGATTCAATAACCGGCTCGATCGGTCATTGCGGCTTGATGCCGGCGAACCTGATCACCTTGCCCCATTTTTCGGTTTCGTCGGCGATCAGCTTGCCGAATGCGGCCGGCGGTCCCGGCAGCGGCACGCTGCCGAGGTCGGCGAGCCGGGCCTTGAACCTGGGATCGGCAAGCCCGGCCTCGACGGCCCGGTTCAGCGTCTCGACAATCTCAGCCGGCGTGTTGCGAGGCACGCCGATCCCATAGAACGAGGACGCCTCGTAGCCCGGCAGCGTCTCGGCCACGGTCGGCACGTCCGGCAGCGCGTCGGAGCGGGTCGAGCCCGTCACCGCAAGTGCGCGCAGCTTGCCGGCCTTCACATATTCGAGCGAAGAGCCCGTCGAGGGAAACAGCACCTCGATCTGTCCCGCCAGCAGGTCGGTCAGCGCGGGCGCATTGCCGCGATAGGGCACGTGGATCAGATTGACGCCGGCCATCATCTTGAAAAGTTCGCCGGCGAGATGGCCGGTGCTGCCGATGCCCGCCGACCCCATGTTGATCCGCCCCGGATTGGCCTTGGCGTAGGCGATGAACTCGGCGACCGTCCTGGCCGGGACGGACGCGCTGACCGCCAGCACCGACGGCGCCGTGGCGATGCCGGCGACCGGCAGCATGTCGCGCATGAAGTCGAAGCTGAGTTTTTCATAGAGCGCGACGTTGACGGCGTTCGAGAGATTGCTGACGAACAGCGTGTAGCCGTCGGCCGGTGAATTGATCACGAGCTCGGCCGCGATGTTGGTGCCCGCGCCAGGGCGGTTCTCGATGATGAACGTCTGGCCCAGCCGCTCCGTCAGCCACTGTCCCATCAGGCGCGCAATGATGTCATTGCCGCCGGCAGGCGCGAAACCGCAGATCAGACGCACCGGCCGGTTTGGATAGGCGTCTGCCAACGCACGGCGAACGACGGCCGGTGTGGCCAGAACGCCCGCCGCCACATGGAGAAATCGCCGGCGGGAAAGGTTCATTGCAATGCTCCCGCCGCTGTCATGGCCACACCGCGCGATGATGGCCGAGCGGAACTGCAGGCCGAGCCCAGTACGGCTGCGTTTCCGACAACTGCAGGGCCGGCTTGAGGTGGCGGAGCCGGCCGGCCGGCGTCTCGCTCACCGTCGACCAGCGTTCCAGTTCGTCGCCGGTGAATTCGGCAGGAACACCTTTGAGCGCCGCAGCCGGGACTTCGCCGAGATCGACGATCCATTTGCCGACCTGGGCGAGTGATATCCGCACCAGCCAGCTGCCGCCCTCCCGCGCCCGGCGCGCCAATGCCACCATCGCGCCAAACGCCATCAGGTAACCGGTGCAGTAGTCGATCGCCGAGACCGGGTAGAACTGCGGCCCCGGAGATTTGCCCGGGAAGCACTCCGCCTGACGGATGGTGATGCCGCTGACGGTTTGGATCACCGTGTCGAAGCCGCGCCGCGACGCCCAGGGGCCGGTGTGACCGAAGGCGCAGAGCGAAACGTAGACAAGCCCGGGCCTGATTTGAGCGAGCTCCTCCGGCGACAAGCCGCGGCCCGCCAGGGTGCCCGGACGATAGCCTTGCGAGAACACATCCGCCTTGCGCACCAGCCCGCGCAAGGTGTCGGCATCGCCCGGAGCACGCAGATCGAGATGAGCCGCAAGCTTGCCGTGCCCGGTGTCCAGTTCCTGGTATCCGAGGCTCGGCAGATGTGCGCCGGTGATTCTCAACACGTCCGCGCCATGTTCGGCGAGCGTGCGGGCGCAGGTCGGTCCGGCAAGCACGCGGGTCAGGTCGAGCACGCGGATGCCCGAGAGCGGCCGGTCGCCGGATGGAAGCGGTTCGGGAGCGCTGTCGCCGATGCGGATGATCTCCATGAGCGGCAACGCTGCGACCGCGGCACCTTGCGGATGGCTCGCCCATTCGGCCTGCGTTCGCGCCATGCCGCCCGCGCCCTTCGCCGCAATGATCGCTTCCTCGAGATCGGCGGCGTTCCACGTGGCCACGGCGCGGGCCACAGCCTCACGATCCTCCGGGACGCCGAGCACGCTGAGCGCCGCCGCGCGATGATTGGGGAAATTGCAGTGCAGGTACGACCATCGCCCATCCCGGGTCGGATAGAACCCCATGATGGTGTTTCGTTCGGATGAAACATCCGCGCCGGCGAGCTGAAGATAGCGGCCGCTGCGCAACGCTGCCGTGGCCTGGCGAAGATCGACAGTCATTTGCTGACGCCGTCCGGTCCGAAGCTGCCACAGCTCCGCGGCCGCGAGCCCGGCCGCAGCAAGAGTTGCGGCACTGGCCGTGCCGATGCGGAAGGGTGTCGGCAGCACAGGATCGGCGCCACCGGTGAACGTGACGTCCGCGGCCTGCGTGTCGCTCCAGCCTGCGATCGGCAGGATCGTGCGAAGTGCTTCGTTCGGCGTGGTCATGATCTTGGTACCGTGAGCCCGTGGCGGTTGACGAGCACGCAGCCCGCGCCGACGACGATATCGTCGAAAGAGTCCCCGTCGGCTGTTGCTGGCATCTTTTGTTCCTCCCAGGAGGAATTACAGCATCAGACCGGTTCAAGCATCAACCGGGCGTCTCCGCGCGGCCAGATAGCTTTCATTCCTTCGGAAGCGTCGCCTTCACCTCGGAGCCGCCGCTGTCCTTCTTGTCAGCCAGCAGCGCCCCATAAGCGATATAGTATTTGTAGATGTTGCCGACGTAATGGACGGTTTCCTGGCCGACGATGGCTGCCGCGCCGGTTTCGACATTGCCGAACCACAGGTTGGGATTGAAACCGCTCTGGGCGGCGAAGGCGCGGAAGCGTCTCAGGTTGGCTGGCCCGGCGTTATACGCGGCAAGCGCCATCAGCACCCGGTTGGTGTCATCGACCTTGGGATCGTTGATGTACTTGTCGGCAAGAAATCGAAGATACTTCGAGCCGGCTTGGATGTTGTTTTCTGCGCTTTCGGCCACATCCGTGATGTTGATCTCCTTTTCGAGCGCGGTGCTCGGCTTGATCTGCATGATTCCGACCGCGCCGCTTTTCATTCGCAAATTCTGGTTCAGGCGGGATTCCTGGTAGCCCTGCGCGGCGAGGAGGAGCGGATCGATGGAAAATTGTGTTCCGAACGTCCGGAAGTGGACGATCAGTTCCTGGAGCCTGTCGGTATCCTGCTGCGACAGTGCATTCTTGATGGTTTGTCCGTTGCGGTAGTAGCGCAGCAGGATGTCGCTGAAGACGGCTTTGCCGACACGGGCTGCGAAGAATTCGCCCAGCTCTACTTTCAGGCCCAGGCTGTCCTTGCGGAACGCCCACGCAATCTCGCCACCCTCATGGAATGAGATGTCCTCCCGTACGGTCAGTCCCGGGAAGATGGTCGCCCAGATTTTCGCCTTGTGCGAATCGACGACTGCCCAGGGCAGCATCCCCGCGCTGACCATCTCCATGAGATCTTCGTCCTCGAGATTTTCGTCAGCGGGGACAAGTGCGACGGGCGTTCCCCCTTTCTTGGTGATGCGCGCGTTATAGGCGGTGATGTGCTCGTAGTAGCTGCTCGACTTACGGACCCTGACCTCCTTGCCGCCGAGATCGGCGATCCCGGTGACATCAGGCGCCGCAGGTCCCGTCACCAGAACCTCCTTGATGCCCCTGGCCCAGGGGCGCGCGAAATCCACGACAGCGCTGCGTTCGGGCGTAATGGTCAGATTGGCGGCGACGATATCGCCTTGTCCTCGCTGCAAGGCGGTCAGCAACTGGTCGCGCGGTGTCGGGATCAGCGCGACCTGGATCTTGTATGGCTTCCTGCCAAAGCGCTCGTTGAGCCAGGTTTCGAAGTCGCGTGCCATCTCGGCGCTGACGCCGCGCACCGTGCCTTTGTCCTGAAAAAACAGCGTCCGGCTGTGTGGAACGAGAACCCGCACTGTGCGGCGCTTCAGCATGCCGGCAAAATCGCCCGTCCACGTGGCCATCGCAGGCAACGCCAGGATCTTGGAATTTGTCGGGGGCGGATTGCTTTGTCCGAACGCCGCCCTGGCCAGACCGGTCGTTGCAGCGACTGCCAAAAGCGGCAGCACGAGGCCGGTTCGAATCCAGCGGCTGGAACGTTTTGGTGCGACGGCCACGGAAATAGTCCTATCGAAGACTGCCCACGGCGAGGTTAGGAGACACCCGCAGTTCAGGACGATTGGACACAGGTTTAATGGTGCCCGGTGAACCGCTTGGTACCGCGGCACCTTGCGGATGTTTCGCCTACCCGGCCTGCGTTCTCATCTGACCGGTTCGAGCATCAACCGGGTGCTTCCGTCTCCGCGCAGCCGGATAGCCTTTAGTCCTTCGGAGGCGTTGCCTTTACCTCGGGGCCGCCGCTGTCCTTCTTGTCCGCGAGCAGCACCAGGTAAGCGATATAGTATTTGTAGATGTTGCTGACGTATTGGACGGTTTCTTGGCCGACAATGGCTGCGGCGCCGGTTTCGACGTTGCCGAACCAGAGGTTGGGATTGAAGCCGTTCTTGGCGGCGGACGCCCGGAAGCGCTTCAAGTTGCCCGGCCCGGCGTTGTACGCGGCAAGCGCCATCAGCACTCGGTTGGTGTCATCGACCGCGGAATCCTTGATGTACTTGTCGGCAAGAAACCGGAGATACTTCGACCCGGCGTGGATGTTGTTTTCTGCGCTTCCGGCCACGTCTTTGACGTCAATTTCCTTTTCGCGCGCAGTGCTGGGCTTGATCTGCATGATTCCAACTGCGCCGCTTCGCATTTGCATATGCTGATCCAGGCCGGATTCCTGATAGCCCTGCGCCGCGAGCAGGAACGGGTCGATGGAAAATTGCGTTCCGAAGGTTCGGAAATACACGATCAGCTTCTGGAGCTTGTCGGTGTCCTGTCGCGACAGCGCATTCTTAATGGTTTTTCCGCTGCGGTAATAGCGCAGCAGAATGTCGCTGAAGGCGGGCTTGCCGGCATAGGTTCCGACGAATTCGTCCAACTCCTTTTTCAGGCCAGGGCTGCCCTTGCGGAACGCCCAGGCAATCTCGCCGCCCTCATGAAATGCGATGTCTTCCCGCACCGTCAGACCCGTGTAGATGCTCGCCCAGATTTTCGCCTTGTGCGAATCGACGACCGCCCAAGGCAAAATGCTCGCGCTG
>CAKZHN010000134.1 GCA_936924235.1 uncultured Rhodoplanes sp. | reverse complement strand
CTTCCGATCTTGATCAGCGGCCGCGTGCCGCCATAGGGCTTCGGCTTGGCGCGAACCTTCTTGAGCTTGAGCTGCGCGCCGTCGAAGTCGAAATCCTCCTCGGGGCCCCAGGCCTTCTTGATCGCATCGATCCAGTCCTGGGCGTAGCCGTAGCGCGCGTCGTGCTCGCGCTGCTCGACGCCGAACATCTCGAACTCGCCCTCGTTCCAGCCGGCCACGATGTTGAGCCCGAAGCGGCCTTCGCCGACATGGTCGGCGGTGACGCATTGCTTGGCAGCGATGATTGGGTGAAACAGCGGCGCATGCACAGTGCCGAACACGGTGATACGCTCGGTTTGCGCGAGGAGCCCGGTGGCCCATGTGACGGTCTCGAGCGACTCGCCGTGCATGTCGATGTCGCCGCCATAGCCTTTCCAGCGGCCGATCGGCAGCATGAAATCGATGCTGGCGGCATCCGCCATCTTGGCGAGCGCCAGGCAATCCTCCCAGCTCGCCGACCAGCGCTCCGGCACCTTGGTCGGCGACCGGCCCGACGAGCAGTTGGCGCCGAACAGCCCGAGCTTGAGCGTGTTGGCGTTGTACATGTCGAGGCGGGCGCGCTGCGATGACGCGGGACGATCGAGCAAAGGCTTCCTCCAGGCTTCTTGTTGGAGGCAATTTAGCAGGCTTGGGGCGGCGCTCCACCGTGATTCTGGGATAGCTGCCACACGTGTCCCGGGCGCAGCGCAGCACGAAGTGATGCGCTGCAGACCCGGGACCCCGGTTTCTATCGTTCTCGCGGCGAGCAACCGGGGTCCCGGATCAACGGTGCACCGCTGCGCGTTGCACCGCGTCCGGGACACGAGTGGAGAGAGCTACGAATTCGGCCTTGCGAATGCGGCTTCCATCTCGCGGCGGACGCGGACCGCGGTGTCGTTCGGATCGTATTCGACGTCCGACCATTTCAGCCGCTCACCCTCGCGCACGCCGCGCTTGAGCTTCACGTTCTGGGCGAGGCCGAGCGGCAGGAAGCCCTGCGCAAGCGACAGCTCGGCCGCCGTCTGCTTGCCCCAGACGCAGAAGCCGCCCTCACCGTCGAGCATCTCGCCCGCCTTGAGGTCGCGCTTGGCGGTGGCGGCGACGTCGGAGCGGAAGCCGGTCGGCGCCCCTGTCGGCTCGCGGCGGAGCGCAGCGCTCGCGACCGAGATGCCGAGCTCGAGCCCGATCATGTGGATCGGCCGGTACAGCGCCGCATAGCGCCCGGTCTTGTCCGGCAGCATGGCGTACTCCGAGAAGCAGCGCCGCGCGTAGTCGGTCTCGCCCTCGATCACCACGTAGGTGCCGAGCGCGAGATGATGCGGCACGTCGCGGCCGTCGCGGTAGACCGAGGACGTCACCTCGGTGACGCCCTCCTTCTCGAGGGTGCCGCCGGCGCTCTTCGGCTTGCAGACTTCCGCCAGTTCGAAGCGCGTCGCCGGCGGAAAGCTCAGTCCCTCGCTCTGCGGCACGAGCCCCGTGGCGTTGCACACCGCGGTCATCTCGATGCCGGACTTGGTGCCGTCGACGAACGAATTGAACATCTTCGGATTGATCGACTTGCGATCGGTGATGTTCAGGTACTTGTCGAGAATGTCCCAGACATTGTCGGGGTTGGAGCGGTGGTAATGCGGCTCGTAGCGCGTGCCCTTGCCGGCTGCGACCACCTTGAAGCCCGCGGCGCGCGCCCAGTCGACATGCTCGCAGATCAGCGCCGGCTGGTCGCCCCAGGCCAGGCTGTAGACCACGCCGGCGGCCTTGGCCTTGCGCGCGAGCAGCGGCCCCGCGACGGCGTCGGCCTCGACGTTGACCATGACGATATGCTTGCCGTGCTCGATCGTCTTCAGCGCATGAACGATGCCGGCCTCGGGGATGCCGGTGGCCTCGACGATCACTTCGACGGCCGGATGCCTGATCAGCGCCTCGGCATCGGCGGTGACATGCGTGCTGCGGGTCTTGATCGCGTCGTCGAGCGAAGTGGCCGCGAACTGCGCCGCAGGCCAGCCCGCGGTGGCGAGCTGGCTCTTGGCGCGATCGACATTGAGATCGGCGACGGCCGCGACGTGCAGCCCGCGCGTCAATCGCGCCTGCGCCAGGAACATGGTGCCGAACTTGCCCGCGCCGATCAGACCGACGGTGACGGGCTTTCCGGCCGCTTCGCGTTCCAGCAGTAGAGCATGAAGGTTCATGTCGCGATCTTGGCACGACCGCGCCCCACCTGTCCCGGGCACAGCGCAGCACGGAGCGAAGCGGAGTGATGCGCTGTAGACCCGGGACACGGGCTGAGAGAGCGTGCTCCGCGACAAGCCCTACGCCACACCATCCTTGATCGTCTGCACCAGCGAATACCGCGCGTCCGCCGCCAGCACCTGGGCCTCCGGCGCGCCGATCTCCTTGCGCACCATGTTGGTGCCGAGCACCAGCGAAACGGTCTTGTAGGCAGCGTGACGCCGGCTCATGCCCTCGCGGCCCATGCCGCAATCGGTGGAGATGACCAGACGCTCCGCCGGGATGTGCTTGAGTGCCGCGCGGATCTGGTCGGCGACCTGCGACGGCTGCTCGACCTGCAAGGTGTGGTGGTCAATCACGCCGATCGAGACCTTCTTGCCGGTGATCGACTTGCCGATCGCCTCGAGATCCATACCGCCCGAGCTCGACGACTCGAAGGTGACCACATCGGCGTCGACCTGGTTGTACAACTCGAGCGACGCCTTGTAGCTCTGCACCGACGCGAACATCCGCTGCTGCGACGGGTTGCCCCAGCACGAATGCGCCCAGACCTCGGTCTTGGCGCGCAAGCCTTTGACCGTCCGGTTGAAGACCTCGAGCATCAACTTGGGATTGATCACGGGATCGGTGACGCCGCGCGCCGCAAGCAGATGCATCTGCGGCTCCTCGATCTGGATGACCGGACAGCCCGCATCGGCCAGCTCGTGGTATTCCTGGTTGAAAGCGTCCGCGATCGCAAACATGCGGTCGACCGGGTTCTTGTAGTGCTTGTCCTGCACCGCGAAGGCGACGATCTCGGCCGACACCGCGCCCCACTTCATCGGCTTCTTGGTGAAGCGTTGCGCGGCCTTCCACATCTCGGTGTATTGCAGGTCGCCGCGGCCGATCGGGCCCACGACCGTGGGCATCACCCGCGACTCCAGATAGTCGTGCAGGATATGGCCGCGCGGGAAGCTGACGCCGCCGCGGCCGGCCGGCGTCGGCCGCGGGTTGTCGTGCTCGAAGCCCGCCATATGCATCGGCGGATAGGCGGTCCAGCTCTGGCCGCCGACGTCGTCATCGAAGCGGCAGTCGCCGTCGGTGAGGATGTCGAGGCCGGCGATCTCCTGGTCGCGGATGTAGCAGCAGAGCGCGTCCTCGTACTGCTCGCGGAACTTGCGCGTCACCATGGCTTCGAGGAAATGCCGCGTGCCGAGATTCTCGGTGTACCAGCTCGGCCGCGGCAGCGAGCCGGTGATGGTGGTCGGCAGAATGACGTCTTTCGTGGCGCGATACATTGGAAGACCCTCCCTGCGGTTTTGATTGTTGTGCGCAAGGTTATTTGAGCGGCGCGACGAAATGAACCACGAAGCGTGCCACAGGATACGATGGGCCATTGCCCAAAACACTTGTCCGGCTTCGCAAGATCGCCCTATCCTGTCCCATGGCCGACGTCGCCGCTCGTAGCAATGCGCTCGCACCCCCGAATCCCAACGCCCGCTGGCGCGTGATCGCGCGCAATGCGTTTCCGTTCGTCGTTGTGCTGGGCCTCTGGGAGATCGTGGCGCGGGCCGGCGTGTTCCCGCCCAAGCTGTTTCCGTCGCTGGTGACCATTGCCGAGACCTTCGTCCGGCTCACCGCCAACGGCATCCTGCCGCACCACACCTTCGACACCATCCTGCGGCTGCTGGCAGGCTTTGCGCTCGCCGCCATTGTCGGCGTGGTGCTCGGCATCCTGATGGGCCGCTCGCGGCGCACCGAGGACATCGTGCTGCCGCTCATCAGCATCGGCGCACCGATCCCGGGCCTCGCCTATGCGCCGCTGTTTCTGCTCTGGTTCGGATTGGGCAACACCTCGGCGGTGCTGCTGGTCGCCTTCGTGTCGACCTTTCCGATCATCTTCAACACCTGGACCGGCGTGAAGGCCGTCAAGGAAATCTGGGTGCGCTCGGCGCAGGCCATGGGCGCCGACGACAAGCGCCTGTTCGTCAAGGTGATCGTGCCCGGCGCGCTGCCCTACATCCTCACCGGGCTCCGGCTTGGCCTCGCCCAGGCCTGGCGCATTCTGGTCGGCATCGAAATGCTCGCCGCGGTGCCGTGGGGGCTCGGCTGGATGATCTTCGGCGCGCGCGAATTCCTCAACACCGACGTGATGCTCGCGGGCGTGTTCGTGATCGCGGTGCTGGGCCTCGCGCTCGAAAAGCTCGTGTTCCAGAAGCTCGAAGAGTTTACCGTGATGCGCTGGGGCATGGTCCGATGAGCGCGTTTTACGACCGGCACCGCTCGGCCTTGCGCGCGACTGCGACGATCGTTGTTGCGCTCGCGCTCTACGAGGCCATCGCGCGCACCGGCCATTTCCCGCCGGCGCTGATGCCGACCCTGCCGAAGGTGTGGAACGCGCTGTGGGGCTCGCTGATCGACGGCACCATGATCGAGCATGCCGCCGCCACGCTCTACCGCGTGCTGCTCGGGCTCGGCATCGCGGTGATCGCCGGCATTCCGCTCGGCATCCTGATGGGCCGCTTCAAGCCGGTCGAGAACTTCGTCATGCCGCTGGTGAGCGCGCTGATGCCGATCCCGTCGCTCGCCTGGGTGCCGGTGTTCATCCTGTGGTTCGGCCTCGGCAACACGGTCGCTATCCTGATCGTGTTCTATGCCGCGCTGTTTCCCATGCTGCTCAACACCTGGTCGGGCGTGCGCGCCGTCAATCCGCTGTGGCTGCGCGCCGCGGGCGCGATGGGCGCGAACGAGAATGCGCTGTTCTGGAAGGTGATGGTGCCGGCGGCGTCGCCCTACATCATCACCGGCCTGCGCCAGTCGTTCCTGCGCGCCTGGATCGCCGTGATCGGCGCCGAGTTCCTCGCCGCCTCGGACTGGGGCCTCGGCTGGGTGATCTTCGACGCGAAAGAATTTCTCAACGCCGACGTCATGATCGCTTCGCTGATCGTGATCGGCGGCATCGGCTTTGCGTTCGAGCGGCTGGTGTTTGGCTCGATCGAGAAGGCCACCGTGCAGCGCTGGGGCATGGTGCGGATGGCCAAGGGCTAGCTCAAGCGCGAGCTACCGCGGGCCCATGCGGTTGTAGGCGTCGAGCGCGGCGATCTTGTAGCCCTCCGCCAGCGTCGGATAGTTGAAGGCGTTCTGCACGAAATAGTCGATGGTGCCGCCGAGGTTGAGCACCGCCTGGCCGATGTGAATGAGCTCGGTCGCGCCTTCGCCGACGATATGCGCGCCCAGCAGCTTGCGGTCGGCGAGCGAGAACACGAGCTTCATCATGCCGGTCTCCAGCCCCATGATGTGCCCGCGCGAGATCTCGCGAAACCGCGCGATACCGATCTCGAAGCCGATGCCCTGCTCCCGCGCCTGCGCCTCGGTGAGGCCGACGGTGGAGATTTCCGGCACCGCATAGATGCCGTAGGGCAGATGCTCCGGGGCCGGAGGCACCGGCGCACCGAAGGCGTGGCAGGCGGCGATGCGGCCCTGCTCCATCGAGGTCGACGCGAGGCTCGGGAAGCCGATCACGTCGCCCGCCGCGTAAATGTGCGGCACCTTGGTCTGGAACGTCTTGCGGTCGATGGTCAGGCGGCCGCGGCCGTCGGCCTCGAGCCCACAGTTCTCGAGCCCGAGGTCCTTCGTGGCGCCGACGCGGCCCGCCGCATAGAGCAGCATCTCGGTGCGGACGCGGCGGCCGTCGGACAGATGGCTCACCGCCTGGCCCTGCGCGTCGATCTCGACCCGGTCGACCCTGGCACCGAGCCTGAACTGGATGCCGCGCTTGCGCAGATCGTGCATGAACTCGTCGATGATCTCGCGATCGATGAACTCCAGGAAGTGCTCGCGCGGCTCGACGATCGTCACCGGCACGTCGAGCGCCGAGAAGATGGTGGCGTATTCGATACCGATCACGCCGGCGCCGACCACGGTCAGGCTCTTCGGCACGTGCGGCTCGGTCGCGATGTCGTCGCTGTCGAACACGTTGCGGCCGTTGAACGGAATGTCGGGCGGCCTATACGGCGAGGTCCCGACCGCGATGATGATCCGATCGCCGGTGAAGCTGTGCTCCTCCGAGTTGGCCGTCACGGTCAGCGTATGCGGATCGGCGAAACGGGCGACACCGGCAAAGGTCTTCACGCCGTTCCTTGCAAACTGATGCTCCAGCACCTCGATCTCGTGATCGAGCGTCATGCGCAGCCGGACGCCGAGGTCCTTGCCTTCGATGTCCTTCTTCACCCGGTAGGCGAGCCCGTAGAAGCCGCGCTCGCGCCAGCCTGAGAGGTTCAGCACCGTCTCGCGCAGGGTTTTCGACGGTATCGTGCCGGTGTGCACCGAGACCCCGCCGACCCGCAGCCGGTTCTCGATGACGGGAACGCTGCGTCCGAGCTTGGCCGCCTGGATTGCGGCGCGGCGCCCGGCCGGCCCGCTGCCGATGACAATCAATTCGTATTGTTGCACGCGCGCCCCGCAGCCCTGCCCAGCAATCCCCGCCACAGACGTTAACGCCACATCCCGGAATCGCCAAATCTCAGAAACGCCAAACCATCATCACCAAAGCATCGCGGCGAGTCATCAAGCCGTCGCAGAAGAGCCGAGTCTCTGTCAAAGAGCGCACCCATTGTCCGCCGCGAATCAACGGCGGAGGACCAATGGTCGCCATCTCGCGCACGCGGCTCACACGCCGCCGGTTCCTGGTAAGGGCCGCGTCAGTGACAGCGTTTGCAAGCGTCGGCTCCATCGCCAGGCCCTACATCAGCCGCGCGGCCGACCGGCCGCAGATCACCCACGGCATCCAGTCCGGCGACGTGTCCGCCGACTCGGCCATGGTCTGGGCGCGGGCCGACCGGCCGTCGCGCATGCTGGTCGAGGTCGCGACCACCGACAGCTTCAAGGACATCCGCGGCACGGCCGCAATCGATGCGTTGCCTGAGAGTGACTACACGGCGAAGGCGTTGCTCGAGAGTCTCCCGGCGGGTCAGGACATCTTCTATCGCGTGCGATTCGAGGACCTGGCTGCGCCGACCATTACCAGCGAAGCGGTGGTCGGCCGCTTCCGCACCGCGCCGGCGGACCGCCGCTCGGTGTCGTTCGTGTGGTCCGGCGACGTGGCCGGCCAGAGCTGGGGCATCGACGAGTCCCACGGCGGCATGCGCACCTTTGCGACCATGCACGGCGACCGCCCCGACTTCTTCATCCATTCCGGCGACAGCATCTATGCGGACGATGTCATGCCGCGCGAGCAGAAGCTGCCGAACGGCGAGGTGTGGCGCAACATCGTGACCGAGGAGAAATCGCACCACGCCAGCTCCGTGGCCGACTTCCGCGGCAATTACAAATACAATCTGCTCGATCAGAACCTGCGCCGCTTCAACGCCGAAGTGCCGGTGTTCGCGCAGTGGGACGACCACGAGGTCACCAACGACTGGTTTCCCGGCCAGAACCGCGGCGACTACGGCAACACCAACGCCTCGCTGTTGGCGGCGCACGGCCGCAGGGCCTTCTGCGAGTACATGCCGGTGCGGCAGACCCAGGCCGAGATCGGGCGCATCTATCGCAAGGTCTCCTACGGCCCGCTGCTCGACGTGTTCCTGCTCGACATGCGGAGCTATCGCGGGCCGAACGGCAACCGCGACACGGTGCTCGGGCCGGATTCGGCCATCCTCGGCGCCGCCCAGGTCGAATGGCTCAAGCGCGAGTTGTCGCGCTCCAGCGCGACCTGGAAGGTGATCGCCGCCGACCTTCCGCTCTCTGTGGTGAGCTACGACGCCGTGGCGCTGGGCAGCGGCGCGCCGGTCGGCCGAGAGCTCGAGATCGCGGACCTGTTGAGCTTCATCAAGCACGCCGGCGTGCGCAACACGGTGTGGGTCACCGCCGACATGCACTACACGGCGGCGCATTACTACGATCCGAACCGCGCCCAGTTCCAGGACTTCGAGCCGTTCTGGGAGTTCATCTCCGGCCCGCTGCACGCCGGCACCTGGAGCCCGGGCGAGATCGACAACACCTTCGGCCCGCAGGTGCGCTACCAGAACGGCTGCAGCGCTGCGCAGGGCGACAACCTCGCGCCATGCTTCGGCCTGCAGTTCTACGGCCATGTGGCCATCGATGGGGCCACCGAGGTGATGACGGTGACGCTGAAGGACGTCGGCGGCAACGACCTGTGGTCGGTGCGGATCGAGCCGAAGCTGCTGCGCTGGACCACCGGGCCGACAGTGCAAAAAATCTAGGCGGGTCAGCTTTTGTGACCGTTACATGACTGTCACGATGGCGACTTATGTGAGTTGAAGCCGCCACCGGGACTTAAATTCATGCGTCACGTTCTTGCGATTGCCGCGATCCTGCTCGGCGGGACTGCGGCCCACAGCCAGACCATCTATCCGATCGACCGCGCCGAGATCCTCAGCGGCGCGAAGTTCGACCTCAAGGTCGAGTTTCCCGGGAAGATTTCTCCGCGTCAGGCCTCCGTGACCGTGAATGGTGTCGGCATCGGTGCCATCGGCTCCGTTTTCGACGGCTTTGCCGAGTTCGTCGAGCGCGAGGACGGCAAGGACCAGTCGGCGGTCATCATGCGCAACGTCGCGCTGAGCAAACCGGGC
>CAKZHN010000133.1 GCA_936924235.1 uncultured Rhodoplanes sp. | reverse complement strand
TGCCACCCGGCGCGTGCCTGGATCAACGACTGGGCTTTGGCAAAGTTCGGAGCCAAGCATTCGGAACCAAAGCATCAGCGACAGGTTGGTTTCTGCGAAAAGCCGAGAATCAAACCAAGAGAGCAATCACGGGACCAAACCATGTCGCTCTTGAAATGGGCGCTGATCTTCCTGCTCGTATCGCTGGTGGCGGCCTTGTTCGGCTTCACCGGGATCGCGGCCGCCAGCGCCGATATCGCGCGGATCCTGTTTTATATCTTCGTGGTGATATTCCTGGTCCTGCTGGTTCTGGGGCTAACTGTCTTTCGAGCGTAACCTCGTGCGGCGATCTATGTTGGGGAATTCGAAAGCATAGCATCAGGGATTGGGATACCTCATAGCCTGCGGTTGTGCGCAGATTGTCTGCAGAAACTCCGATCAACTCTGCAGATTTTCCCGCATATAACCGGTGCTTTCCGCTATCCTGGAAAATCGAAAGCCGCACGACGCTTTGCCTTCAAGCCGTGTCGTTTGTCGTGGTACCACCTTTGCGTGCTTGCCTTTGCCGCCATTTGTGCGCAAACCCGCGCGGTTCTCAGGAGATTGGTATGCCCAAACAAAGCCTCGCCTCCATGTCGGTGGAAGCCCTTTTCAAGCTTCGGGACGAAGTTGCCGAAGCCATTTCCAGCCGCGCGACCGCGCTTCGCAAGCAGCTTTCTCAGCTGACCGGGGATAAGCCCGCCCGCGGCGGCGCCGGCCGCAAGCGCAAGGGCCGCAAGGTCGCGCCGCAATTCCGCAGCAAGAAGGATCCGAGCCTGGTGTGGTCGGGCCGTGGCGCGCTGCCGCGCTGGATGAAAGAGGAAATGAAGGGCACCAAGCTCAAGAAGGAAAACTTCCGCATCAAGGACTGAAGCTTTCCTTCGTTCAGCCTGGATTGGGAAAGACCGGCGCTCCAGAGGGCGGCGGCCTTTTCGTTTGGGCGACGATCGCGGCGTCGCGTTAGAGCATTTCCCACGAAAGCTGCGCCGCTCTCCGCGATGACAGCGGCTTGTTCAGAGCAAGTGTAAATCGCGTCAGCGCCGCGCAAACCAGCGCCAGAAGCCCGCGAAGATACCGGGCGTCCGCACCACCTCGAAGCAGAACGCGGCCAGCGGCAGGAGGGCGGCGATGGCCAGCACCGGCTTCTCCATCCCGGGCCGGTGCAGACCGAAGGTGCCCGGCAGGATCAGCACCAGGGACGACACCACGACCGAGAGAAACATCGAGACGAACACCCGGCTTCCGAAGCTCTCGGTGCGCGGCGGGATCATCCCGGCAAAGACGTAGATCGAGCCGCAGGCGAAGGCGCCGACCAACGCAAACACGATCACCGCCATGTGCAGCGACAGCATGGCGACGATGACCACGGCCAGGATGACGAAAATGACGTCGGACGGGCGGATCATGCGATTCTGATGCCTCACAGTTCACCATCGCCCATGCTTGGTGTCCATGCCGCCCTTGGCAATGCTAGGCGGAATGGCCGCGATCGAGGAGGGCGCGCAGCTCTACGGACGGTTGCAGGAATGGCATTTCTGCGGGTCTTAGAGCCCCAGGTCTTGTGGTTCGCCGCCGGCCGCCGTGCGCACTGTGTCGCGGGTCACATCTTCGCCCCGGATTGCCCGCTACCGTCCGGATATGGAAGTCAAAGCCCGCCTGCCGCACTTCGACGATCTCTATCGGACCGCGATCTCGGAGTGGCCCGGTGTGCTGCGGCTGCCGGTGCGCAATGCCGGCGACGGCCTGGTGGTCGAAGGGCTGACCGACCTGCACGAGGCGCTGTCGTCGCAATGGGCCGGTCATGAGCTCGAGGTGCTGATGCGGACGCTGCATTGGGCCATCTGCGGTGCGGTCCATGCCACATTCGCCTGCGAGCCGGTCGTGGTGATGGCGAAGCTCAGGCCGCCGCGCGAGAAGTTCGAGGCAAGCCTGCGTCGCACGCTGACGACTCCGAGCTGGGACGAGGCCGATCACCGCATGGTGCGGGATTACTTCGCGGCCCGGCAGACCGCCTGACAGCGAAGGCCTCGTCCTGCAAAGAGACGAGGCCCGTGTTTGCAAAGCACAACATCGGGTGCGTTGCGCGCGGCCCGGTTATTGGGCTTGCGGTTTCGTGGCTCCGGGCGAGGCGTTCGTTCCGGCGCGGCCTGAATGATCCATGCCGGCGCCGGCAGGATTGTCGCTTGCGCCGCTGCCGTTGGTAACGCCGCCGGTGCCCACGCCGCCATTAGCTGAAGTGCCGCGGTTCATGGATTTCGTCGCCGCATCGCCCGGATGCTGCTTGTGGTGCTGTTGCGACGTGCCTGCAACGGCGGCGCCGGCGCTGCCGGCCAGCACGATCGCGGCGATCATCAAAGCTTTCTTCATGTCGCGCTCCATGTTGGATACCAGGGTCAACAGGTGGCGCATTCCATCGTTCCGCAGATGCCATGACGGATGACCGATCACATTGCAGCGAGCGTCATCAAACCGTCGCGTTTGCTGCGCGCGGGCGCGCGAAAGCTTTGTGCGGCGGATGTCGTTTGAGCCCGGATATTAAGGATGCCTATTAGCGTTAGCGGCAGACCGTGCTGGATTTATTTCCTTCACAGAGTACGGCTATAGCTGTCGGGTTATGGCGCTGGTTTCGTCCGTGTATTCGCTGGAAGATCACGAAGTGGTATCACTGCTGGGGCGACGCGTGCGCGTCCGCAACGGCAAATACAGCTTTGTCGGCACGCTGAAAGGCCCGAGCGACCGCAAGTTTTCGCGCGGCGCCAACGGCACGGCCTATGGCTGCGTGCTCGAGGGCAAGGACTTCAGGCTCGAATTCGCCTGGTGGGACTGGTCGATCACACCGGTCGCCCGCGCCAAGATGATCGCCGCGGAATAGCGGACGAACCCGGATCGAGCCCGATCGGATCGGGTCAGATCAGATCCTGATCGACGACGACCTTCATCAACGCGCCTTTCGACAGCGTGATCTTCGGACGCTCCTCGACCACCTGCGGGGCGCGCCGCGCACGCTCGTAGAGGTCGGCGCCGAAGTCGCCGCCGTGGACGATCAGATCGTCCTTCGAGCAGGTGTCGGCGAGCACCAGCGCAATCGATTTGAGATGGACCCGCTTGAAGCAGTAGAGCGCAAGCAGCGCGCGGGCCACCGGCGGGATGGTCTGAACCAGCGTGGCCAGCCCTTCGGGGCTGGCGCGATAAAGGTCGCCGAGAAGATTTTCGGGGACGGGGCAAGGCTCTTCGACCGGGAGCGGATAGCTGCGCATCGCATTCTCCGTTTTGCAGACAATGCGAATCAACCCGTTAAGGTCGCGTAAACTTTGTTGGGTTCCAGCAGGAATATCCTGCATTCGGGCGATATGACTGAAAAAGTGTGCAGCCCAGGACGCCGTCAGCGGATAAAAATGACGCCGTCAGCGAAAGAATCTCAAGCCTCGGTTCGCTGCCATTGTCCCGGAAGCGCGAGCGCTGCGCCGATCAGAAGCCAGAACGTGCGCTGATAGACCATGTCGGCGGGACCTGACATCACCGCGAAGGCGACGAGGCAAAGCGCGATCATCGCCGCCAGCGGCTCGGCCTTGGCGCGCCGCCATTCGGTGATCCAGACGTAGAAGCCCGGAACGGCAAACACCAGGAAGCCCACCAGGCCAAGCTCGGCCGCCAGCCAGAGCGCGGTCGAGTGGATGACGAGAGGGATTTTGCTGTCCGAGACGATGTTCAGATTACGGAACGCGCCAAGCCCCGCGCCGAAGATCGGATGTTCGGTGAACATCTGCCAGCCCCGGGTCAGGGTCATCATGCGTTCCACCGTGGAGGTGTCGCTCGGCACGATCGGCGGGCCAAGGGGCCCACGCGCGCTGAAGCCGCCAGCGCCGATGGCCTCGAGCAGAATGTGCACGACCGGCAGGAAGTGCGTCATGAGGCCAAGAACGGCGCCGGCGCAAATGAGCCCAAACGCGATTTCTTTAAGGGTGACGGCTCGCAGATAAACGGCCGCGGCCAGGATCGCGGTCATCGAGAGCCAGCCTGATCGCGAACCGGTGTACCAGATCGCCGCAAGCACGACGGCCAACATGGCGATGCGAAGCGCCCGCTTGTCGACGAGGACCAACCCCGCAGCCGTGGCCATCAGGAGCTGGAATGCGAAGAAATTACGGTTGAGAGCGAACGCCTGCAGGTTGCCCGGATCGATGAATTTTTCGGGAAACCTGACACCGAGAATTGCAAGCGCGATGAAGCTGAGCTCGACGAGCGCGACACCCATGGTCGCGGCCACATAGGTCACGCCCATGACCTTGATGCCGTCACGGCCGCCGATCGCCGCGATGGTCGCGCCGGTCGCCGCAAAGGCGAGCAGCACGAACCAGCCGAGAAAGCGGTTGATCAGCGCCCATTCGGTCCAGCCGAAGCGCGAGGCGCCGAGCAGCAGAGAACCGCCGAGCGCCAGGGTGGCGAGCAGCGCGAACAGGTTAGCCCGGCCCACCCGCCACTGCGGCCACTGGCGGTGCTTGATGGCGTGCAGCACGAACAGCGATCCCGCCAGCATCGCCACCGGATCGGCCAGGTTGACGTTGAGCAGGCCGGAGCTGAGCGGCACGTAGATCTGAAACAGCACGCAGACGGCCGCGATGATCGGCAGCATCCAGGCCAGCGCCTCGGCGTAGTCGATCGCGATCGTCTCCTCAGCCCCGACGGGGGCATTGCCGTGCCGGGTCGAGACGCCGAACACCAGCAGCAACGCCATCGAAGCCATCGATGCGAGCCCGATGACGACGGCCGCGGTCAAGGCGTCGTGGCCGACGACGCCGATCGCCCCCAAGGCAAAGATCGCGCTCAGCTCGCGCACGCCCCAGCCGGCGAAGCTGATCGGCACGCTCGCCGCAAACATCACGATGGTGGACGCCGCGATGAGATCGTCGATGCCGATCGCAGGAGCCAGCGCGTGGGTCGCGACCACATAGGCCACCATCACCGGGATCTGCACCAGCAGCGTCAGCACGAGGAATTGAACAGCCCGCTCCAGCAGCCGTCCGGTGATCAGCGGACCGATGGTTTCCTTCGCCAGCCTGCCGAAGCCGAAGATCGCCGCCATCGCGGCGGCGACAAGCAGGCCGCAGACGAGCTTGACGAAGATCAGCCCGCCGGCCTGCTGGTCCAGGTAGACCCGGCCGAAGATGTAGAACGCGCCGGCAAGCGCCAGCGCGCCGGACAGCGCCGCCGCCGCGATCCGTTCATAGAGCGTCACCGCGACGATGGCTGCGAACGGCATGGCGCCGCGGCGCATCACGAAGCCGCGCGCCATCAGCTGGCCGGCAAGCTGGAAGAATAGCGCGCCGCCAAGGGAGCCTGCGGCGACGCTGGTGATCGCTTCGCGAAACGGGACCTGGTGTCCCGTGGCGCCGGAGGCGACCTTGAAGCGGTAGGCGGCGATCAGGCCGTTGGTCAGCAACGCGCCCATGATGAGAGCTGCGGTCGCGGGCGACAATCGGCTGATGCTGTCGAGGATGCTCTCGGCGCCAAAATACGACACGGCCCAGGGGATGATCGCCGCGAGCAACAGAATAGAGACTATGGGGCCCGCGAGATTGATCCGCATGGAAGGCTGTGTGGGAGGATGGTCAGAGCCCTCCCGTCTAGACGGCTCAAAATACCGCCGCAATGAAAAAAGGTATTTTCTTGCCGCCACGGTCGTTTCGTTTCCGATGCTCGGTTCCGTCACACGCGGATCGCGACCTTGTTCTAGGCTCGGCAGCGATAAGGGTTGGCGTTGCTTCCGCTCGCCGCGGCGCCGCGGGAATCGCAAACGAGTCCGCCATCAGGTTTGAGCCTGCCCGTCAGGGGGCGGCAAGAACTCTGCGGTTGGGCTGTGGAACGCTTGCGAGACGATAACGGTGCGGCGCGCGAGCCTGTTCGCGGACGCACCGGCAAGGGGCGAGCGCGGGACGATCGGATCGGCACACATACGCAACCTCCAGCTTGACAACCGGTGTTATATGTTCCCTGTTTGTTCTCGTCAATGGCGATCCTTAAGAGCGATCCTTGAGTGGTCCTGCGCCAAAGCAAGGATGCGCCGCCGCCGGCGAGTTGATGCATCCATCTGCGTTCATGCGTCCGCGCGCGCATGGTAACCACCGCGGCGGCTTTAATGTGCGCTGCAAACGCGTTCGCCTATGGTGATTTCGCAATCCCACAGGTGAAAATCATGAAAATCATTCCGTTTGTTGTCGTTGCGATGACCTTCGTTTCGGCCCCCGCATTCGCGCAGAGCGATGCGTGCCATGACCAGTACGCCCAGTGTGTCGAGCGTTGCGGCAGCCATCCGCCGACCATGCAGGAGTCCTGCAACAGCTCGTGCGAGGCTGCGGCCAACCAGTGCTATGCGCAGGTGTACGGCCAGCCCGGACAGGTTTCGGTGCCGGCCGATGCGCAAGACGCGCACGACGAGGCGCCGCGGAAGAAGGCGGCGCATCACTAAGGCCGGCCGCCGCCGGCTCTACGAAGCTCTTCGATTCAAGTGACGGCCTCCATCCGGACGATGGAGGCCGTCTCTGCTTGCTGGCCGACGGGTCTGACCAAGCCGCCAGCCGGCGAACCAAAGGCCAGGGAGTTGCGACCAAGGGGGATGACGCCTGAGCGGGACGCTCAGGCGTCTTTCGAGGCTCGAACAAGGCCGAGTCCATGCGCTTCGCGAGCTTGCCGGAGAACCGGAAGTCCTGCGACGCCCCCAGCCTGATGCCCGCGCAGGCCGTGAGGGCGGCGTGAAGCGATACGCGATTTTCCTCGGTCTTGGGCCGCCTATCGGCTACGTGCTTGCCATTGGCGAGATGGTCTTGCTGCGGAGGCCGCCGGATATCTCGTGGTTATTGCCGGGCGTGATATTGGCATACGCCGTTGGTCTGCTGCCTGCGTGGATTGCCGCCTTCGCGGATTCGAAACAACAAAACATCGTGCTGACGACGATCGTGGGCGGGGCGGCATCCGCGATGCTGCCGGTGGTCCAGTTTGCGTTGTCGAGCTATGGCATTGGCGGCGTGCCCGTGTACGCAGTCATCGGCATGATCGCAGCCGCAACCTGCTCGTGGCTGTCGAGCCAAAAACAAGACGGCAGGGTGCAGTGAGCCGGCAACCGGCCGCTTCACACGCCGCCGGGCCGGTGAACCCAGGGCGGATGAAATCCGACCAAGGGACATGACACCAGAGCAAGAAGCCAAGGCGAAATACGAAGCGCGATGCACGGCCGCCTACATGCGGCTGGTCGGGTTGCCCGAAAACACGGGCAAAACCCGCGATGAGCTTCGCCGGATGGCGGCAGATGAGGTGATGAGGGCGGCATGAAACGGCTTGCGGTATTCCTGATTGTCGGCCCCATCCTCGGAGTGTGTGCGATGACGCTGACCTCAGCACTGCTGGGAAACAAACCCGATTTCATGGATCCCGACCAACTCAAAATCGGACTGTTCGCCTGCTTCATGCTTTCGGCGCCGAGCGGCATGTTTGATGGGGCGCTGTCTTATTTCGCGCGGCAGACTCTGAGAGTGCCGTTGACCGCGGTGTGTGGCTCTGCGGTGGTCGCAGCAATGCTTGTGGGGGTTGTCGGAGCACCACTCGGTGACCTGCCGATCGCGATGCTCGTCGTTGCAATCTGCATGGGGTTCTGTTCGTGGCTGTCGGGCGAGAAACAAAAGGTCGGCATGGGGGCGTGAGCACCAGGCTCGCCATTGGCCTGGTTGCCGCTGCGGTGTGCGGGTATTTCGCCTGGGTGCAGATAGACTGCGCCCTCGACGCTCATTGTCACCTGAACTGGTGCGGCAAGCATCCTTGCGGGTTGTCGCACGACAAGTAGGCAAAGCCGTCGGCCGCCGAGAAGACCTTTCCTTCGTGTGCTTCCGATACGCATGGCCAACGGTGATGGACTGGCGCATTGCCACCGTTGGCATTGTTGGTGCGATCACAGGGTCGATTTGTTCTTTGATGTCGGCGAGAGCGGCATGAAGCGCTGGCTGCAAAGGCTTGGAAAAATCGCGAGGGTCGCAGCGATTTGCGGCACGGTCACATGGCTGTGGCTTGTCGCACGTTCTCCTCAAGAGCCTGATGCCGCCCATCCTCAGCGCTATGCCCACCGACACGATGTCCGGTATGTGAGCGAGCAGGAAGGACTGGTTCTGCGAATCCTGTTCGGCTCGACATTCTTTCTTGTCTTGGTGGCGTTCGGATGCCACTTCGCGACCAAAGACAATGGGAGGTAGCTGTTGCGCCGCTAAATTGGATACGGCTACATCAGCTGCATGCCGGGGAGGCAATGATGGCTGAGCTTCACGTTGACTATTCGGTGTTCTGCCTGACGATTGCGTTCTGCACGATTGTCTACTTCCAATCGCTGCTCCGTAACCCGGTGAAATTCGCGAAACGGAGCGCCCAGTGGAGGAATTTGAACCCTTACAGAAGAATTGGACGGTGGATCTACACCCTTGCCGCCTGGTTTGGATTTGGCTTCATGATTCGTGCTGGCTTTATTGCGGCCTTCTCTTGGGTGCCCGGCAGTTGGTTCAGGGTCGGTGATCTTGGCTGGCTTCCTACCGTGATCGCGATGCTCACGACGATTCTCGTGGTTGATCGTTTCAATGCAATCGGCAAGTCGATGGCTGTCGAGAAAGAACAGCCGGAAGCCTCCCTCGCAGGAGCTGAGTAAAAATTCAGCGAAGCGGCTTGGCCGAAAAACTGGTGCCGGGCGAGGGAATCGAACCCCCGACCAACGGTTTACAAAACCGCTGCTCTACCGCTGAGCTAAACCGGCGCGCTGCGATCCC
>CAKZHN010000132.1 GCA_936924235.1 uncultured Rhodoplanes sp. | reverse complement strand
AAGAAGTTTGCATCGGAAAACCAGAGGGGGCCCTGCCTCCAAGGGCGGAGTGAAAAGTCGTGAGTAAGAAAGTCTTGTCATCTTCTCGGAAAAGTGGCGAAGCCTCGGGCCTTGAAAGGAGGTTAGAACAGGTTCGGCGCGCAGCGCCCCCGCATTTCCTCAACGCCCAATATCGGTGGTTCCGAAAAAGCTACCGCCTTTGTATCTCGCTGACCAAGCAGGATCGCAAGGAACTCCGGCAACTTCACAAGCGGAGCGGAGGCGTCGTGCCTCAGAAGGGCGACAAGGCAATGCGGATGATAATTGACCTGACGGCACGCAAGCACGTCAAAGCGAAGATGAAGCTGCGATATGCAACCCGCTTGAAGGAGGCTCGGCAAGCGAATGTCCGACCGAAAAACTTGCGCGGTTGGATTGAAAGTCATGGCGGCATTAATGGCACGGCGAAATAGAATTGCACTTGCAGCGTCCCGGGGGGCAACTCCCGGGACGAATTTTTGCCAGGGCGCTTGTGCACGCTCTGAAAGCACACTTCACAGCGGTCACGGCGTAGTTGTGGCCCTAAATCGGCCCATCTAGTGCCTAGATCGACGAAAGTTCAAATCACACAACATCTGTAAATGCTCCTTGTCATTGCGATGAGGAGTAAAAGTCATGTCTGAGTCTGAGAATCGAGTACTGGGCCTCCGGGGACAGGAACGGGAAGCGCTATGCAAGCTACGTCATGCCTTCGAGGTCGCAAGAAATCGACGCACCTTGACCCGAGGAGACTATCTGAGGATTGGGCCTGGGACTGCGAGGGATTTGAATGCCGCAAACCCTTCGGCCAGAACCCTTCTGGGGCGCGCGCTCTGGAAGAAGCTGAGATCCCATTTTCACTTGGCGGATTCTACTCACTTCCCTGACGCACCATTGTTCTTTTTGACCTTGGTCGACACTGACTGCATGACGCCGGTCAACGCTAGCCAAGTAAATGTTAGGGCTTTCGTGCAACGCCTGCGGTGCGGCCTTCGGGGACTTTCCTACGTCGGAATGGTGGACTTGGGTCTCTACGCCAACATAAGTCCAGGTACAAATTTCTTTGCGCGAACCGGGGTGAATTGGCATCTGCATCTGCTTGCTTGGGGCGAAGATCGAGCAGACTTGAAGTGCCGCGCGAAGGCCATGAACACTGCTGCAGACAACTATTGGCCCATCATTCCCCGGCCTCAAGGGATTGGCTTTCATTGGTTGCAAGTCACTGAAGAGAATTTTTGGCCGTTCTTTTGCTACATATTCAAATGGCCTCGTAAGGCATATCGCATCGGGCGGGCCGCTGTGGTCGATCCCAAAGGGAATGCAGATTTCAAATTCGTCCAGGGAAAAAGCGAGTTGCGGCCAGGAGAGATCGTCGCGCTTTTCAATCTGTTGAAAAAGTTCTCTTTGGACGACCTTTTTTTAGCGGGCGGAGAGGCCGTTGATCTCAGGCGACGGGTTTTGCGCGCCACAGCGGGGCGCTGACGCCAGCTGTAGTTTTAAGCAACGCATTTCGGCGTGAATCGGTCCTTAGATCGCAATCTGTAAAGTCGCCAACTACGCCTCGCCAGGTCATTTGGCAGCGAGATGTGGCGTTAGGCGAAGCGAATTCGGGCGCACTCGTGCCTTGATGCGCCCCAGAACCCACTTCTCGGACCACCTCAGCGCCTCAGGCGCTCCGGCAGCGCGGCTGCGAACACGCTAATTTTCTAACACAGCGAAATACCCACACGAGAACGTCAATGAAAATCCTGATGGACCGAAAATTGAAGCCGTTGGTGCGGGCTCAACTTGCCAATGCAATGTACAGCGATCCTGAGGGCGATCGGCAGGAACTGTTGTTTTCGATTCTCGCTGAGTTTGTCCGGTCTGGAGATGCGGAACGGTACCTGCGGCCCGACGGCAAGGTCGGATGGCGAGCGTCCCGATTGATGCTCGAGCGACTCGAAGAAGAGGAGGCGGAAGCTAGATATGAGGAGTCTGAGCTCGATGACTGATGTGTTCACATCGCAGCTGGCGT
>CAKZHN010000131.1 GCA_936924235.1 uncultured Rhodoplanes sp. | reverse complement strand
CGCTCATCCGCCCGCGCATGTAGGGATCGAGCGACAGCCACAGCGTCTTGAGCAGCATCTCGCCGGGCTTCGGCGCCGGGACCGGCATCTGCTCGAAACGGAAGTCGCTCGCTTTCGGCTCACCCACGGGCCGCGACGCGAGCAGGACGCGCGTGCCCGTGGTCATGTTGCTTTACGCCCGGCTCGGGTAGTTCGGGCTCTCGCGGGTGATGGTGACGTCGTGGACGTGGCTCTCGCGCAGGCCCGCCGACGAGATGCGGATGAACTGCGCTTTCTCGTGGAAGTCGGCGAGGTCCTTCGCGCCGACATAGCCCATGGCGGCGCGAAGACCGCCGGCGAGCTGATGCAGCACGTTCGCCACCGGGCCCTTGTAGGCCACCTGCCCCTCGATGCCCTCCGGCACGAGCTTCAGCGAGTCCTTGATGTCCTGCTGGAAGTAGCGGTCGGCCGAGCCGCGCGCCATGGCACCGACCGAGCCCATGCCGCGATAGGCTTTGTACGAGCGGCCCTGATAGAGATACGCCTCGCCCGGCGTCTCGTCGGTGCCCGCGAGCAGCGAGCCGACCATGGCGACGTCGGCGCCGGCGGCGAGCGCCTTGGCGAGATCGCCGGAATACTTGATGCCGCCGTCGGCGATCACCGGGGTGTCGTGCTTCTTGGCGGCCTCGACCGCGTCCATGATGGCGGTGAGCTGCGGCACGCCGACGCCCGCCACCATGCGCGTGGTGCAGATCGAGCCCGGGCCGATGCCGACCTTGATGGCATCCGCGCCTGAATCAATGAGCGCCTTGGCGCCCTCGGCGGTCGCGACATTGCCGGCCACCACCTGCACGGCGTTCGACGCACGCTTGATGCGCGACACCGCGTTGAGCACATGCTGCGAATGGCCGTGCGCGGTGTCGACCACAACGAGATCGACGCCGGCTGCAAGAAGCTGCTCGGTGCGCTCATAGCCCTTGTCGCCGACCGTGGTGGCGGCGGCGACGCGCAGCCGGCCCTGCTCGTCCTTGCAGGCGTTCGGGTTGGCGACCGCCTTCTCGATGTCTTTCACCGTGATCAGGCCGACGCAACGGTAGTCGGCGTCGACCACCAAGAGCTTCTCGATGCGATACTGGTGGAGGAGCTTCTTCGCCTCGTCCTGATTGACGTGCTCGCGCACAGTGACGAGCCGATCCTTCGTCATCAGCTCCGACACCTTCTGCCGCACATCGGTGGCGAAGCGCACGTCGCGGTTGGTCAGGATGCCGACCAGCTTGCCGGGGCTGCGGCTCGCGCCGTTGCCGCCTTGGACCACCGGCACGCCGGAGATGTTGTTCTCCTTCATCAGCTGGAGCGCGTCGGCGAGCGTCGCATCGGGATGGATGGTGAGCGGGTTCACCACCATGCCGGATTCGAACTTCTTGACCTGGCGGACCTGGGCGGCCTGCTGCTCGGGCTCGAGGTTCCGGTGCAGCACGCCGACGCCACCGGCCTGGGCCATGGCGATCGCCATCTTGGCCTCGGTGACGGTGTCCATGGCGGACGCCATGATCGGCAGGTTGAGCGAGATCGAGCGGGTGAGACGGCTGCGGATATCGACCTCGGAGGGCAGCACGTCGGACAGGCCGGGCTTCAGCAGCACGTCGTCGAACGTGAAGGCTTCGGTCAGCTCCGCGCGTGTGATGGTGGCCATGCCAACTCCGATCCCTGGTCCGATCCTTGGCCCCGAAATGTGGGGTTCCGGAACGGATATACGAGCCCCAATGGAAAACCGATTGGGCGAGAACAGCAGGTTCTCGCCCGAATCGGGCCCGCTTTTGGGTTGGCGATGGTGGTTAGCACCGGATCGCCGGATTTCCTAGGGAATTCCTGAGAAATCCCGCGTCATCCACCGCGGCGATGAACCAAATTTAATGCCACCGCGCGCCGTCGCCTTCCAACCTCCCGGCCCCCTCGGACGACCAATGCGTACGACGCAACGGAGAATGTCATGTCGAACGCAATCACAATCTGGCGCGCAATCGCGGCGGCGGCCGTCGGCACGGCGCTTTCGATCGGCGCCGCGCAGGCGAACGCCAAGGTCACCTTCCGGGACGTGTTCAAGCCGAACGGCCACGAGCGCAGCAAAGCCGAGAAGATCGCCGATGGCGACGCATGCGGGACGACCGGCCCGGGGCACGAGCTCACCACGACCCTGCCGGTGTTCGAGAAGTGCATGCGGGCCAAGGGCTGGGTGCTCAGCCACTACACCCCGGACGGCTCGCCGCCGGTCGGGGGCACCGCCGAGAGCTACGCGGACACACGCGGCGACGCCGCCGGGCACCCGCGCGGCACCCCCGAGCTTCACGCCGACACGCGCATCTGCGAAGCCACTGGCGCGGCGAACGTCAACACCTGCCTGGCGGATCGCGGCTGGCGGCTGATGGCCACGCAACATGGGCCCGCCCCGCGGCGTCGAGTGTATCGGAAGCCCGATCCCACCTGGATCGATCCGGACACGGGACTGACGTGCCACAACACCGGCATCGCGACGGTGTGCTCGAACTACTGACGGGCGAGCGGCGCCTTTGTCCCCGGATTTTCCCCGGATTTGTGCTCCGAAGATTGCCAATCTGTGCCTAAATACGAATGGGCGAGAACGCGGGAGACGGAACCAAGCCATTGGAAAACAAGCGTCTGGTCCCCTTCATCGTGGCGGTGTCGCTGTTCATGGACAACATGGACTCGACCGTGATCGCGACCTCGCTGCCGGCGATCGCCGCCGATATCGGGACGAGCCCGCTGACGCTGAAGCTCGCCGTGACCTCGTACCTGCTGTCGCTCGCGGTCTTCATCCCGATGAGCGGCTGGACCGCCGACCGGTTCGGCGCCCGCACCGTGTTCCGCGCCGCCATCGCGGTGTTCGTGCTGGGCTCGATCGGCTGCGCGATGTCGAGCGCGCTGTGGCACTTCGTGCTGGCGCGCATCGTCCAGGGCATCGGCGGCGCCATGATGACGCCGGTCGGCCGCCTCGTGCTGGTTCGCACCATCGACCGCAAGGATCTGGTCAACGCCATGGCCTGGGTGTCGATCCCGGCCATGATCGGTCCGCTGCTCGGCCCGCCGCTCGGGGGCTTCATCACCACCTTCGCCAGCTGGCACTGGATCTTCCTGATCAACGTGCCGATGGGGATCGTCGGCATCGTGCTGGTGACGCTCTACATCGACAACATCAAAGCCGAGACGCTGGAGCGGTTCGACGCGCCGGGCATGGTGCTGTCGGGCATCGCGGTGGCGGGGCTGACCTTCGGGCTGTCTATTTTGGGGTTCGACATCGTGCCCTGGCCGGTGGTGGCCGGGCTGATCTCGGCCGGTCTCATTTCGCTCGGGTTCTATCTCGCCTATGCACGCCGGGCGCCGGCGCCGATCATCGATTTCGGCCTCCTCAAGCTGCCGAGCTTCCGTGCGAGCCTCACCGGCGGCTTCATGTTCCGCATCGGCGTCGGCGCCATGCCGTTCCTGCTGCCACTGCTGCTGCAGGTCGGCTTCAAGCTGACGCCGTTCCAGTCGGGCCTGATCACCTTCACGTCGACCATGGGGGCGCTGATCGTGAAGGGCGCAGCGCCGTGGATGCTCAAGCGCTTCGGCTTCCGCAATCTGCTGATCGCCAACGCCATCCTGGGCGGGCTGTCGATCGCGGCCTGCGCAGCCTTCTCGGCCGCGACCTCGTTCGTCATCATGATCCTGGTGCTGATGATCGGCGGCTTCTTCCGCTCGCTGCAGTTCACCGCCGTCAACGCGCTCGCCTACGCCGAGGTGCCGGCCGCCCGGATGAGCCGCGCCACGGCACTGTCCGCCGTCGGCCAGCAGGTGTCGCTCGCCACCGGCGTTGCGGTCGGCGCGCTGACCGTGGAGATGGTGGTGCGCTTCCACGGCCAGGCCGAGATCGCGGCCTCCGACTTCCCGCTGGGCTTCATCCTCGTGGGACTGATTGCCACCACCTCGGCGCTGATCTTCTGGCGGCTGCCGGCCGATGCCGGCGCCGAGATGGCGAACCGCCTGCCCGCCGCCGGTAGGGCCTCTGATCCGAAAGGTGGATGACGTTTGCACTGCAGCGGTCACGGCGTTGCCACAACGCCGCAGCAAGAACGCTGGCGAACGGCCTTGGCGGCTCCTAGATTCACCGATCATGGAATCGCGGCAAGGCTGTTCGGACAAAGCGATGCCGAAGCCCGTCACTCATTCGTATGTCATTGTGCTGGCGCTGCTCGCCGCGGCCGCCACCGCGCACGCGCAGCGGCCGAGCCCGACATCGGCCGAGGAGCAGCGCTGCGCCGGCCTCAACACGGCGCCCGCCGACGCGGTGCAGGCCTGCACCACGCTGATCGGCACCGGCCGCTATGCCGGCAACAATCTCGCGATCGTCTATTCAAACCGCGGCATCGCCAACGCGCGGGCCGGTGACTTCAACCGCGCCATCGCCGACTTCGACCAGGCGCTGCGCCTCAACCCGGGCTACACCCGCGCCACCATCAGCCGCGGCAACGCGCTGCTGGCGAAGGGCGATCTGGAGCGCGCCATCACGAGCTTCGATCAGGCGCTCCGGGTCGATCCGCGAAACGCCGCGACCTTGACCAGCCGCGGCAGCGCGCTTGCGGCCAAGGGCGACCATGACCGCGCCATGGCCGACTACGACGCGGCGCTGAAGATCGACGCTAATTACGGCCCGGCATATCTGAACCGCGGCCTGTCGTGGAGCGCCAAGAAGGACTTCGACAAGGCGTTGGCCGACTTCGAGACGGCCGCGCGGCTCGCGCCGGACAGCGCCGCGGCTTATGGGGCTCGCGGCATCGTGATGGAGGCCAAGGGCGACACCGAGCGCGCCTTCGCCGATCTCGACAAAGCGATCACGCTCGATCCGAACAACGCGGGCTACTACGGCAGCCGCGGCAATGTCTGGCGCACCCGCGGCCGTCTCGACAAGGCGCTCGCCGACTACAACCAGGCGCTGACGCTCGCACCCGGGAATTGGCGCATCTACTACGACCGCGCCCAGGCGCAGTACATCGCGGGCAACTTCCGCGAGGCGCTGGCGGACGCCACCAAATCCGCCGAGCTCAACGCCAGCTACGCGCCGGCGCTGAGCCTGCGCGGGCTGATCCAGGAAAAGCTCGGCGCCAAGGATGCCGCGATCGCCGATCTGCGGCGCGCCGCGGCGCTCGATCCGGCCCTGCCGCAGCCCGTGGACGCGCTGCGGCGCATGGGAATCATGCGCTGATATCAATGGCTTAGGTGGTGCCTGAACCCTGCAAGGTGCAGTTCCGACCAATTTGCAGGTTGAGGGAGATGGGCCGTGCGCAAGTTGTTGCCGTTGATCGTTCTGCTGGTCGCCACACCGTTTGTGGCCTGTGAGGCTTCCGCCAAGCCCTGGGACAGCCGCTGCGGCAACTCCGGCGTGGCCCTGCCCGACTGGATCGCCGGCTGCACCGCGATGATCGACAGCGGCGAGCTTCGCGGCCGTGAGCTTTCGGCGGCCTACGCCCAGCGCGGCCACGCGCTGACGCTGACGCGCGACATGACCCGCGCCGCCGACGACCTCGACCGCGCCGTGCAGGCCGATCCGAGCTACGTGGCGGCCTTCGTCAACCGCGCCAATTTCTTCAACGTCGCGCGCAAGCCAGAACGCGCCCTCGCCGACGCCAACCGCGCGATGGAACTCGATCCGAACCTGCCGCTGGTCTATTTCGTGCGCGCCTCCGCGGAGGCGCAACTCAACAACTATGACAGCGCGATCGCCGACTACAGCGTGGTGATCAAGATGCGGCCCAATTTCGCGCAGACTTATGGCCTGCGCGGCGTGCTCTACCACAAGAAGGGCGACGACGACCGCGCCATCGCCGACTATGACGAGCGGCTCAACCGCGAGACCGATGTGGGCACCCTGCTGAACCGCGGCGACGCGCGCCGCAACAAGAAAGACTACGAGGGCTCCGGCGCCGACTATGGCGAAGCCATCCGCTTGGCGCCGAAGAACGCCGGCGGCTACAAGGGCCGCTGCTTCATCCGCCTCGTGACCCAGGACTTCAAGGGCGCCGTCGAGGACTGCGATACGGCGATCAAGCTTGATCCCAATGAGGCCGGTGTCTACGTCAACCGCGGCAGCGCGCTGTCGATGCTGGGCGAGCGGCAGCGTGCGCTCGCGGACTACGACACCGCGATCACGCTCGAGCCCGGCCATCCGATCAACCACGTCAGCCGGGCGATGGTGCTGAGCGAGATGGGCGATCGTTCCGGCGCGCTCCTGAGCCTCCGCAAGGCGCTGGCGCTGGCGCCGGGCTTCCCGCCGGCGCTGGAACAGCTTGAAAAGATCCAGGGCAAGAAGCAAACCAGCCGCTGAAGCGTTGACATGACGAAAGCCGGACTCATGCGCAAATCTCTTTTGATCGCCACTCTCTTGGCCATCGTTCCGCTCGCCGCCCATCAGGCTGCGGCCCAGGAGGCGATGACGCCGGGTGCGCCAGCCGAGGCCTGCAAGGCGCCCAATGTCACGATCGATGCGCGGCTCGCAGGCTGCAGCCGGATCATCGACGAGAAGAAGGAGACCGGGCGGGCGCTCGCGGTGGCCTATTGCAACCGCGGCTTCGCGCTGACCGAGCAGCACGAGTTCGACCGCGCCATGACGGACCTCAACGAGGCGATCAAGATCGATCCGGCCTACGCCTGTTCGTTCAGCAACCGCGGCCGGGTCTATGCCTTCAAGGGCGATCTCGAAAAGGCCGTCGCCGACTACAACCAGGCGATCAAGCTCGATCCGAAATTCGCGGTCGCCTACAACAACCGCGGCGACGCGATGATGCGGCGCGGCGATCTCGACAAGGCGATCGACGATTTCACCACCGCGATCAAGCTCGATCCGCTGAACGTGCACGCCTATGGCAATCGCGGCTGGGCGTTTCAGCGCAAGCGCGACAACAACAAGGCGCTCGCCGACTATTCAAAGGCGATCGAGCTCGATCCGAAGGAGATCCTCGGCTACATCAACCGCGGCAACGTCTACCGCACCATGGGCAATCTCGACCGCGCCGCGGCCGACTATGGCGAGGCCATCCGCGTGGCGCCGACCGACGCGCGCGGCTGGCGCAACCGCGGCATGATCCGGCTGATGAAGTACGACAACGCCGGCGGCATCGCCGACTACGACAAGGCGCTCGAATACGATCCGAACGACGCCTATTCCTGGAACAACCGCGGCATCGCCAAGCGCGACACCGGCGACAAGGCCGGCGCGATCGCCGACTTCCAGAAGGCGCTGGAAATCAACCCGAACCTGCCGTCGACGCGGCAGGCGCTGCAGGAGCTCGGCGGCAAGCCCTAGTTGAAGGCTCAGGCCGCGGCGCGGAACACCACCGCCGGAGCAACCGGCTCGGGATTGGCCTTGAGCCAGTCGCGCGCGGCGCGCTGGGCCTGGCCGATCTGGGCGTCCGACA
>CAKZHN010000130.1 GCA_936924235.1 uncultured Rhodoplanes sp. | reverse complement strand
CGATCTACGCTCGATCCGCGCATCGGGCTCGGCCTGCTGATGGAATCCGCGATCGCGATGTCGAAGGTCGATCCGAAGTCGGTGCCGCAAACGCCGCCACCGGCGCCCCAGTAGAACACACTCGCCGCCACGGCTTGTTCACGAGAGCCGGACCGCGTTAACTCACCGCCATCAAAACCGGGAGGACGGCCATGATCTACGAGCTTCGCATCTATCAGTGCATTCCGGGCAGGCTGCCCGCGCTGCTCAAGCGCTTCGAGAGCAAGACGCTCGATATCTGGAAGAAGCACGGCATCCGCCCCACCGGCTTCTGGACCGTGCTGCTCGGCGACGGCAGCAACGACCTGCACTACATGCTGGCCTGGGAGTCGCTCGCCGAGCGCGAGCAGAAGTGGAACGCATTCCAGGCCGATCCGGAGTGGCACAAGGCTCGCGACGAGAGCGAGAAAGACGGGCTGATGATCGCGAACATCAAGACCTCGATGCTGCGGCCGACGGCGTTCTCGGCGATCCGCTGACACGACGTCGGGCATATGGCGCGCGGCCTCGACCATATCGTCCATGCGGTGCACGACCTGGAAGCGGCCGCCGAGCTTTATCGGCGGCTCGGCTTCCAGGTCGGCGCCCGCAACATCCATCCGCGCGCCTGGGGCACGCAGAACCATGTCGTGCAATTGCCCGGCACCTACATCGAGCTGCTCGCATTGGCCGACACGAGCGGAATGGCGCCGCACGGTCCGGGGTTCTTTTCGTTCGGCGCCTTCAACCGCGATTTCCTGAAGCGCGGGCAGGGGCTGTCGATGCTGGTGCTCGAAGGCCAGGGCGCGCCGGACGCGGCGGCGTTTCGCTCCGCCGGAGTTGGCGACTTCGAGCTGTTCGAATTCGAGCGCGAGAGCCGCGATCCCGACGGCGCGGCCATCAAGCTCGCATTCGCGCTGGCCTTTGCGGCCGATCCCCTGGCGTCCGATATCGGCTTCTTCAGCATCCGTCATCGTTATCCGGATCGGTTCTGGAATCCGGCATTCCAGGATCATCCCAACACCGCTGCCGCGGTCGCCGGCATCGTCATGGTGGCCGATAATCCCGGCGACCACCGCATGTTCCTCGAAACCTTCACCGGCCAGCGCGCCGTGCTCGCGACCTCGGCGGTGTTGAGCATCAAGACGCCGCGCGGCGAAATCCATGTGATGCAGCCGGCCGCGTTCCGCGACCGTTTCGAAGTCGATCCGCCGACGACAGAACATGGCGGGCGGCTCGCCGCGTTGCGGTTCAGCCTTCGCGATATCGACGGGCTTGAAGCGCGGCTGCGGGCGGAATCCATTCCGGGTTCCAGCGACACGGGCCGCATCGTCGTGGGGCCGGACAGGGCGCTCGGCGCAGCCCTGGTGTTCGAGCGGAATTGAGCGGTGCCCCAAGCGGTGCCCCAAGAGTTGACCCAGGGGCCTCGTGCCGCCATGGTCCGCCCGATGGACGCATCCCTTCTTCCCAACCCCGCGGTCGAGGTGCGCAACGCGCGCTTCGGCAACGCCTTGCCGTTGGCGCTGATCGCCGGCCCCTGCGCGCTGGAAAGCCGCGCGCACGCGCTGGAGATGGCCGCGGCGCTGAAGGAGATCGCGGCGCGGCTCAAGATCGATCTCGTCTACAAGACCTCGTTCGACAAGGCGAACCGCACCTCGGCCAAAAGCGCCCGCGGCATGGGTCTCGACCAGGCGCTGCCGATCTTTGCCGAGATCCGTTCGAGCCTCGGCCTGCCGGTGCTCACCGACGTGCACGAGATCGAGCAGTGCGCCCGCGCCGCGCAGGCCGTCGACGTGCTGCAGATCCCGGCGTTCCTGTGCCGGCAGACCGATCTGCTGATTGCCGCCGCGAACACCGGCAAGACCGTCAACGTCAAGAAGGGCCAGTTCCTGGCGCCCTGGGACATGAAGAACGTGGTCGCCAAGATCACCGGTGCGGGCAACCGCAACGTGCTGGTCACCGAGCGCGGCGCCTCGTTCGGCTACAACACGCTGGTCTCCGACATGCGCGCGCTGCCCATTCTGGCCCGCGACACCGGCGCGCCGGTGATCTTCGACGCCACTCATTCGGTGCAGCAGCCGGGCGGGCAGGGCACCACGTCGGGCGGCGAGCGCGAATTCGTGCCGGTGCTGGCGCGCGCCGCGGTCGCGGTCGGCGTCGCCGGCGTGTTCATCGAGACTCACCAGGAGCCGGACAAGGCTCCGTCCGACGGGCCCAACATGGTGCCGCTGAAAGACCTCGAGCCGCTGCTGCGCCGGCTGATCGCGTTCGATAAGCTCGCCAAAGAAAGCGCAAAGTCGGGCGATGCGAGCCAGGGCTGAGCCTGACGACGGACGAGGCCCGCCATTACCCCGCTCCTGAAAATCGTCGCCCTGGTCGTCTTCGCCCAGACGATCTTCACCCGCGCAGTCGATCCGGTCATTCCGATGATCGCGACTGACCTCAACATCGACGTCAAAACCGCGGCGCTGCTGTCAACCGCCTTCGCGTTTCCCTACGCGCTGGTGCAGCCGCTGCTCGGCGTCACCGGGGATTTCTTCGGCAAGACCCGGCTGATGAACGCCTGCGTCATGGTGATGGCGCTGGCCGCGCTGGTCTGCGCAGTGTCGTCGAGCTTTCCGCTGCTGGTCGCCATGCGGATCGTGGCCGGTCTCGTCGCCGGTGGCGTGTTTCCGGTGGCGCTGGCGCTGGTCGGCGACCTCGTGCCGATCAACCAGCGCCAAGTCGCGATCGCACGGCTTCTCGGCATCGCGCTCACCGCCAACGTGCTCGGCGCCTCGATCGCGGGCGTGATCGGCGACCTGTTCGGCTGGCGCGGCGTGTTCGCGATCCTGGGCACGTTCTCGCTGCTGGTCGCGCTGTCGGCCTTCTTCGCCTTCCGCAATTTCGTGCAGCCCAAGCCGCCGCCGTTCAACCGCGCCGCCGTGGTGGCAAACTTCCGCGACATCCTGTCGGACCCGCGCGCCAAGGTCTGCTTCGGCGCGGTGTTCCTGGAGGCGATCTTCATCCACGGGCTGTTTCCCTATATCGGGCTGCTGCTCCGGGGCATCGGCGAAACCCGCGCCTCGATCGCGGGGCTGCTGATCGCCTGCTTCGCGATCGGCGGCATCGGCTATTCGCTGACCGCCCAGCATCTGGTCGGCCGCGTGTCGGACCGGAAGCTGATGCTGCTCGGCGGTGCGCTGGCCGGCTGCTCCCTTGCGCTCGTGGCGCTGCATTTCCCCTGGCAGGTCCAGGTCGTGATCTTCTCGGCCTACGGCCTGGGCTTCTACCTGCTGCACAGCTGCATCCAGGTCCATGTCACCGACCTGTCGCACACCGCGCGCGGCGCGGCGGCCTCGCTGCATTCCTCGTCGTTCTATCTCGGTCAGGCCATCGGCCCGGTGATCTACGGCTTCGGTTTTGCCCATGGCGGCCCGGAGCCGACGATCTTCTTTGGCGCGCTGGTGGTGCTCGGCGTCGGTGTCATGTGCTCGCGGCTTTTGCGCAGAAAAACCTGACACGCGCGGCCGCTTGGATAGGAGGGTTGCGCAATTCGGCCTAGCGCCGCCTGCGCCACCATTGTTCAAAGCGGGCACATGGATCGCACCTTCAACATCATCAGCTTTCTGATCTTTGCGTCGGCCCTGAGCGTCCGCGCCATCGATCCGGTGGTGCCGCAAATTGCGGCAGACCTCACAATCTCGCCGACCACGGCGGCGATGCTGGCGGCGGGCTTCGCGGCCTATGGCCTGGCGCAGCCGGTGCTGGGCCCGGTGGCCGACGCCTTCGGCAAGGCGAAGATCATGATCGTCTGCCTGCTGCTGCTTGCGATCTCGTCGTTTCTCTCAGCGGTGGTGACGAGCTTCTGGCTGCTGTTCGTGCTCCGCGTCGTGGCCGGCGCGGCTTGCGGCGGCAGCTTCCCGGTCGGCATGGCGCTCATTTCGGATTTCGTGCCGCTGGCGCAGCGCCAGGTGATGATCGGGCGGCTCCTCGCCGCCACCATCTCGGGCAACCTTCTGGGCGCCGCGATCTCAGGCGTGGTCGCCGACTTCATTCATTGGCGCGGCATGTTCGTGGGCCTCGGCTGCATCAGCCTCGCCGCGATGCTGCTCGGCATCTACGGTTTGCGCGACCTGCCGCGCAGCGAGCCACAGCCGCTCGATGTGCGTTCGGTGCTGGCCCGCAACCGTGCGATCTTCGCGATCCGCGCCGCCCGCATCTGCTACGGCACCGTGGCGCTCGAAGCGCTGTTCCTGTTCGGCATCTTTCCATACGTGGCGGTGCTGCTGGCCAAAGGCGGCGAGCCGCGCGCCTCCATCGCAGGCCTCGTGGTGGCGGCGTTCGCAGTCGGCGGCATGGTCTATTCGCTGAGCGTCAAGCGTCTGCTGGTTTTGCTCGGCCAGAAGCAGATCATGATGGCCGGCGGCCTGTTCGCGGCGCTGGGTCTGTTCATCGTGGCGACGAGCCCGCCGTGGCAGGTGCAGGCGGTTGCCTTTGCCCTGATGGGCCTCGGCTTCTACATGCTCCACGCCAGCATCCAGGTCTACGTCACGGAGTTCGCGCCCGCGGCGCGCAGCTCCGCGGTGGCGTTCCACACGTTCTCGTTTTTCGTCGGCGGCGGTATCAGCCCGGTGCTCTACGGCGGCGGCCTCGACCGGCTCGGCCCCGGCATGACGCTGTCGATCGCCGCGGTCGCGATGGTGCTGATCGGCATCGTCAGCGCGCAGCTGCTGGTGAAGCCCAGACCGACCTGAAGTTCAACCGCGGCCGCGATAGGGCGACACGCCCTGGTCGGGCACCCAGACGCCCTTGGGCAACCGCCCGGTCTGCCAGTACACGTCGATCGGGATACCGCCGCGCGGATACCAGTAGCCGCCGATCCGGAGCCATTTCGGCTTGAGCAGATCGGCGAGCCGCTTGCCGATGCCGACCGTGCAGTCCTCATGGAACGCGCCGGTGTTGCGGAAGCTCGCGAGATAGAGCTTCAGCGACTTCGACTCCAGCAGCCATTTCCCGGCCACGTAGTCGATCACCAGATGCGCGAAATCCGGCTGGCCTGTCACCGGGCACATGCAGGTGAACTCAGGCGCCGTGAAGCGCGACACATAGTCGGTGTCCGGATGCGGGTTCGGCACGCGGTCGAGCACGGCCTCGGCAGGCGAGGCGGGCTGCGGCACGGGCCGGCCGAGCAGCAGCGGCTGGCCGGACGCATTGGCTTGGCGAGGCTTTGGACGGCGAGATTTTGGACGACTGGACATGGCGCTATGAGTAACCGATCGGCAACCCTCCGCAAGCAAATCCGGCCCCAAGAAACGCCCAGGCAACGCCTGGGTCACGCCGGCATCGCCATGTCGTGCGATAGATAGCGCAGCAACGGGGGCGAGACCGATGCCAGTCATTGCTCTGATCCTCAGCACCCTGTTTTTCTGGGTGATCTACTGGTTCTTCCGGATGGGCGGTCTCGACCACATCCAGGAGGCGAGGGCCCAGCGCCGCGATGCCGAGCGCAAGCGCAAGGCGCTGGAAACGCAGCGCGCCGCGCCGCTCCAATCCATCGACGATCCGCGCGACGCCGCCATCGTCCTGATGCTGCTGATCGCCCGCACTGCCGATGCCCCGACCCGCGAGCAATACGCGGCAATCGAGGACACCGCACGTCGCGTGTTCGGCTTCGACGGCGACCTCGCCGAGCGCATGACCCACGCCCGTTTCGTGGCCGGCCGCGCCGAGAATTTCGAGCAGGCGGTCGGCCTGTTCGCCAACCTGTTCCGCTTGCGGCTGAGCGTCGACGAGCGCCGCGAGCTGGTCGAAATGGTGGAAGCCGTCGCGGCCCACGACGGCCCGTCGGAGCCGCAGCGCGAGGCCATCGACACGCTGAAGCGCCGGTTTGTGACAGCCTGAAACGGGCCTCATTCTGGACCCTTTCCGCCTGCGGCTTGATCCTGTAGAAGCCCCGGACTGCCTTAAGAGTTCGGGACACTCATGACCGCCATTACCGACATCATCGCCCGCGAAATTCTCGACAGCCGCGGCAATCCGACCGTCGAGGTCGACGTGATCCTCGAGGACGACACCCGTGGCCGCGCCGCGGTGCCGTCGGGCGCCTCGACCGGCGCCCACGAGGCCGTGGAGTTGCGCGACAACGACAAGGGCCGCTATCTCGGCAAGGGCGTGCAGAAGGCGGTCCAGGCCATCGACAACGAGATTTTCGATGCCATCGGCGGCATGGAGGTCGAGGAGCAGGCCAAGATCGACGAGACCCTGATCGCGCTCGACGGCACCCCGAACAAGGCCCGGCTCGGCGCCAACGCCATCCTCGGCGTGTCGCTCGCGGTCGCCAAGGCGGCCGCTGCCGCCAACCGCATGCCGCTCTACCGCTATGTCGGCGGCACCCAGGCGCGCGTCCTGCCGGTGCCGATGATGAACATCGTCAATGGCGGCGTGCACGCCGACAACCCGATCGACTTCCAGGAATTCATGATCATGCCGGTCGGCGCCGAGACCTTCTCGGAAGGCCTGCGCATGGGCGTCGAGGTGTTCCAGACCCTCAAGAAGCTGCTGCACGACGCCGGCCTCAACACCAACGTCGGCGACGAGGGCGGCTTCGCGCCGAACCTGCAGTCGGCCGAGGAGGCGCTGAACCTGGTCATGCGGGCCATCGAGCAGGCCGGCTACAAGCCCGGCGACCAGGTCGTGATCGCGCTCGATCCGGCCTCAACCGAATTCTTCAAGAGCGGCTATTATGTCTATGAAGGCGAAGGGAAAACCCGCTCCAAGGAAGAGCAGGCCAAGTACCTTGCCGAGCTGACCGCACGCTATCCGATCGCCTCCATCGAGGACGGCATGGCGGAGGACGATTTCGACGGCTGGAAGCTCGTCACCGACATGATCGGCAAGACCTGCCAGCTGGTCGGCGACGACCTGATGGTGACCAACGTCGAGCGGCTGAACGACTGCATCAAGCAGGGCATCGGCAACTCGATCCTGGTCAAGGTCAACCAGATCGGCACGCTGACGGAGGCGCTGGCCGCGGTCGAGACCGCGCACAAGGCGGGCTACACCGCCGTGATGTCGCATCGCTCGGGCGAGACCGAGGATTCGACCATCGCCGACCTCGCCGTCGCCACCAACTGCGGCCAGATCAAGACCGGCTCGGTGGCGCGCTCCGACCGCACCGCGAAGTACAACCAGTTGCTCCGCATCGAGCAGGAACTGGGCGCCCAGGCCAGGTATCTCGGCAAGAGTGCGCTCAAGGCGTTCCGGCAGCGCCGCTAGGCTTTTCGCCGCAGTCCGGGCAAATCGAAATCCCTCCAAGGTAACCGGCCTTTAACGCGGATCGCTTCAACTGTCGGGATGGTCTCCCGCCGCAAGCTGAGAACGGCGCTCACCACGCTTGGCCTCTACGCGGGCAGCGCGGTGGTGATTGCGTACTTCTTCACCAACGCCTACAGCGGCAACCAAGATCGGA
>CAKZHN010000129.1 GCA_936924235.1 uncultured Rhodoplanes sp. | reverse complement strand
GGGGATGGCTGCAAAACCGCGCATGGCATCGAAGTCCGTCTCCCCCTGAAACTTCACCGTGCACACGAAGCGCCGGGCCGTCCCGGCGGCAAGCCACCTCTGCACCAGCGTCAGCAGGCGCGTCGGATAGCATATGACGTCGGAGAACAGCCAATCGACCGGGCCGATGGCGCGCGGATCGAGGCCGAACGCGCTTTCCTGCCGATACTCGATGCCGGGCAGCGAAGCGACGCTCGGATCGAGCGGCGCCTTGTCGACGCTGATGACGCGGGCGCCGAGCTTCTGCAGCACCCAGGTCCAGCCGCCGGGGCTCGAGCCGAGATCGATGCAACGCTCATTTGGCTCCGGCCGCTCGCCGAGCAGCGTGAGCACGTCCCAGAGCTTGAGATAGGCCCGGCTCGGCGCCGTGCGGTCCTCGACGAAGCGCAGCTCGCCGTTCGGAAATGGGCTCGTGCACGACGCGGCCGCCAGAATCCGATCGGGTGCAAGGAGCGTCCACGACCCGAGCGGCGCAGCCGGCGCAGGCGCGCCGAAAGCCAGTGGCTTGGCCGATACCTTCGGCAGGTTGTCCACGATCAGCGCGGCGCGGCGGTGGTGCTCGACGGAATAGAGCGCCCAGTTGCGCTGGATGGCGCGAAGCTTCTTGGCGCCGTCGCCGATGGATGCGATCGGGATTTCCACCGGATCGCGCCAGATGTTGGCGACCCAGGCGACGGGCCGTTCCGGGCCGGACGCGAGCACCAGCCGGCCGTAGGTCTCGACCACGGCGTTGCCGAGCTCCTGCTGCAGCTCGGTGACGAAGCCCTCGGGGGCGAGGTAGCCGGTGAGTTCAGGCAAGCTCTGGGTGGCCTTCGCGAAAACGCGCAAAGTAAACGGGCGGGAATTTACTGCAACACGAAAAGGGCCAAGCGGAATTGCGCGCTCAGCGCGCCAGCACCTCGATCTCGCCGTCGACGCCGGGGATCACGGTGAGGTCCTGCTGGTAGACCTTGTTGTCGTTGCGGGCGATCACCTTGTACTCGCCTTCGGCCAGGATCACGCGCGGAAACGCGCCCTTGGATTCGGCGATGGTGTCGCCGGCCGGCGAGATCACCGCCCAGTCGGTGTTGGCGAGCGCCTCGCCGCCGCGGCGGCTCACCAGCTTGAACATGATCTGTGCGGCGCGGTGCGTGACGATGATGTCGGTCAGTTTGCCGGCCTGCACGCGCACGTCGGAGCGCACCACCGCGTTGCCGTCGCCGTATTTCGACAGGATGTAATAGGTGCCCTCAGGCACCAGCACCACGTCGCCGGTGAGCACGCTGGTGGCGAGCGGACGCCGCTCGCTCTGCTCGAACTGGCTGCCCTTGTAGATGTCGAACGAGATCTGCGAGGACGGAATCTTGGCATTGCCGACGCGGCCCTCGACCCGCAGGCCGCCGCCCGGGATCTCGAAAACCTCCCGCGTCGCGCCGCCCGCGATCTGGATGGGCTTCGCCGCGCTCGCGAGCCCGAACGCCACGTGCAGGATGTAGTTGCCGGCCGGCAGCACGAAGGTCGGCTGCGGATTGCTGTCTTCCTTGAGCAGCCGGAACACGCCGTTCTGGTCCGGCTTGTCGGCATAGACCCGCCAATACAGCCCGCCATTGATGAGGCCGCCCTCGCGGCTGTAGCGCGCCTGCACCGCGATCGCGCCCTCGCCGGTCTTCATGTTGGCGGGCGCCTGGGGCGGCGGTGGCGGCGGAGTGGGAAACAGCGACTGCTGCTGCGCCAGAGCCTGCGTCGAGACGCAGGCCGCGAGCACGCAAGCCGCGAGCAAACGGGCCGGCCCAAGGCGGCGGCACCGTATGGCCGGTCGGAGTTCTCGCAATCGCGTCATCAAGGATGTTGTCGGAGTTGCCCAGACCGGGTTGTCGGATCAAATCGCGGCGATTTCAAGCCACCGCCGTCCCCGCTTCCCAGATTGGGCCAACTGTGTCCACAGCCGGCGAACTGCGCCCCCAGCGCGGCGCGCTACTTGTCGAGCACGTCCCTGACAGCAGCAGCCAAGTCGGCAGGCCGAAACGGCTTTCGCAGCAACGAAGCCTTGCCGACGGCGGCCTCCAGCTTGCCGGTATCGGCAAAGCCGCTGACGAACAGAATGCGCATATCCGGATTGCTCTTGCGGGCCGCGGCGGCGACGTCGGCTCCATTGAGCCCGGGCATGGCAAAGTCGACGATCAGCAAGTCGGGGGAAAATGCGGAGAACAGACCAACGGCCGCATCGCCCTGTGACGCCTCCTCCACGACATAGCCCAAGTCGGTCAGAACGCTGGCCATGATGTCGCGAACGTCCGGATCGTCATCGACAATCAGCAATTTCTCGGATTGCCCCCGACGCACGGCGGTCTTGGAGGCTTCATTGCGGCTTGCCTCGACGGTGCTGCGCATGAGTCTCAACTCGATCGTCGTGCCTTCTCCGAGCTTGCTCTCCAGAGTCACCTCGCCGCCAAGCTGCCGGACGATGCCATAGACTTGCGCGAGGCCGAGCCCGGTCCCCTTGCCAGGCGGTTTGGTGGTGAAGAACGGATCGAACGCCTTGGCCGCCACCTGTTCGGACATCCCCGTTCCGGTGTCGATGATCGAGACCACGACCACATTTTGAGCTTCGCCGTCGAGCGAGGTCGAGATCGTCAAAGTGCCGCCAGTGGGCATAGCGTCGCGCGCATTGATTGCAAGGTTAAGGATCGCGAGTTCAAGCTGATTGGCATCGGCCAGAGCCGCCGGCAGATCAGGCTGCAACCGCGTCCCGACGGTGATCGAAGCTCCCAGCGACTGATCGAGAAGATCGCGCATATTCTCGATCAGCGCATTGATATCCACGGGCGCGGTTGCAAGCTGCTGGGTGCGGGAAAACGCGAGCAACTGGCTTGTCAGCTTGGAGCCCCGGCGCGCTGCGTTAAAGGCGTTTTCGGCCCATCGTATGATTCGAGGATCGGTTGCCCGAGCCTTGATCAAATCGAGGTTCCCGATGACGGCGGTCAAAAGATTGTTGAAGTCATGGGCGAGCCCGCCGGTGAGCTGCCCGACCGCTTCCATCTTCTGCGACTGCACGAGCGCCGATTCGGCCTTCTTCCGCTGGACAATCTCGGCCTTGAGCCTTGCATTCGACTCAGCGAGGTCACGCACCCGGTCCTGCACGCGCTGCTCGAGCGTTGCATTCAAAGCGCGCTGCGCCGCCTCCATCCGATGAATCCGCAGCAGGGCATTGACCGCGGCGCCCAATTCCACAGGCTCAGCGGGCTGCACCAGATAGGCATCGGCGCCGCCCTCCAGGCCCTGCACGCGGTGTTGCGAGGTCGTGAAGGTCGCGGAGGTCTGGAGCACCATCACGTCGGGCCATTTCTGTTTGATAAAGGCACAGACCTCGAACCCGCTGATGTCAGGGAGCTGAACGTCGAGCAGCACGACCGGCGGGCGGAAATGTTCGATCAGCCGCAACGCTTCCGCGCCCGTCTTGGCTTCGATAACCTCGAATCCATTCTGCTTGAGATCGCGCGTCTTGATGTAACGCTCAGGGTCCTGATCGTCGACGTTGAGAATCACCGGGCGGGCTTGAGTCATCATGTTCCGCCCCGGGTTGCATCACGAAGAAACAGCGCAACATTCTCACGCGAAATAACGTTCTTGGAGATCAGGCGGGTTCCCGCCGGAAGACGTGCCTTGAGTTCGGCGTTGACCGTCATCGAGGTGGAAACGATGACCGGAATGGTGCTCGTGCGCTGATCGGCCGCGAGTTCCTGCAGCACGGTGAAACCGTCAACGGTCGGCATTTGCAGGTCGAGAATAATAACGTCCGGGCGTTCGCTGCGGGCCATACGAAGGCCTTCCTCGCCGCCGCTCGCCTCGGTGAAAATGTAGCGCGGCTCGTTGCCGATGATCTGCTTCATCACGTAGCGGAAGGTTTCGTCGTCATCGATCAGCAGCACGCGCTTGCTGGACTGGTCGGCAGGAGGCCGGACATTGGCCGGATCGCCGAGTGAGATTGGGATCGCAACCGAAAACACCGATCCCTGGCCGGGCACGCTTTCGATCGTAAGATCGCCGCCGAGAAGCCGCGCCAATGACCGCGACAGCGGCAGCCCAAGTCCGGTGCCTTTGACCTTTTTTTGGATGGCGGTGTCGACCTGCGAAAACTCTTCGAAGATTCGCTCCTGATCGGCAGCCGCGATTCCGATGCCGGTGTCGCGCACCGTGAAGTTCGCGAAAGTGCTCTCGGAATCGTAACGAGCGGTCACGCGGACCTCGCCCTCCTCGGTGAATTTCAGAGCGTTGGAGATCAGGTTGCGAAGAATCTGAGTGAGCTTCGCCTCATCGGTGTAGAGGCCTGGAAGTCCGGGATCTGGATCGAAGACCAATTCGACAGACTGGCTCGTCAGCAGCGGCCGCAACGCGCCGCGCAGGCTGCCGAACAGGTTGGTCACGGTAAACACCACCGGCCGGACATCGACCTTGCCGGCCTCGACCTTGGCCAGATCGAGCATATCGTTGACGAGTTCCAGCAGGCTCTCGGCCGACCTTCGGATGTAACCGACCTGCCGCTCCTGCTCGGCCGTCAGATCGCCATCGATCCGGTCGAGCAGCAGCCGTGACAAGGCCAGCACCGAATTGAGCGGCGTGCGGAATTCATGGCTCATGTTGGACATGAACCGGGTCTTCAGCTCGCTGGCCCGGCGAAGCTGCTCGGCGCGTTCGTCGAGCTCCGCGTAGAGCGCCACGACGCCGCGGTTGGTGTCGCCGAGTTCTTGATTGAGCTGCTTGCTCTCCTCGTCGCGGCGGCGGATCTCTTCGAGGCTCTGCATCAACTCGCGGTTCTGCTCGCGCAGCGCCGCGAGTGGATCGCTGGAATTCTCCGTCTGCAGGGCGGCCGCGACTTCGTTGAGCTTGGTGCGGGCGATCGGCGAAGATTTCACCGGCAAGTCGTGCCCGATTTCGACGATGGTGCCGGCCGATGACGATGAAATATGAAAATGATTCATCAGCCGCCGCGCGCCGACCAGGCCGAGACCCATGCCGCTCTGCGAGCGATAGCGGCCATCGAGGATGTCCTGTAGGTCGGCAATCCCCTTTCCTTTGTCGCTGATCCGCACCTTCAACACCTGCGGTGCAGCGGACGGATCGATAAAGAACTCCGCCTTTCCGCCACCCGCATAACCAAAGGCATTGCGGGCCAGCTCGGAAACAGCCGTGGCGATCCGCGTTTGATCCTGCCGTTCGAAGCCCAACAGCTCGGCGATCCGACGCGCACGCTGCCGCACGGCGACAACGTCGCTTTCGATCTCGATCGGAACGGTGACGATGGGCCAGGTCTTGGAGCTTGAGGTCTTGGAGCTTGCTGACATCGCCGTCACCACTTGCCGACCAGGACGGTGCTGTCGTCGCGCCCGCGGGTGAGGTCCCGATAAAGGATCGCGGCGATCAGCGTCGGATGCAGCGAGGCGAGATTCGGATAGCGATCCAGCGTCCAGTTCGATTGCAGCCCGTCGGAGTGAAGGATCAGCAGACCTGACTCGAACGGATAATCGAACGCCTGAATCTTGCGCGCGTTGAACCCCGCTGTCCCCGCCATCGAGACCATGCGGCGGAGCGCATCGGGGACTGCAAGAACGCCCGCGACATTGCCGATGCCGGAATAGACCATCTTGCGAGCCGCAGCATCATGACGGGCAATCGACACCGCCGCGCCGCGCGTCGCACGAAGCCCGCCGTGAATGTAATCGAGCAAGGTGGGGACCTGATGGCCGTTGAAGCGGCCGAACACGCGAACCGCCTCGACCGACGCCTCGGCGGCGTCCGGCCCATGGCCCAGGCCGTCCGCCACCATGAAGGTGCGGCCGAGCGCGCTGTCGGCAACACTCCACGAGTCGCCGCAAACCGACTATCCGGGCATCGGCACTGCGACGGCGCCCCATCCGGCTGTCGGTGCGGAGGGCGTCGCCCCGACCTTGCCGGCCACAAAGCGGGCGAGCACCGCGGTTCCGACGCCGACCCACGAGGCGATGTCGACGGCGCTCGATTGCCGGACCACCGCGCCAAGTCCGTGACCGGCCGTGCCGGCGCTGGAGTAGCCGTCGCGCAAGCAGGCGGCGACGTCCACCATCCCCCGCCCCTTGTCCAGGGCGATGAGCTCCACGCCGACTCCATCCATGTCATCGAAGGTGCCCGCCAGAACCTCACCGCCTGATCCGTGCTTGATCAGGTTGGTCGCGAGTTCGGTCGCCACCAGCGCGACCCGGCCGGCGTCGCCGTCATCGAAACCGTGCCGCGCAGCGACCGCCGTCGATTCCCGGCGGACTTCAGCCACCTGACTCTGATCGCGGACTTGAAGGCTGATCATTTCGCTGGTCACTTCCAACGCGCGATGGTGACTTTGGTGCCCTCGCCCGGCTTCGATACGATGGAAAATTCGTTGCAAAGACGCCGCGCCCCACCCAGCCCCAGCCCCATGCCCTTGCCGGTGGTGTAGCCGTCCTTGAGCGCGGTTTCGATGTCGGCGATGCCAGGCCCCTGATCCTCAAAGATCAGCCGCAGGCCTCGCCGCGCTCCGGCCTCGAGAACGTCAAGGAGCACCACGCCGCCGCCGCCATAGTCCAGCATGTTGCGGGCGAGCTCGCTCGCCGCCGTCACGATCTTGGTCTGGTCGACGAGGCTGAGCCCGGCTTCCAGCGCCAGCGAACGCGTGACTTGCCGCGCCCTCACAACGTCATCGGAGGTGCGGACCTCGAGGCGTTCATTCCTCGGCGGCATCATCGGCCTCCAATTCGAGGCTCGCCTTCTGAATGAGCTCCATTCCCCGCTCGACGTTCAACGCGGTCTTCACGCCACTCAGGGACAAGCCAAGCTCGACCAGCGTGATGGCCACCGCCGGGCGCATACCGACAACAACGGTTTCGGCGTCGAGGATGCGTGAGACAGCCGCGATGTTATCGAGCATCCGCCCGATGAAGCTGTCGACGATTTCCAGAGCCGAGATATCGATCAGCACGCCCTTGGCGTTGAACTGCACGATCTTCCCGGTGAGGTCTTCTTCGAGCGCAGTCGCGAGGCGGTCGTGCATGTCGACCTGAATGGTCACGAGCAGCGCGTCCCCAAACTTGAGGATCGGGATACGGTCCATCGTTTACTCGCCCCGTTCCGCCGTCTTATTGCCGGGCGTGGTTTGCTGGGCGTCCGTTCTCTTGATCTTTGCGACGGTACGCCCGGTTCGGCGCAAGGCGACCGCAAATGCATCGGCCAATGACGCCTTCGAAATGACGTTCAGCTCGACGCCAAGATGGACGATGGTCTGCGCGATCTGGGGGCGAATGCCGCTGATGATGCAATCGGCGCCCATCAGGCGCGCCGCGGAAACCGTCTTCAGAAGATGCTGGGCAGTGAGTGTGTCGAACGTCGGTACGCCGGTGATGTCGATGATCGCGATTTCCGCCTCTTCGGTCACGAT
>CAKZHN010000128.1 GCA_936924235.1 uncultured Rhodoplanes sp. | reverse complement strand
ATGTCGCCGATCTCGTCGAGGAACAGCGTGCCGCCGTCGGCCTGCTCGAAGCGGCCCGACGACCGCGTGTTGGCGCCGGTGAAGGCGCCCTTCTCGTGGCCGAACAATTCCGATTCGATGAGATCGCGCGGGATCGCTGCCATGTTGATGGCGACGAACTGCCCGCTCCGGCGCTTGCCGTAGTCGTGCAGCGCCCGCGCCACCAGCTCCTTGCCGGTGCCGGACTCGCCCGAGATCATCACCGTGAGGTCGGTCTGCATCAGGCGGGCGACCAGGCGGTAGATCTCCTGCATCGCGGCCGAGCGGCCGACCAGCGGGATCGAGTCCAGGTCCTCGGGCTTGCCGGCATCGGCCGGCTTTTCCTTCGGCTCCGACAGCGCGCGGCCGACGATCGAGATCAGCTCCTTCAGGTCGAAGGGCTTGGGCAGATACTCGTAGGCCCCGCGCTCGGAGGCGCGAATCGCCGTCATGAAGGTGTTCTGCGCGCTCATGATGAGCACCGGCAGATTGGGCCGCAGCTTCTTGATCCGCGGCAGCAGATCGAATGCGTTTTCGTCCGGCATCACCACGTCGGTGATGACCAGGTCGCCCTCGCCCTGGCTGACCCACCGCCACAAAGTGGCGGCGTTGCCGGTGGACCGCACCTCGTAACCTGCGCGCGACAGCGCCTGGTTAAGCACGGTCCTTATCGCCGCATCGTCGTCGGCGACCAGAATGCTTCCCGCTGGCATGGAAACCTCTTGAGCCCTGTTTGGGTCCTCTCTCGAGTCCTTGGTCCTAAGCGGGTGAAGGCCCGGCGCCGTCACCGGTGAACATCGGCATCAGCACACGGAACAACGTGTGCCTCTGCTGCGATTCGCATTCGATGATGCCGCCGTGATCGCCGACGATCTTGGCAACGAGCGCGAGGCCGAGCCCCGAGCCGGTCGGCTTGGTCGTCACGAACGGATCGAACAGATGCGGCATCAGGTCTTCGGGCACGCCCGGCCCGTTGTCCTTGACGCAGAATTCCAAAGGCAGCGAAACGCGCGACTTCGCGCCAGGCAACGACAGCCGCACGCCCGGGCGGAACGCGGTGGTGATCTGGATCTCGCCGTCGGCCGCGCCCTCGCCGATCGACTCGGCGGCGTTCTTCACCAGGTTGAGGAACACCTGGACGAGCTGGTCGCGGTTGGCGAACACCGGCGGCAGTGACGGGTCATAGGTCTCGACGAACTTGATGTGCCGCCCAAAGCCAGACTGCGCCAGGCGTTTGACGTGCTCCAGCACGACATGGATGTTGACCGGCTCGCGCTCGACCGGGCGCTCGTCGGAGAACACCTCCATGCGGTCGACGAGCTTCACGATGCGGTCGGCCTCGTCGCAGATGAGCCGCGTCAGCGTGCGGTCGTCGTCGCCGGCCGACTGCTCGAGAAGCTGAGCCGCGCCGCGGATGCCTGACAGCGGGTTCTTGATCTCGTGTGCCAGCATCGCGGCGAGAGCGCTCACCGAGCGCGCCGCGCCGCGATGGGTGAGCTGGCGGTCCATCTTGTCCGCGATGGTGCGCTCCTGGAGCATCACCACCACGTGATCGGGCCGCTCGGGGAGCGGCGCGACATGCAGGTCCACCAGGCGATCGCCGGGATTGCGCGGCGTCGACAGGTCGACCTTGTATTCGTTGACGGCGGCGCCGCGGTCGCGCACCTGCTCGACCAGCGCCAGCAAGGGACTGCCGAACGGCACCAGGTCGCGGAGCTGCTGGCGCCGCAGGAACGCCACCGAGGACTCGAAGAAACTCTCCGCCGCCACGTTGGCGTCGGCGATCTTGCCGTCGGCCGCCACGGTAATCACCGGCAGCGGCAGCGCGTTGAGCACTGCGTCTGCGGCGCGATGCTGGGCGGCGCTGGGCGCGCGCATGCTGGCCTCGCTCATGCGGACACTCCACAGGCGAACGCGTCGTAGGCTTCCGCGAGGCGCGTACGCGCCTCGGCCGGGCTCTCGCTGGTCAGCACCGTGCCGCGCCAGCTCTTCAGCGTCTCGAACGCGACGCCGGCGGTGGCGGCCGCCGCATCGAGCGCCCAGCCGAGATGCTTGCGGGCGTGCTTCAGCCCGATGCGCAGCCCGTGATGATCGAGCATCTCGTCGTAAAGCGTAGCGGCCAGCTTGAACTGCTGGGCCAGCGGCGGGGCCGCTTCCTTGCGGCCGGTCTCGAGATAGCGCGCGATCTGGCCAGGGAGCCACGGCCGCCCCTGCGCGGCGCGGCCGACCATCACGGCATCCGCGCCGGAGGCATTCAGCGCTTCCTCGGCGTGGACAAAGCCGCGGATGTCGCCGTTGACGACCAGCGGGATCGAGATCGCGTCCTTGACGGCGCGGATCGCCTCCCAGTTGGCGGTCCCCTTGTAGAACTGGCAGCGCGTGCGGCCATGCACCGTGATCAGCCGCACGCCGGCCGCCTCGGCGCGGCGCGCCAGCTCCGGCGCGTTGATGGATCTGTCGTCCCAGCCGAGCCGCATCTTCAGCGTCACCGGCAGCGCCACCGCCCCCACCGTGGCCTCGATCAGGGTCAGCGCATGATCGAGATCGCGCATCAGCGCCGAGCCCGACTGCTTGTTGGCGACGTGCTTCGCCGGGCAGCCCATGTTGATGTCGATGATGTCGGCGCCCGCGCCTTCGGCGATCTTTGCGCCCTCGGCCATCCAGTGCGGCTCGCAGCCGGCGAGTTGCACCACGTGGGTGCCGACGCCCTGCCCCTCGATGCGCAGCGCGGCGTTGCGATTGCCCTCGATCAGCGCGTCGCTCGCGGTCATCTCGGAGACGACGAGGCCCGCGCCCAGCTCGGACACCAGACGGCGGAACGGCGCGTCGGTCACGCCCGACATCGGCGCCAGCACGACACGATTCTGCACCGCAATATTCCCGATGCAGAAGCCGCTGGCGGCCCAGTCCAAATCCCGTCTGTTCTCTGTCGAATTCACTTCTTGCCTACGGATTAGGCGGTGGCGATGCTGCATAGAGTTTAATCAATTATCGTCGCCGCGCAAGTGCTGCAACGCAACATAAATACCATCGGTGGAAATCCTTTTGTGTCCTCGGTGAACGCGGTAAAGCCAGCACGGAAACTGCGTATTTGCTGGGATTTTCGATGGGTCCTTCTGTTGCTGCCGTGGTGGTCGCTGCCGGACGCGGAGTTCGCGCCGGGGGCAATTTACCCAAACAATACCGCCACTTGGCGGGAGAACCTGTGATCCGTTCGAGCCTGTCGCTGCTCTCCTGGCACGGCCAGGTCGGCGCTGTGCAGAGCGTCATTCACCCGGATGACCGCACGCTTTTCAACGCCGCGGCGTCGGGCCTGAAGCTGCTGCCGCCGGTGGCAGGCGGTGCCTCAAGGCAGGCTTCGGTGCTTGCAGGCCTCGAAGCGCTGAGCACGCACGCGCCAGACATCGTGCTGATTCACGACGCCGCGCGTCCGTTCTGTTCGGCAGAACTGGTCTCGCGCGCAATCACTGCTTGCGGCGAAACCGGTGCGGCGATCCCGGCGCTCGAAGTCACCGACACCATCAAGCGCGTCGATGCGAACGGCCGCGTCACCGGAACGGTGGATCGCAGCGAGCTGCGCTCGGTGCAGACGCCGCAGGCCTTCAACTTCGCGGCGCTGCTCGCCGCGCATCGCAAGGCCGCCGGCGAAGGACGTCAGGATTTCACTGACGACGCGGCGCTGTTCGAATGGGCCGGTCACAAGGTCACGGTTTTTTCGGGAGAAAGCGGCAACGTGAAGCTCACCACCGATGAGGATTTCGCCAAGGCCGAGGCGCGGCGCATCGCAAGCCTCGCCGATCTGCGGCTCGGCAACGGGTTCGACGTGCATGAGTTCTGCGAAGGCGATCACGTCTGGCTCGGCGGGCTTCGCATTCCGCACGACCAGGGCGTCACCGGCCATTCCGACGCCGACGTCGCACTCCATGCGATCGTCGACGCCATTCTCGGCGCGATCGCTGACGGCGACATCGGCAAGCACTTTCCGCCGAGCGATCCGCGCTGGAAAGGCGCCTCTTCGGACCAGTTCCTGAAGTTCGCGATCGATCGCGTCGCCAAGCGCGGCGGCAAGGTCGCGAATATCGACGTCACGATCGTCTGCGAGGCGCCGCGCATCGGCCCGCATCGCGACGCCATGCGCCAGCGCATCGCCGAGATCGCCGACATCGCGGTGGATCGCGTCGCCGTCAAGGCGACGACCAGCGAGCAGCTCGGCTTCACCGGTCGGCGCGAGGGCATCGTTGCGATGGCGACCGCGACGGTGCGCCTGCCCTGGTCCTGGTGAGATCACGCTGATGGCGGACGCCGAAACACAGGCCGCCGCAACCGCTCTGCTCGATCTGTGCAAGGCGAAGAAGCTTTGGATTGCGACCGCCGAGTCCTGCACCGGCGGGCTCGTCGCCGGCGCGCTCACCGACATCGCGGGCTCGTCGGCCGTGGTCGACCGCGGCTTCGTCACCTACACCAATGAAGCCAAGCAGCAGATGATCGGCGTGCCCGCTGCGACGCTCGAAGCGCATGGCGCGGTGAGCCGCGAGACCGCCGAAGCCATGGCCAAAGGCGCGCTCGCGCATTCGCGCGCCGATCTTACCGTGGCGATAACCGGCATCGCCGGTCCCGGCGGCGGCTCGGCCGAGAAGCCCGTGGGCCTGGTGCATTTCGCGGCCGCGGCGCGCGATGGCCGCCTCACCCACCGCGAGCGCCGTTTCGGCGATATCGGCCGCGGCGAGGTGCGCAGGCTTTCGGTGCTGCAGGCGCTGGCGATGCTGACGGAGCTCGCCGGCGGACGGCACTAGGCTCCGCGCCGGCGGGAACCTTCAAAGACAGCAGCGAATTAACGGAACGCTGTCCGAGGAGCGTCCGGCATCATGACGAAATCGGCTCGTGCTCGCCCGCTTCGCAAGCCATCCCGGTCCGAAGCCGAAGACGCCGTCCGGGTCCTGTTGCGCTGGGCGGGTGACGATCCGCGCCGTGAAGGGCTCGTCGGCACCCCAGGCCGCGTGGCCCGCGCGTTCGAAGAGTGGTTCGGAGGCTACCAGCAGGATCCGCGTCAGTACCTCAGCAGGACATTCGAGGAGGTCGCGGGCTACGACGAGATCGTGGCGCTGCGCGACATTCCATTCGAGTCGCATTGCGAGCACCATCTGGCGCCGATCATCGGCCGCGCGCATATCGCCTATCTGCCGCGGCGGCGGGTGGTGGGCATCTCGAAGCTGGCGCGGCTGGTCGACGTGTATGCCAGGCGTCTGCAAATCCAGGAAAAGATGACCGCCGAAATCGCCACCTGTCTCGACAAGGTCCTGCAGCCCATGGGCGTCGCGGTCGTGATCGAGGCCACCCACCAGTGCATGACGACGCGCGGCGTTCACAAGCCGGGCGTCTCGATGGTGACGAGCCGCATGCTGGGCGCTTTCAGAGACCAGCCCGAGACGCGGCAGGAATTCCTCGCCTCGCTGCATCTGCGCGAGCGGGCGTCAGCCTGACGCTTCAGTCGCTGCCGTAGTTCGCCGCGAGATAAGCCGAAATCGCCTTGGCTTCCTCCGGCTCAGAATGCCCGAACCGGTCGAACATGTTGGCGACCACGCCGGGCCAGTCGCGCTTGCCGCGCTTCGCCGCGGTGACGCGCTCGAGATCGTGGCAGAGCGTGCAGCGCGTCTCGACCAGCTCCTTGCCGGCGCCCGCCGGCAGCGTCACGGGCTTCGCCGGCGGCAGCGACTGCCCCGGACCGAAGTTGGTGTTGAGATAGTTCAGCACCGTCTCGATGTCGCGCGGCGGCAGCTGCGCGCCGCGGATCACCATGTTGTACACATGGCGCTTCCAGCCGTTCGGCCCGTCGCGCATGCCGACCAATGGCGTCAGCGCATGGCATTGCGTGCAGGCGACCGCGACGATGTCGCGGCCCTCGCCGGCCGGCAGCGCCGGGGCGTTCTGCGCACGGGCGGGAGTCGCGGCCGCACAGGCGGCGGCCACGAGCAGCAACGCGATACGCTTCATCAGACCTTCCTCGTGCGCTTGTCGGCCACCGAATACGACGGATGCCAGGTCGACACCGCACCGATGCCATCGCGATAGGTGTGGATGTCGAGCAGATACGGCCGCCCCTCGGCGACCGCGCGCCGGCCGCGCGCCACCGCGTCCTTCAGCCCGCCCGGCTCCTTGACGGTCTCGCCCTCGACGCCGAAGGCCTGCGCCGACTTGGCGTAGTCGATGTCGGGGTCGCCCAGGTAACAGGTCATGTCGCGGCCGGTCTGGAACTGGCGCCCGCCGTAGTGCCAGATGCGATTGCGCTCGTTGTTGTAGCTGTGGTTGTTCAGCACGATGTTGAGCACCGGCGCCTTGTAGCGCGCCTGGCTCCACAGCGGCTGCGGACCGCTGAAGCAGAAGCTGCCGTCGCCCACGATCGAGATCACCGGCAGGTCGGGCCGCGCCAGCTTGACGCCGAACGCAGCAGCCATCCCCCAGCCGAGAATGCTCGGGCTCGTGCCGATGTACTGCTTGTCGTCGCCGCCGAACGACATCAGCGGGTCCATGGTCTTGCCGGAGTCGACGTCGCAGACGTAGCAGGTGTCGCGGTCGAGCGTGCCTTCGAGCTCGAGCGCCAGCCGCTCCAGGCTCACCGGATTGCGGTCGGCGTTCTCGCGCGCGATCTTCTGGCGCAGCTCCCACATCTCACTGCTGTAGGCGCGGGTGCGCGCCGTGCGCTCCTCGGCGATTTCCTTAAGCCGCGTCGCGGTCGCCATGCTGCGGATCGCGTCCGCGATGTCGGCGGCGGCGAGCTTCAGGTCGGCCACCATGCCGAGATCCACCGGCGCGGAGCGCGACAGGCTGGTCGGGTCGAGCCGCACCGAGATCAGCGTGGTGCCGGGCGCGTTGCGTTCGCCGTAGCGGTTGCCGAGATTGAGCAGCACGTCGGGCTTGCCGGGATAGCGCATGTCGCGCAGATGCGGCCCGATGTAAAGCGGATGCCGGGTCGGGAACGGCCGCGACCAGTAGCCCAGCGGGCCGTACTGGCCGGCGACCGGAATGCCGAGCAACTCGGCCAGCGCCACAACCTCCTTGCCGGCGCGGCACCAGGTCAACTCGTCGCCGATGCTGATCATCGGGTTCTTGGCTTCAAGGAGCGCGCGGGCGGTCTTCTCGACCGACTCCTTGTCGGGCCGGATGTGCATCGGCACATCGAATTTCGAATGATCCCAGATGCCGGCGGTCGCCTGCTCGCGCAACACGTTCGTGGGCAGCGACAGGAACACCGGCCCGCAGGGCGGCGTCGAGGCGAACTTCATGCCGCGGCGGACCGTGGCCGGCACGGAGGCCGTGGTGAGCGCCTGCCAGTACCACTTGGTGATCGGCTGCGTCATGGTCTCGGAGTGGTCCGAGTCCTGGAACATGTCGCCGCCGAGTCCGTCCTGCTCGACGGAGGCGACCGCGACAGATCGGGAAGAGCACACGTCTGAACTCCAGTCACTTAGGC
>CAKZHN010000127.1 GCA_936924235.1 uncultured Rhodoplanes sp. | reverse complement strand
CTTGAAGCCGGCTGGTGCGTCACCGCCTTCGACCTGCCGAAGACGCGGCTGGCGCAGCAATTCCGTGGCTGGGCGCGCTCGTCGGTGACCTATGAAGGCGACGCCGCCGACGAGGATGCGGTGCGCGAGGCCGTGGCGCTGACGCTGGAACGCTTCGGCCGGCTCGATGCGGTGGTGGCCAACGCCGGTGTCCTGGTGCGGCGGCCGCTGCGGCGGATGGAGCTCGACGACTGGCGCCGGGTCATCGACACCAACCTGACCTCGACGTTCCTCCTCGCCCGCGAGGCGCAGCGCGCGCTGCGCGCTGCCAAGGGCTCGATCGTCACCGTGGCGTCGAGCCGCGCGCTGATGTCGGAGCCGAATACCGAATCCTATGCGGCGTCCAAAGGCGGGCTTGTCGCACTGACGCACGCGCTCGCCATCAGCCTCGGCCCCGAGATCCGCGTCAATTGCGTGAGCCCCGGCTGGATCGCCACCAACGATTACAGCAAGCTCAAGCGCCGCGACCATCAGCAGCACCCCGTCGGCCGCGTCGGCAAGCCGCAGGACGTCGCCGAAACGGTCGCCTTCCTGCTCGACCGCGAGAAATCCGGCTTCATCACCGGAGCAAATTTTACCGTGGACGGTGGCATGACAAGAAAGATGATCTACATAGCCTAGTGCGGGTAGCCGCGTTATGCTTTCGCCCGCGCGATTCAGGCCGGGGGGACCTGTTTCAAGCCGGGGAAATTGTCATGATCTTCCGCCAGCTGTTCGACCAGACCTCAGGCACCTACTCGTATCTGATGGCGAGCCGCCGCGGCGGCGAGGCGCTGATCATCGATCCGGTGCTGGAGAAGGTCGACCGTTATCTCGCGCTGGTCAAAGAGCTCGACCTCAAGCTGGTCAAGGCGGTCGACACGCACATGCATGCCGACCACATCACCGGCCTTGGTGCACTCCGGGATAAGACCCACTGCATCACCGTGATGGGCGAGCAGACCAAGGCCGACGTGGTGTCGATGCGGCTGGCCGACGGCGACCGCCTGACCATCGAGGGCATCACGCTCGACGTGCTCTACACGCCCGGTCACACCGACGACTCCTACAGCTTCGTGATGCCGGACCGCGTGTTCACCGGCGACACGCTGCTGATCCGCGGCACCGGCCGCACCGATTTCCAGAACGGCGATCCGCGCATGCAATACGAGTCGCTGTTCGGACGGCTGTTGAAGCTGCCGGAGTCGACGCTGGTTTATCCGGCGCACGACTACAAGGGCGACACCGTCTCCACCATCGGCGAGGAGAAGGCGTTCAACCCGCGGCTCCAGGTGAAGTCGATGGACGAATACGTCACGCTGATGAACAACCTGAAGCTCGCCAATCCGAAGATGATGGACGTGGCGATCCCGGCCAACATGAAGGTCGGCCTGCATCAGGAAGAAGTCGCGCGCCGCGGCTGGGCGCTGAGCGCCGCCGAGGCGCTGGGCCTTGTCGGCAATTCAGGCGTCGCCATGATCGATCTCCGCGAGAAGAGCGAGCGCGACCGCCACGGCACCATCCCGGGTTCGCTGCACGTGCCCTATCCGAGCCTGCAGGAAAGCATCAGCGACGGCGGCACGCTGCATGAACTCGCCAGGTCCACCAGCAAGCGGCTGCTGTTCTACTGCGCCTTCGGCGAGCGCTCGGCCATGGCGGTGCAGGCCGCGCAGGACGCCGGCCTCACCAGCGCCTGCCATATCCAGGGCGGCATCAATGCCTGGAAGCAGGCCAACGGCGCGCTGGCTCACTGACCCGCAAAGTCGGCCACAGACCGCTCGGCCAAAGGCCCATGCTGCCTAATTTTTAGGCGCAGATTTCAAATCGCATTCAAACGCGCAGCGGCGCTGTCGCGCGACCCGCAACGGCCGAAATTCTTCTGTGAAATCAGGCCGGTGTTTTCCGGCCATTCTGGCACGAGCTTTGCGGGGAACCCTCCCATCAGCCCTCGAATGGGCATGGAGGGGATGGATGAAGCGTCGTGACTTTCTGAAATCGGCAACCGCTCTGGCCGCGGCCGGAGTTTCGGCACCAGCGATCTGGTCGCCCGCCAAGGCGCAGTCGCGCAAGGAGACCCTCCTCACCGTCAGCGAGAACGGCCCGAACAACCTGGACGTCCAGGGCGTCGGCACCAACCGCCCCGGCTACGAGGTGTCGTGGAATTGCTACGACCGGCTGATCAGCCACGAGACCAAGACGCTGCCCGACGGCTCGGCCATCTACGATCGCGACAAGTTCAAGATGGAGCTCGCCGAGGACATGAGCGTCGGCGACATGTCGATCACGTTCAAGCTGAAGAAGAACGCCAAATTCCACGACGGCGCGCCGCTCACCGCCAAGGACGTGAAATGGTCGTTCGACCGCGCCGTCACGGTCGGCGGCTTCCCGACCGTGCAGATGAAGGCGGGCTCGCTCACCGCCAAGGAGCAGTTCGTCGCGGTCGACGACTTCACGTTCCGCATCGACCTCGCCAAGAAGGACCGCCTCACCGTTCCCGACATCGCGGTCGTTGTGCCCGGCATCTTCAACTCCGAGCTTCTGAAGAAGCAGGCCACCGAGAAGGATCCTTGGGCGCTCGACTACACCAAGAGCAACACCGCAGGCTCCGGCGCCTACAAGGTGACGAGCTGGAAGCCCGGCGTCGAGACGATCTATGAGCGTAACGACGCCTGGGTCGCCGGCAAGCTGCCCGAGATCAAGCGCGTGATCTGGCGCACCATCCCGTCCGGCGGCAACCGCCGTGCGCTGATGGAGCGCGGCGACGCCGACATTTCCTTCGACCTGCCCGCGAAGGATTTCTCGGAGATGAAGAAAGAGGGCAAGCTCAAGATGATCTCCAACCCGATCACCAACGGGCTCTACAGCGTCGAGATGAACGTCAAGACCCCGCCCTTCGACAACCCGAAGGTGCGCCAGGCGGTCGCCTACGCGATCCCGTACCAGAAGATCATCGATGCCGCGATGTTCGGCGTCGCCAAGCCGATGTTCGGCGCGGCCTCGAACGACGGCCCGGGCGGCTCGGTGTGGCCACAGCCAACCGGCTACACGACCGACATCGAGAAGGCCAAGGCGCTGATGCAGGCATCTGGCTCGGGGCCGATCGACACCACAATCTCGTTCGATCTAGGCGACGGCGTGAACTCCGAGCCGATCGCTATCCTGCTTCAGGAAAGCCTCGGCCAGATCGGCATCAAGACCACCATCAACAAAGTCCCGGGCGCCAATTGGCGCAGCGAGATGGCCAAGAAGTCGATGCCGCTGATGGTCAACTTCTTCTCCGGCTGGCTGGACTATCCGGAATACTTCTTCTTCTGGTGCTATTCGGGCCTGAACGCGGTGTTCAACACCTCCAGCTACGTCGACAAGGACATGGACGCCTTCATCGACGGCGCACGCGACGCCGCCGCCATCGGCGACAAGGCCAAGTACGATGCCGGCGTGAAGGGCTTCGTCACCAAGGCGTTCGCCGAGGTGCCGCGCATCCCGCTGTTCCAGCCGTACCTCAACGTCGCCACCCAGAAGAACATCTCCGGCTACGGCTACTGGTTCCACCGGCAGGTCGACTACCGGTCCATCGTCAAGGGCTGACGCGAAGGACGGCAGCGCATTCGCGCTGCCTACGCCTCGGGAGCAACGCCATGCTGACGACGATTGCCAAGCGCCTCGTGACCGTGATCCCGACGCTCATTGGCGTCGTGATCGTGACGTTCCTCTTGACCCGCGTGCTGCCCGGCGACCCGGCGGCGTATTTCGCCGGTCCCGCGGCGACCGCGGAATCCATCGCCGAGATCAGGAAGACGCTCGGTCTCGACCGGCCGCTGCCCGAACAGTTCGTGCACTATGTCTCGGACCTCTCCCGCGGCAACTTCGGCAACTCGCTCTCCACCGGCCGCCCGGTCTTGACCGAGATCACCAGCCGCCTGCCCGCCTCGGCCGAGCTGACCTTGCTCGGCCTCATCCTGTCGCTCGCCATTGCGATCCCGCTCGGCATCCTCGCCGCCGTAAAGCAAGGCTCCTGGATCGACCACGCCTGCCGCGTGGTCGCGACCGCGGGCGTGTCGCTGCCGGTGTTCTTCACCGGGCTCCTTCTGGTCTACGCCTTCTATTACCTGCTCGGCTGGGCGCCCTCCCCGGTCGGCCGGCTCGATCCCTTCGCCACGGCGCCGCCGGAGCTCACCGGCTTCTACCTGATCGACAGCCTGCTGGTCGGCGATCTCGAAACCTTCCGCTCGGCGCTGAGCCAGCTCATCCTGCCGTCGTTGACGCTTGCGATCTTTTCGTTGGCGCCGATCGCGCGCATGACCCGCGCCTCGATGCTCGCGGTCCTGGCCTCGGAGTTCGTGCGCACCGCGCGCGCCAGCGGCCTCAACGACCGCACCGTGATCATCACCTACGCGTTCCGCAACGCCATGCTGCCGGTCGTGACCACGCTCGGCATGGTGTTCTCGTTCCTGCTCGGCGCCAACGTGCTGGTGGAGAAAGTGTTCGCCTGGCCGGGCATCGGCTCCTACGCGGTCGAGGCGCTGCTGCAATCGGACTTCGCGCCGGTGCAGGGCTTCGTGCTCACCATGGCGGTGCTCTACGTGGCGCTCAATCTGACGATCGACATCCTCTACACCGTGATCGACCCGCGCGTGAGGCTCGAAGGATGACCGACACCACCGCCAACGCGCCGGCGCCGCCAAAGCCGCCGACCAACTCGATCTTCAGCCACGCCCGCTACGTGGTCTCCGAGAACGCGGTGACCGGCTTCGCCTTCGCGATGTTCGCGCTGATCGCGCTCTGCGCCCTCATCGGCCCCTACGTGGTGCCCTACGATCCGCTGGCGAGCGACACTTCCGCCTCCCTGCAGTCGCCGTCGCTCCGGCACTGGTTCGGCACCGACCAACTGGGCCGTGACATCTTCAGCCGTGTCGTGGTCGCGACCCGGCTCGACTTCGTCATCGCGCTTTCGTCGGTCGCGCTAGTGTTCGTGATGGGCGGCTTTGCCGGCATCGCCGCAGGCTATTTCGGCGGCTGGACCGACCGCCTGGTCAGCCGCCTGGCCGACACCATCATGGCATTCCCGCTGTTCGTGCTTGCCATGGGCATCGTCGCCGCGCTCGGCAACACCGTGACCAACATCGTGATCGCCACCGCGATCATCAACTTCCCGCTCTATGTGCGCGTCGCCCGCGCCGAGGCCAACGTCCGCCGCGATGCGGGCTTCGTGCTGGCCGCCCGCCTCTCGGGCAACGGCGACTTCCGGATTCTCTTGGGCCATATCCTGCCGAGCATCATGCCGATCATGATGGTGCAGATCTCGCTGACCATGGGCTACGCCATCCTCAACGCCGCCGGCCTCTCCTTCATCGGCCTGGGCGTGAAGCCGCCGACCCCGGAATGGGGGATCATGGTGGCGGAAGGCGCCACCAACATCATCTCCGGCGAATGGTGGATCGCGCTGTTTCCCGGCGCAGCCCTGATGCTCGCGGTGTTCTGCTTCAACCTTCTGGGCGACGGGCTGCGCGATCTCGTCGACCCGCAACGGCGGACGTGAGGCACAGACCATGACCGCGATCCCGCTGCTCGACGTCCGCGACCTCACGGTGGAATTCCAGACCCGCCGCGGCATCGTCAAGGCCGTGCAGCACGTCGACCTCACCATCGCCAAGGGCGAGACCGTCGGCATCGTCGGCGAATCCGGCTCCGGCAAGTCGGTCACTTCGTACGCGGTGATGCGCATCCTCGACCGCGCCGGCCGCATCGCCGACGGCTCGGTGATGTTCACCAACCTGGACCTGCGCAACGCGAAGGAGGACGCAATGCGCGAGCTGCGCGGCCGGGAGATCTCGATGATCTTCCAGAACCCGCGCGCCGCGCTCAATCCGATCCGCAAGGTCGGCCGCCAGATCGAGGACGTGCTGCTGGAGCACGTGAAGGCCGCGCCCAGCGAGGTCACCGGGAAGGCAATCGAGATTCTCGAACAGGTGCGCATCGCCCGGCCGCGCGAGCGCTATCACGCCTATCCGTTCGAATTGTCCGGCGGCATGTGCCAGCGCGTGGTGATCGCGCTGGCGCTGGCCTGCCAGCCGCAGCTTCTCATCGCCGACGAGCCCACCACCGGCCTCGATGTCACCACCCAGAAGACCGTGATGGAGCTGATCGTGGAGCTGACGCGCGCGCGCGGCATGTCCACCATCCTGATCACCCACGATCTCGGCCTCGCCGCGCTCTACTGCGACAAGATCGTGGTGATGGAGAAGGGTCGCGTCGTCGAGACCGCGCCGTCGCGCGCGGTGTTCACCGCGCCGGAGCATCCCTATACGCGGAAGCTGATGCGGGCGACGCCGCGGCCCGGCGTATCGCTCCGCGATCTTCTCCCCGAAGGCGAGGCGCCGACCGGCGCGACCATCGCCAAGCTTCCGTCGGCCGACAAGTCACCGTTGCTGGTGGTCGAGAAGCTCATCAAGGAATACCCCCGCAAGGGCACCGAAGGCCTGGGCGGCATGCTGAAGAAGATCACCCAGCAGAAGCCCGCGCCGGAGCCCGAGGTGTTCCGCGCCGTCGACGGCATCAGCTTCACGGTCAACCGTGGCGAGAGCGTCGGCCTGGTCGGCGAGTCCGGCTGCGGCAAGTCCACCACCTCGACGATGGTGATGCGGCTGATCGACAAGACCCAAGGCACCATCCTGTTCGACGGCGAGGACATCGGCGAGATCCCGGCCAAGAGGTTCGCGCTGCTGCCGCTGCGCAAGCGCATCCAGATGGTGTTCCAGGACCCGACCGACAGCCTCAACCCGCGCTTCACCGCGGCACGCGCCATCGCTGATCCGATCTTCCGCCTGGGCGACCTCAAGGGCCGCGACGCGATCCGCGCCCGCTGCGAGGAGCTGGCCAGGCAGGTCGGCCTGCCGGTCGAGCTGCTCGACCGGTTCCCGCATCAGCTTTCCGGCGGCCAGAAGGCCCGCGTCGGCATCGCCCGCGCCATCGCGCTCAAGCCCGACCTGGTGATCCTCGACGAGCCGACCGCGGCGCTCGACGTGTCGGTGCAGGCCGTGGTGCTCAATCTTCTGCAGGAGCTGAAAGACACGCTCGGCATGAGCTATCTCTTCGTGTCGCACGATCTGAACGTCGTGCGGCTCCTCTGCGACCGCGTCATCGTGATGCGCGCCGGCAGGATCGTCGAGGAAGGCCCGACCGAGCGCGTGCTGGTCTCGCCCGAGGCCGACTACACGCGCGATCTTCTCGCCGCCATCCCGCATCCGAATTTCGACAAGGTGCCGGCCGCCGCGCGTGTAGCGGCAAGTTGAGACAAGTCCCGGTCACAGACGATCGAACGGCCGCCGTTGACAGCATCGGGCGGCGGTCTGATGGTCTGACAGGGAGCAACGTCCGATGACTTTCCGAATGTTCCGCCGGGCTGGCTTTCTGGCCGTGATATCTGGTGCGGCGCTCGCCTGCCTAGATCGGA
>CAKZHN010000126.1 GCA_936924235.1 uncultured Rhodoplanes sp. | reverse complement strand
ACCAGGTCAACAAGGCGTTGTCGCAGATGGACCAGGTGACGCAGCAGAACTCGGCCCTGGTCGAGCAGAACGCCGCGACCGCCAAGAACCTGCAGCAGCAGTCGGCGTCGATGAGCCACAGCGTCGGCGTGTTCAAGCTGACCGGCGGCGGCGAGACCTATCGCGCCCCGCCGAAGCCCGCCGCCGCGGCGCGGCCGAGCGCCGCGATCAAGAGCCCGGCCCGCCGCATGCAGGCCGGCCTCGCCACCGCGCTCAAGGCCGAGCAGGAGTTCGAGGAGTTCTGATCGGGCCCAACCGGGCTTCCGCACCACCGCATTTCCGCTAACATGTCGCTCAACCTTGGGGCGACATGGGGCGGGCATGCGCGGGACGCTGGTTCTCATCGGCATTGCCTTATGCACGGCGATTGCTGATCCGGCTTTTGCTCAGGATCAGGCGGTGATTGCCGCCTGCGACCGCGCCGCCGCGAGTCATGCAGATCCGAACCGGCCAGCTGGTGTCGCCGGCGTGGTGCCGTGGAAGATCGATGCCGCTGTGGCGGTGCCTGCCTGCGAGGCCGCAGTGAAAGCCGCGCCGGACGACGCGCGGATGCTTTATCAGCTCGGCCGCGCTTATGGTGCCGCGAAGTCTTATGCGGCGGCCGTTGCGCAATACACCAAAGCTGACCAGCTCGGGTACGGGCCGGCGACCTTCAATCTCGCGGGTCACTACAAGAACGGATCGGGCGTCGCTGCCGACCTGTCACGCGCGAAAGCTCTGCTCGACAAAGCGAAGAGCTCCGGCGCCCTCGCGAGCATGAAGCTTGCGTGGGAAGTCGCCGCTGCATCCGGCGATACGGACGCTATGGTCGCGCTTGGCTGGGCCCATGAGTGGGACTGGGGCCTTCCCAAGGACTACGGGATTGCGCGCGGCTGGTTTGAAAAGGCGGCGGCCGGCGGCAACGCCTCCGCGATGACCAGCATCGGTGTGCACTATGAAAGTGGCTTCGGTGTTTCCAAGGATGTCGTCGCCGCACGAGGTTGGTACGAGAAGGCAGCCGCGCTGGGTGACGCTGCCGCGATGCGCAATCTTGGCATATTACATGCGTATGGCCTCGGGACTCCGCTCGACTATGCCGCTGCGCGTGATTGGTGGGAGAAGGCGGCAAACGCTCGCGATACCAAAGCGATGATGGACCTCGCCTGGCTGCACTGGGCTGGCAAAGGCGTACCGAAAGACGACGGCATCGCACGCGGCTGGTACGAAAAAGCGGCGTCACAGGGTGATGCCGCCGCCATGGAGAGACTGGGCTACATGAGCAGTTCCGGCACTCCGGTTGACTATGTCGCTGCGCGCGATTGGTGGGAGAAGGCGGCAAACATAGGCAACACTCTCGCGATGATGGACCTAGGCTGGCTCCATGCGGAAGGGAAGGGAAGGGAGTACCGAAGGACGATGGGATCGCGCGCCGCTGGTATGAACAGGCGGCAGCGCGAGGCGACGCCACCGCGATGGTGACGCTTGGCAGGAGGTATTACGGCGGCGTGGGCGTCGAGATGAACGCCGCCACCGCAGCCAACTGGTGGAAGAAGGCTGCGGAAACCGGCGACAGCAACGGCATGATGTACTACGGCTGGATTCATCTCTACGACTTCGGTGTGCCGAGAGACTTCGACGCCGCGCGTCACTGGCTGGAGAAATCGGCGGCCGCCGGCAATGCCAGTGCCACCAGCCAGCTCGCCATGTTGTACGCCTACGGTGTGGGCGTTCGCGTCGATTACGGCCTGGCCCGTATGCTCTGGGAGAAGGCGGCAACCGGCGGCAGCAGCGAAGCGATGTCCTATCTCGGTTGGATGCATTCGGTCGGTCGCGGTGTCGGACAGGACTATGGTGTCGCGCGCGAGTGGTACCAGAAGGCAGCGGATGCCGGTCGCGCTTCGGCGATGATTATTCTTGGTCAATTCTACGACTATGGATGCGGCGTCGCTGAGGATCATGACGAGGCGCGCCGCTGGTATGAGAAGGCCAAGGCCGGCGCTAAGGACGATTCGCGATTTACGAAACTGGTCGAGCACAATCTGGCGCTGCTTGACCAGCCGGCGCAGCATCGGGCGAGAGTCGCCACGGCTCGGGGCCTTGGCTGCGGCGCGGCTCCGCCGGCTTACAATCAGATGCCCGCGTCAAGTCAGACGCCTTCCTCCAATCAGGCGCCTTCCTCCGATCAAACGCCTCCGCTGCCGTAATCGACACCCGCCACAGTGTCGGCTTGCCGACACTGAAACGGATTCGCCCTTTCCGGCATTGAGCGGATATGGCTCATCTGTTCCATCTGCGGTTCACGTGCCGGCACACCGGCAAGGCCGTCGATTGCCCGGCCGCGGACGACTTTGCCTCGGTGCGGGCGCGCTGGAACGATGCGGTGGAGTTTGCCTGCCCGCATTGCCGCAAGCTGCACCGCTTCGCCTTCAAGGAAGGCTACATGGCGGGCTCGATCGCGGTCGGCTCGACCGGCGCCCCGGTGATCGAGACCCGCTGAGGTTCTCCGCCGGTGGGTGGCCGGCCTGTGGACACGGAACAAAGCCGTGGAGCCGCGGTTGCCCGGGATGAAAATCACCGAAGAACTGCTGTGCACCGATCTCGCCGTGCTCAATCACGGCGGGCCCGAAGCCATCTCGCTGTTTCTCGAGATGAGCCGCCGCCTGCACGAGACCGGCCAGGCCGATGCGTTGCGCGACTGGATCGTCGTCGCGGCGCCGGCGCTCCCGGAAAAGGAGCGCGGCGAGGTCATCGTGCTGCTGATGTATGGCTATCTGTACCTGAACTATCAGACGGCCGAACGCGGCGACCGCATTCTCCATTGAAGCGTCGGGTCGGAAACAGTGCCGCCTGCCGGCGCCGGAACGATCGTCCGCCGAACGCTTTGGCCGAATGGAAATCTGCCGGCCACCCTCGCAATCCGAAGTGACAGTCCTCCCGGTCACGGAACGAGCGCGACTGATGGCCCATGACGAGGCACGGCTTCAAGTGAACGTGCCTCGCGCGAAGAGCTCGGTCGCGGGAGGCCGGGCTCTTCGTTCGGTTATGCGCGTGCGTCAGGCGATGGCGCGCTTCTGCTCGGCGAGCCAGCCGGGCAGCTTGGTGGCGATCCAGTGGTCGGCGGCCTGCTCGTGCTCGAAACCCGGGACATCCTCGAAGGCGCCGTCCGGCCAGGTGACGCGCACGGTCCAGCGGCCTTCGTTCTCCTTGCGTAGCTGCAGCGTCGGCATCATGCGGCATCCCCCTATGCGACGTGGCCCGGGTCTTCGACCGGCGGCATCTGCTCCGCTTCCCGCCGCGTCAGCGGCGCGGGCGGCAGCGACGGATGGCCCTTGGGCCCGCCGAGCTTCGCCTGGGCGATGTCGTCCTCGGTCGGCCGGTCGTCGTCGTTTTTCCTGTCCATGGGCACCTCTTCCAAACTCAGAACGCCGACCGGGCGGGAAAGGGTCCGCGGGAACCTAATTTGGCACTCGGTATTTATTCCTGCGGTCGGACGCCTCGGCAGCAGCCCGCAAGTCGACCACCATGAGGCATGTCTTTGGCTGATCGGCCCCCGGCACGGCTGACGTGCCGACGCGTTTGTATGTGTTTTGGGCAGGATCATGAGCAAAACGCCTTCCAGGAAAAGTGTGAAGCGCGGCACGAAGGCCAAAGCGCCACGCAAGTCCGTTCCGAAAGAACCGGCCAAAGACGGAGGCGAGGCGAACGCCGATAACGATCTGCCGCCGGAAACCGAAGAGTCCGAAGCCGCCGAGCACGGGACCGGATCACACGAGGAGAGCCTCGAATCGGACGAGGAGAGCCCCGAGGAAGCCGCGCAGCTCCGCCGCCGCTATCTGCTCCGCCGCTTCTGGCACACCGCGCTGCGCTTCTGGACCACGCCCGGCCGCCACGTCGCCTGGCTGCTGAGCGCGGCGCTGCTCGTCGTCATCCTGCTCAATCTCGCCGCCGCCTATGCGATGAACCTCTGGAATCGCAGCATCTTCGACGCGCTGGAGAAGAAGGACGGCGGCACGGTGCTCTCGCTGTCGCTGATCTACTTCGCCATCCTGGCCGCGAGCGTCGTCGTCAGCATTGCGCTGGTCTACGTCCGGATGACCATGCAGCGGCGCTGGCGCAGATGGCTGACCGACACGCTGGTCGACCGCTGGCTCAAGTCCGGCCGCTACTACCAGCTCAACCTGGTCAGCGGCGACCACAAGAATCCGGAATTCCGCATCGCCGACGACGTCCGCATCGCCACCGAGGCGCCGGTCGATTTCGTCACGGGCGTCATCCAGGCGTTTCTTTCGGCCGCGACCTTCATCGTGGTGCTGTGGACCATCGGCGGCACGCTGCGCTTCAGCCTCGGCGGCTCCGCCATCGCCATCCCGGGATTCCTGGTGATCGCCGCCGTGCTTTATGCGCTCGTCGCCAGCGGCGCGATGCTGCTGATCGGCCGCCGCTTCGTCAGCGTCTCCGAGGGCAAGAACCAGGCCGAGGCCGAGTTGCGTTACGTGCTCACGCGGCTGCGCGAGAACGGCGAGAGCATCGCGCTCATCCAGGGCGAGGCGGAGGAGCGCGCCGGCGTCGAGAGCGCCCTCGCTAAGGTGCTGAAATGCTGGCGCAGCATCTGCATCCAGAACATGAAGACCTCCGTGGTGTCGTCGGCCTCGGGCTACATCGCGCCGGTGCTGCCGATCATCCTGTGCGCGCCGAAATACCTGAACGGCACCATGTCGCTCGGCGAGGTGATGCAAGCGGCCTCCGCCTTCACCATCGTGCAGAGCGCTTTCAACTGGCTGGTCGACAACTATCCGCGGCTCGCCGACTGGACCGCCTGCGCGCGGCGCTCGGCCTCGCTGATGGTGTCGCTCGACTCCCTCGAACGCGCCGAGCGCGGCGACGGCCTCGGCCGCATCAAACGCTCGATGGAAGGCGAGGGCGCGGCGCTCCGCCTGAAGGATCTGTCGGTGACGCTCGACGACGGCACCGCCGTGCTCGACGACACCGACATCGCGATCAAGGCCGGCGAGCGCGTGCTGATCGCGGGCGAGTCCGGCACCGGCAAGAGCACGCTGGTGCGCGCCATCGCCGGCCTGTGGCCCTGGGGCGGCGGCACCGTCGAGGTGCAGAAGGGCGCGAAACTCATGCTGCTGCCGCAGCGTCCCTATATCCCGATTGGCACGCTGCGCCGCGCCGCGGTCTATCCCGACGCGCCCGACAGCCGCAGCGTCGAGGAGGTGGCCGAAGCGCTCAAGCGCGTCGGCCTCAAGCATCTGGTCGACCGGATCGACGACGAGGCGCCGTGGGACCAGACGCTGTCCGGCGGCGAGAAGCAGCGCCTCGCCTTTGCGCGCATCTTCCTGCACAGCCCGGACGTCATCATCCTCGATGAAGCCACCGCTGCGCTCGATCCGGAAAGCCAGGACTGGCTGATGGAGCTCCTGAGCAAGCAGCCGGACAATACCGCGCTGGTCAGCGTCGGCCACCGGCCCGAACTCGAGGCGTTCCATAACCGCAAAGTCGTTCTGGAGCGCCGCGCCGGGGGCGCGAAGCTTGTCAGCGACATCCGGCTGGTGAAGCGGCCGGGGCGGAGAAGGCTGCTGAGCCGGTTGCTGCGAAGGGCGGAGCAGAAGAGGCGTAACGCGAGTTAAGCACTGGGTCCCCGCTTCCGCGGGGACCCAGGGTCGCATATTCCGGATCGAGTAATCGTACGCTAACGCGCAGCCACCGGCCTTCGCGCCAGCTCGTCACGCACGATCCGTCCGCCTTTCATCACGAACTTCACCCGCTGCAGCTCGGTGATATCCGCGGATGGATCGCCGGACACCGCCACCAGATCGGCATACTTGCCCTTCTCGATCGAGCCGATCCGGTCCTGCCAGCCCATCGCGGTCGCGTTCACCAGCGTGCCGGCCTGCAGGGCGCGCACCGGCGACATGCCGGCGCGCTTGACGAACCATTCGAACTCGAGCGCCTGCGTGCCGTGCGCAAAGGTGACGCCGTCGACGCCGCTGCCGATCATCACTGGCAGGCCCTTGGTCGCGACTGCCAGGGCGACCGCCTTCTCGAAGATCGGAATCATCCGGTACTTGCCGCCGGTGCTCTTCTGGTCGTCGTCGTCCATGTAGGGCTCGGTGTAGCGCACGAAGGTCGGATCGTAGCGGAGCCCCTTGGCGACCATCAGGTCGGCCTGCTCCTGGTCCAGGTCGAAGGCGTGCTCGACGGTGTCGCAGCCCGCCACGATCGAATTCTTCTGGCCTTCGCCGCCGAGCACGTGACACGCGGCCTTCCGGCCCAGGCGATGGGCTTCGTCGATCAGCGCCTGCAGCACCGGCATCGGATAGGTCAGCGCGTATTTGGCCTGGCCGCTGGAAAGAAACGCATAGGCGCCGGTCGGGTAGAGCTTGATCCAGTCGACGCCGTGCTCGACGTGCTCCTGCACCGCGGCGCGGGCCTCCTCGACCGAGTGCACCGGGATGGCCGACAGCGAATTGCCGGCCTTGGCCGAAGGCGTCGCGCCGGCCCAGCGCGTGCCGCGGCCCGATACCTGATATCGCGGGCCGTCGATGCGGCCCTGTTCGATCGCGTTCCGGATGTCGACGTCGGCATAGCCGTTGTCATGCGAGCTCATGTCGCGCGCCGCGGTGAAGCCCGCGTGCAGGTCGGCCTGCAGATTGTGAATCGCGATCAGCGTCGAGGTCTCGCGCGACATGCCGGGCTTCGGATAGTTGAACATATGGGTGTGGGCGTCGATCAGCCCGGGCAGCACCGTCTCGCGGCTGAGATCGATCACGGCCGCGTCGCCCGGGATCGTCACCTGCGACGACGCCCCGGCCTCGACGATGCGCTCGTCCTTGATCAGCACGACCTGGTCGGTGAGCATCTGGCCGGTCTTGCTATCGAAGAGACGGCCGGCGCGGACCGCGATCACGCCCGACGCCGGACGGCACTGATAGGTGCCGCCCTCCGCGCCGAAGCACGGCTGCGGACCCGCGCCGCGCCAGGGCTTGCCCGGGCCGGGCTCTTCGGCCGGCGACGGTGTCGCCAGGATGATGCTGCAAATCAGTCCAAGCGCCGACGGCCTCAATGCCGATGTGCACCGCATGACGTCCTCCCGGATGAATTTTTCTGAGCTGCAAAATTGGTGCAGATGTTCGCGCCTTTTGGCGGTTGCGACAAGCGCGGGCCACAAAGCGGCGACCGGAGGTGTGGCGCCTGCGCCTGATGCTCGCGTCGATTGGCCGATTGACGCGTTGTGTTCCCCCACTGTTGACAGACCTTGCAAACAGGGGTGCGCGATTTGCGCTTTTCCTTGCCGCATGTATCGTCGCGCCGCCTTGCTCATCTGAGGGCGTCTTCCGGAGACGTTCGGTTGGCGGAGCAGGGTGTGGCGCCCGGCTGCCCTTGCTTAACGTGAGCAGGGCCC
>CAKZHN010000125.1 GCA_936924235.1 uncultured Rhodoplanes sp. | reverse complement strand
TGCGCCGCACCTCATCGATGACGCTCCTGAACTGGTCGGCATCGAACTCGATCCTGGCCTCGCGCATCTGCGCCGACAGCACCACGACCTCCGCCTCGAAGCGTTCCGCCGAGAGCCCCGCGAGCAGCACGCGGCCGATCGAGGCCGAATGCGCGGTGACGCGGGTGCCGAGCGGCACCGTGATGTTCATCATGCGGTTGTTGGCCGAGCGCGCCAGCAGGCGGATGTCGAGGCCGTCGAGGATGCCGAAGCTCGAGGTCTCGCGCGTCACCGCGGTCAATTCGTTCAGGAACGGCTGGATCACGCGGTTGACGTCGAGCGAGGCCAGATAGCTGTAGCCGATGTCGAGCGCGCTCGGCCGCAGATAGAACAGGTCGTCGCTGCGGCCGACATAGCCGAGATCGAGCAAGGTCAGCAGGAACCGCCGCGCCGTGGCGCGGTCGAGCCCGGTGCGCTCGGCGACGTCGGCGATCCGCAGCATCGGCGCCTGCCGGTCGAATGCCTTGATGACGGCAAGTCCCCGCGCCAGCGAGCTGGAAAAATGGTCAGAAGCCTTTGATTTCACAGGCGGCATGGCCGAAGCAACTCGTGCGGTAACCGCACCAATTATATCCAGCTTTGTCGTCCGCTCAAGAGCAGCCAACGTTGACACCCTATTATAGCTTTTATTACGCTTATCTCCGGCGGCCGCGAAAGAGCGATTACCGCACGAAACCTGTGAGAGTGCCATGGCATCAACGACCTACAAAAACGTCATTGTCGAAAAGGACGACGGCCTGACCTGGGTCACGCTCAATCGCCCGGACAAGCGCAACGCCATGAGCCCCGAGCTCGATCAGGAGATGCTCGATGTCGTGCTGAGCCTCGAGGGCGATCCGGAGACGAAGGTGCTGATCCTCACCGGCGCGGGCGAGGCCTGGTGCGCCGGCATGGACCTGAAGCTTTATTTCCGCGAGCTGGAGAACAAGCCCAACGAGCGCATCCGCGCCGAATGGACCACCCATCAGTGGCGCTGGTATCGCCTCTGGAATTTCCCGAAGCCCACCATCGCGATGGTCAACGGCTTCTGCATGGGCGGTGCCTTCACGCAGCTCGTGGCCTGCGACTTCGCCTTCGCGGCCGAGGACGCGAAGTTCGGCCTGTCCGAGGTGAACTGGGGCATCCTGCCCGGTGGCCTGGTCAGCAAGGCGCTGCAGGTCTGCCTCGGCTATCGCGACGCGCTCTACTACAGCCTGACCGGCGAGCTGTTCGACGGCAAGAAGGCCGAAGAGATTCGGCTGATCACCAAGGCGGTGCCGGCGAAGGACCTGAAGCAGACCGTCACCGAGTTCGCCCGCCGTTTCGTCAAGATGAATCCGGAGACGCTGCGCGGCACCAAGCAGGGCATCAAGGCGGTGCGCGACATGGATGTCGGCCAGGCCCACGAATACCTGATGGCGAAGTCGAACGAGCTAAAGGCGCGCGACAAGGAGGACGGCTACAACAAGGGCATCAAGCAGTTCATCGACGACAAGACCTACAAGCCCGGCCTCGGCGCCTACAAGCGGCCGGAGTAAAGGGCGAGCGGCCGGAGCAGCACGATGGCGCAGGAGGCACATACAGGTCCGCTGCAAGGCGTGAAGGTCATCGAGCTCGGCACGATGATCACCGCGCCCTACGCCGGCATGCTGCTCGGCGAATTGGGCGCCTCCGTCATCAAGGTCGAGAATCCCGACGGTGGCGATCCTTTCCGCGCTACGAGCGGTGGCAGCTACGGGCCGAACTTCATCGCCTACAACCACGGCAAGCGCAGCATCGTCCTCGATCTCAAATCCGAGGACGGCAAGCAGGCGTTCCAGACGCTGCTCGAACGCTCCGACGTGCTGCTGGAGAACTACCGCACCGGCGTGATGGACAAGCTCGGCTTCTCGGCCGATACGATCCGCACCATCAATCCGCGGATCGTGCATTGCTCGATCACCGGCTTCGGCACCACCGGGCCCTATCGCAATCGCCCGGCCTATGACGCGGTGGCGAGCGCGCTTTCCGGCATCTACGGCCTCGCGGTGAACCCCGAGGACCCGCGCCTCGTCGGCGTCACCATCTCGGACAACGTCACCGGCATGTACGCGGTGAACGGCATCGTCAGCGCGCTCTACGAGCGCGAGCGCACGCAGAAGGGCCGCCGTGTCGAGGTCAACATGCTGGAAAGCTCGATCGGGTTCACGCCGGATGCCTTCGTACATCTGGCGCGGACCAAGGTCGAGTACGGCCCCTCCTCCCGCACCGCGTCGTCGCAGTGCTACGCCTTCACCTGCGCGGACGGCAAGCTTCTGGCGATTCACCTCTCGGTGCAAACCAAGTTCTGGGAGAGCCTTCTCAAGATCATCGACACCGCCGAGATCGCGAACGATCCAAAGTTCAAGGCGCGGCCAGGGCGCATCGCGAACTATCACGAGCTGGGCTCCGCGCTCGAGCGCGTCTTTGCCACCAGGCCGCGCGCCGAATGGATGGCTGCGCTCGACAAGGCGGATGTGCCATTCGCCCCCATTCATTCGGTCTCGGACGTGATGACCGATCCCCAGGTGCAGCACCTGCAGACATTCGGCACCGCCAGGCATCCGACCGAAGGCGAAGTGATCAGCATCAGCTCGCCGATCCTGTTCGATGGCAAGCGCTCGGATAACGCAGCCCCACCGACGCTCGGTGAACACACCAACGAAGTGCTTGCCGAGCTCGGCGTTTCGCCGACCAAAAAGTGAGGAGCCGCCCGTGAGCTTTGGCCTCAATTCCGAGCAGAAGCTGCTGCAGGACAGCGTGCGCAAGCTTCATGAGAAGCACGCGCCGCGCGATTATCTGCGCCGGCTGGAGCGCGAGGACGCCTACCCTTACGAGCTGTACAAGGCCTGGGTCGATGCCGGCCTGTTCGGCGTAGCGTTTCCGGAGCAATACGGCGGCAGCGGCGGCTCGGTCGCGGACCTCGCCGTCATCGTCTACGAGATCGCCTACGCCAGCATCGACTTCCAGATGTCGTTCGGCGGCGCTGTGTTTTGCGGCCTCAACATCCTGCGCAAGGGCACCGAGGAGCAGAAGCAATACTGGCTGCCCAAGCTGATCAGCGGCGAGCGCAAGCTGTCGATCTCGATCTCCGAGCCCGAAGCCGGCTCCGACGTCGGCAGCCTTCGCACCCGCGCGGCGCGCGACGGCGCGCAGTTCGTCGTCAACGGCCAGAAGGTCTGGAACACCGGCGCCGGCGCCGACGATCTGACGCTGAGCGTCTATCTCAAGACCGATACCAGCGTGCATTACCGCCAAGGGATATCGCTGTTTCTGATCGACAACGACGCGCCGGGCGTGAAGTTCAACAAGCTCGACATGCTCGGCCGCCGCTGCACCGGCACCTACGAGGTGTTCTTCACCGACGTGCGCGTCGACGAGAATCGCATCATCGGCGGCGAGAACAAGGGCTGGGATTGCCTGCTCTCCGGCCTGCAGGTCGAGCGCATCGTCTCGGCCGCGGGCAATTGCGGCGCGGCGCAGGCCTGCGTCGATCTGGCCAGCGCCTACGCCAAGGAGCGCAAGCAGTTCGGCCGCACCATCGGCAGCAACCAGGCGATCGCGCACATGCTCGCCGACATGCAGACCGAGACCGCCGCGGCCTGGGCACTCCTTTGGCACGCGGCCAACGCGGTCGCTTCGGGCCAGGACGCGTTCAAAGAGATCACCATGGCCAAGCTCAAGGCGGCCGAGAACTACGTGAACGTCTCCCGGATGGGCATGCAGATCTGCGGCGGCATGGGCTACAGCAAGGAATTCGACATGGAGCGGCACTATCGCGACGCGTCGCCGTCGACGGTCGCAGCCGGCACGTCGCAGATCCAGCGCAACCTCATCGCCGGCATGATGGGTCACAAGGTCTCGTGATGTTTCGCGCGCATGGCATGGGACTTGCCAACTGCTCAGGCATCGCAAACCTGGTCAGGAATGGATCGATGAAGACGAGTCTCTTGTGTGCGGCACTGCTTCTGGCTCTCGTGGCGGGTCGCGCATCCGCTGCCGATTTCCCGAGCCAACCCATTCGCTTCATCATTCCGTTCAGCGCCGGCGGCCCGACCGACACCGCAGGCCGCCTGATCGCCGAACCGCTGCGTCGCCAGCTCGGCCAGCCGATCGTGATCGAGAACCGCCCCGGTGCGAGTGGCGTCCCTGGCACCGAAGCCGTGGTGAACGGCCCGAACGACGGCTACACACTGGTCGTTGGCGGCATCGCGCCGATCGTGCTGGTGCCCGCGGTGAAGAAGCTCCGCTATGACGTCGACAAGGACCTGGTGCCGCTCGGCCTGATCTGGCGCTCGCCGCAGGTGTTTGCCGTGCGCGCATCGCTGGACGTCAAGACCGTCGCCGACTTCGTCGCCTATGCCAAGGCCAATACCGGCAAGGTAACGATCGGCTCGGCCGGCATCGGCACGGTGACGCACCTTGCCAACGAGCTGTTCAAGGACGAAGCCGGCATCACTTTCACGCACGTCCCCTATCGCAGCACGTCGAACTCGATCACCGACCTGCTTGGGGGGCAGATCGACGCGATCTTCGGCGATGTCGCGACGCTGGCGCCGCAGGTGAAGGCGGGCGCCATCAAGGCGCTGGCGATCACCGCCGACAAGCGCTCGCCGCTCCTTCCCGACCTGCCGACCATGGCCGAGGCCGGCTTCCCCAACGTGAAAACCGAAGTCTGGTTCGGTCTGCTCGCGCCCGCGCGCACGCCCGCGCCGGTGCTCGATCAGCTCAAGCGCGCCGTCGCGGCCGCGCAGGAAGACCCCGAGTACAAGGCAAGCCTTCTGAAATACGGCACGGTGCTCAACAACGTGGGCGCCGAGCAGTTCGCCGATTTCATCCACGCCGAATCGAAACGCTGGACGCCGATCCTGAAGAAGGCCGACGTCAGGTTTGAATAACCTTCATTGCCGGAGTGAGCGCTGAGCCATGGCCAAAAAAAGCAATGACAAGGCAAATGCGTCGGGCGGTGCGAACAACACCAGCATGCGGCTCGCCTATGACGACCTCCGCACCTGGCTCGCCGAAGCCGACCGGCTCGGCGAATTGAAGACCGTGCTTGGCGCCAACTGGGCCGAAGAGATCGGCATGGCGACCGAACTCGTCAGCCACAGCGACAAGGCCCCGGCCGTACTGTTCGACGACATTCCCGGCGTGCCGAAGGGCTTCCGCGTGCTGGCCAACATCTTCGGCGGCAAACGCAAGAACATGACGCTCGGCTTTCCGGCCGAGCTCGACAAGGTGGCGCTGAGCGAGGCCTTCTCCGGCGCCTGGGACACCGACCGGCTCGTGCCGCCCGTGTTCGTCGACAGCGGTCCCATCTTCGACAACGTGATCACCGGCGACGCCGTCAATGTCGAGCTGTTCCCGACGCCGAAATGGCACGAGGGCGACGGCGGCCGCTACATCGGCACGGGGTCGTACAACGTCACCCAGGACCCGGACGACGGCACGCTGAATGTCGGCACCTACAGGATCATGCTGCACGACAAGAAGCACGTGACCTACAACGCCGCACCCGGCAAGCACGGCCGCATCCACCATCAGAAGTACATCAAGCGCGGCGAGAAGATGCCGGTGGTGCTGGTGCTGGGCGGCGATCCGCTGACCTTCCTGCTCGGCGGCACCGAGGTGCCGGACGGCATCTGTGAATTCGACGTCGCGGGCGGCCTGCGCGGCGAGCCGCTCAAGCTCGTGCGCGGCAAGCACACCGGGCTGCCCTTCCCGGCCAATGCCGAGATCGTCATGGAGGGCTACGTTCATCCCGAGACGCTCGTGCCCGAAGGCCCGTTCGGCGACTGGACCGGTACTTACACCGAGTCCGGGCGCAAGCGGCCGCTTTGCGAGATCACCGCGATCTACTACCGCAACGATCCGATCCTGCTGGGCTTCGTGCCGCAGAGCCTGCCCGACGAATATTCACGCTATCGCGCCATCACGCGCTCGGCGCTGCTCAAGCAGAACATCGAGGCCGCGGGCGTGCCCGACGTGAAGGCCGTGTGGGCGCATGAATGCGGCGGTTCGCGGCTTCTCTACGGAGTGGCGATCAACCAGCGCTTCGACGGCCACGCCGTGCAGGCCGGCCACATCGCCTGCCAGTGCCACGTCGGCGCCTATGGCAGCCGCTGGGTCATCGTGGTCGACGACGACATCGACGTGTCCAACCTGGAAGAGCTGATGTGGGCGGCGCTGACCCGCGCCGATCCTGTGAAGGACATCGACTTCATCCGCGGTGCCTGGAACTCGCCGGCCGATCCGCGCATCGAGCCCGCCGAACGCGCCAAGGGCAACATCACCAGCTCGCGCATGATCATCAATGCGTGCCGGCCCTATTCCTGGCGCGACGAGTTCGTCGCGCCGGTGAAGCCGTCGGAAGCGATGGTGCAGAAGGCCAAGGAGAAGTTCGGCTGGCTGCTCGACTGAGCCGGGCAGCCGTCGGGATCAGAACTCCTTCCAGTCCGGATCACTCTTGACCGCGAGAGCAGCGCCCCCGCGCCCAGCCGCAACGCGCACGGCGGCGGCAGCCTTCGGCTTCGCCTGACGCGGCTGCGGCGCCTTGGCCGGCGCTGCCGCGGGCCGCTTGATAGCGGCGCTTGGCGCGCCGTCGCCGGTCCGGAAGAACCCCACCTGCTCGCTCATCGCCCTGGATTGCTCGCCCAGCACGCGCGCGGTCGCGGCGTTCTCCTCGACCAGCGCCGAGTTCTGCTGGGTGCTCTCGTCCATCTGCGTGAGCGCCTGATTCACCTGATCGATGCCCGACGCCTGCTCGGCGCTGGCGTTGGAAATGTCGGACACGACGTCCACCACACGCTTGATCGAGCCGACGATCTCCTGGAGCGAGGTGCCGGCGCGGTTGACCAGGTCCACGCCCTCCTGCACCTGGTGGCTGCTGTTGGTGATCAGGTCCTTGATGTCTTTCGCGGCCTGCGACGAGCGCTGCGCCAGGCTTCGCACTTCGGATGCGACCACCGCGAAGCCGCGGCCGGCATCGCCCGCGCGCGCGGCTTCCACCGCTGCGTTCAGCGCCAGCAGATTGGTCTGCCGCGCGATCTCGTCGATCACGCCGATGATGTCGGCGATCTTGCGCGAGGAGTCCTCGATCTTCGACATGGCGCCGACCGCCTGCCCGACCACCTCGCCGCCGCGCTCCGCGACCGTGCGGGTCTCGATGGCCGCGATGCTGGCCTGCTGCGAGTGCTCGGCGTTCTTCTTCACCGTCGCCGAGATCTCTTCCATCGACGACGAGGTCTCCACGAGGCTCGCAGCCTGCAGCTCGGTGCGCTGCGAGAGATCCGTGGTGCTGTTGGAAATCTCGGCCGCCGCGTTGGCCACCTCGCCGGCCGAAGCCGCGATGGTGGCGATGGTCTCGCGCAGGCGGGTCACCATGGCGTT
>CAKZHN010000124.1 GCA_936924235.1 uncultured Rhodoplanes sp. | reverse complement strand
CGGTCGCGGCGAAGAACGCCGTGGTGGCGCCGACCAGGGTGACGACGGCGGACGCGTTCGGCGCAAGCTCGAACAACGGAGAGAGTCGCGCGACCATGAACACGCCGGCGGTGACCATGGTGGCGGCGTGGATGAGCGCCGAGACCGGCGTCGGGCCTTCCATGGCGTCGGGCAGCCAGGTGTGCAGCAGGAACTGCGCCGACTTGCCCATCGCGCCCATGAACAGCAGCAGGCACATCAAGGTCAGCGCGTCGGCGTGCCAGCCGAAGAAGTTGATGGTCTTGCCGGCGAGCGACGGCGCCTGCGTGAACACGGTGTCGAGGTCGATCGACTGCGTCATCATGAACACGGCGAAGATGCCGAGCGCGAAGCCAAAATCGCCAACGCGGTTGACGACGAAGGCCTTGATGGCGGCCGCGTTGGCCTCGGGCTTGTAGTACCAGAAGCCGATCAGCAGATAGCTCGCGAGACCCACGCCCTCCCAGCCGAAAAACAGCTGGGCAAGGTTGTCGGAGGTGACCAGCGCCAACATCGCGAAGGTGAACAGCGACAGGTAGGCGAAGAACCGGGGCCGGTACGGGTCCTCGTTCATGTAGCCGATCGAATAGAGGTGCACGAGCGCCGACACGGTGGTGACCACCACCAGCATGACGGCGGTGAGCGAGTCGATGCGCAGCGCCCAGTCGACCTTGAGGTCGGCCGAGATGATCCAGGTGAACAGCGTGATGCGCTCGTCCTGGTGGCCGAAGCCGACCTTCCAGAAGGTGAACCAGGCCAGCACCGCGGCGATCATCAGGAACGAGGTGGTGATGACTTCGGCGGCGCGGGAGCCCGCAGCCGGCGGCTCGACCGGGCCATGGCCGTGGTCGTCGTGGCCATGGGCATCGTGGCCATCGTGGACGGTCGCTTCATGCGCGACCGCGTGATGATCGTCGTCGGACGGCTCCGCGCCGGGGAAACGCGCGCGGGCGCCGACCAGCGAAATCGCGCCGGCCAGGATGAAGCCGAGCAGCGGCAGGAAGACGATTGCCGGGATCATGCGGCCTCAGCCCTTCATCAGATTGATATCTTCAACCGCAATCGAACCGCGGTTGCGGAAGTAAACGACGAGGATGGCGAGGCCGATGGCGGCCTCGGCGGCGGCGACGGTGAGCACCAGCAGCGCAAACACCTGCCCCATCAGGTCGCCGATGTGGGTCGAGAAGGCGACGAAGTTGATGTTGACCGCCAGCAGGATCAGCTCGATCGACATCAGGATGACGATGACGTTCTTCCGGTTGAGGAAGATGCCGAAGATGCCGACCGTGAACAGGATCGCGGCAACGGCGAGATAGTGGCCCAGTCCGATGGTCATGATTGAAGCCCCTGCCCCGGCTGCACCTTCACGACCTCGATCGCGGTCGCGGGGTTGCGCGCCACCTGGTCGGCGATGTTCTGCCGCTTGACGTTCGGCTTGTGACGCAGCGTCAGCACGATGGCGCCGATCATGGCGATCAGCAGCACGATGCCGGACGCCTGGAAGTAGTAGACGTAGTCGGTGTAGAGCACCCGGCCGAGCGCCTCGGTGTTGGTGATGGTCGAAGGGATCGGCGCCGGGATCATTTTCGGCACCGACGGCCGGATCACCCACGCCGCACCGACCGCCATCAGCTCGGCCACGAAGATGAAGCCGACCACGAGGCCGACCGGCAGGTACTGCAGGATGCCCTGGCGCAATTCCGCGAAGTCGACGTCGAGCATCATGACGACGAACAGGAACAGCACCGCGACCGCGCCGACATAGACCACGATCAGGATCATCGCCAGGAACTCGGCGCCCATCAGCACGAACAGGCCGGAGGCGTTGACGAAGGCGAGGATGAGATACAGCACCGAATGCACCGGGTTCTTCGCCGCGATCACCATCACGGCGGAAGCGATACAGACGATCGCGAACAGGTAGAAGAACAGCGCGGGAAGGATCATCGCGGCCTCGCCCTCACCGATACGGCGCGTCGAGCGCGATGTTCTTCGCGATCTCGCGCTCCCAGCGGTCGCCGTTCGCGAGCAGCTTTTCCTTGTCGTAGTAGAGTTCCTCGCGGGTCTCGGCGGCGAACTCGAAGTTCGGCCCCTCGACGATGGCGTCGACCGGGCACGCCTCCTGGCACAGGCCGCAGTAGATGCACTTCACCATGTCGATGTCGTAGCGCGTGGTGCGCCGCGTGCCGTCGTTCCGGCGCGGGCCGGCCTCGATGGTGATGGCCTGTGCCGGGCAGATCGCCTCGCACAGCTTGCAGGCGATGCAGCGCTCCTCGCCGTTCGGATAGCGGCGCAGCGCGTGCTCGCCGCGGAAGCGCGGCGAGATCGGGCCCTTCTCGAACGGATAGTTCAGCGTCGCCTTCGGCTTGAAGAAATAGCGCATGCCGAGGAAGAACGCCGAGACGAACTCCTGCAGGAATATCGAGCGGGCAGCCTGATCGAGCCTCATCGTCTTACCCCTTCGGCGCCAGGTGGCCGAACTGCAGCACCGCCGCGACGATCACCACCATCGCCAGCGAGATCGGCAGGAACACCTTCCAGCCGAGCCGCATGAGCTGGTCGTAGCGGTAGCGCGGCACGATCGCCTTCACCATGGCGAACAGGAAGAACATGAACAGTGCCTTGAGCGTGAACCAGACGATGCCGAGCGGCGCCCAGGTCAACGGCCAGACCGGGATCGGCGACAGCCAGCCGCCCAGGAACAGGATGGTGCCCATGGCGCACATGGTGGCGATGGCGACGTATTCGCCGAGCATGAACATCATGTACGGCGTCGAGCCGTATTCGACCATGAAGCCCGCGACGAGCTCGGACTCCGCCTCGACCAGGTCGAACGGCGGGCGGTTGGTCTCGGCCAGCGCCGAGACGAAGAACACGACGAACATCGGCAAGAGCGGCAGCCAGTACCAGCCGAACAGGCCGAAGCGGGTGTCCTGCGCTGCGACGATCGCGGAGAGATTGAGCGAGCCCGCGCACAGCAGCACCGTGATGATGACGAAGCCGATCGAGACCTCGTAGGACACCATCTGCGCGGCGGAGCGGAGCGCGGCGAGGAACGGATATTTCGAGTTCGACGCCCAGCCCGCCATGATCACGCCGTACACGCCGAGCGACGAGATCGCGAAGATGTAGAGCACGCCCACGTTGATGTTGGCGATCAGCCAACCGGCGTTGACCGGCATCACGGCCCAGGCCGCGAGCGCCAACGTACAGGTGACCAGCGGCGCCAGCAGGAACACGCCCTTGTTGGCGCCGGCCGGAATGGTCGGCTCCTTGAACACGAACTTCAGAAGGTCGGCGAAGGACTGGAACAGGCCCCAGGGCCCGACGACGTTCGGGCCGCGGCGGATCTGCACCGCCGCCCAGATCTTGCGGTCGGCGAGCAGCACATAGGCGATCGCGACCAGCAGCACCACGAGCAGCAGCAGCGATTCCGCCACGATGATGATCAGCGGCCAGAGATAGTCGGTCCAGAATTCGGCGAAGGTCATGGTCTACTCCGCCGCAGTCAGGGTCGTACGCGCCTCGGCGAGTGCCGAGCACTCGCCCATGATTGCGGACGCGCGTGCGATGGGATTGGTGAGATAGAAGTCGTCGATCGTGGCGCCGAACAGCGCCTTGTCGATCGCGCCGCCGACCATGGACAGCTGCCGCACGTCGGCAGGCCCGCCCGGCAGGATCTGGCCGATGCGCTGGAACTGCGACTTCTCGCGGAACAGCGCCTGCCGGAGCGCTCCGAGCGAGTCATAGGGCAGCTTCGCGCCCAGCACGTCGGACAGCGCGCGGAAGATCGCCCAGTCCTCGCGGGCATCGCCCGGCGGGAAGGTGGCGCGGCTCGACATCTGCACCCGGCCCTCGGTGTTGACGTAGATGCCGGATTTTTCCGGATAGGCGGCGCCCGGCAGGATCACATCGGCGCGGTGCGCGCCGTTGTCGCCGTGACTGCCGACATAGACCACGAAGGCGGCGGACGGCACGTCGATCTCGTCGGCGCCGAGCAGGAACAGCACGTCGATCGCGTTGGACTTGGCCATCGCGGTGGCGTTGAGCCCGCCCTCGCCCGGCACGAAGCCCAGCTCCATGGCGCCCACGCGCGAGGCCGCGGTATGCAGCACGCAGAAGCCGTTCCAGCCGTCCTTGACGGCGCCGAGATCAATGGCGGTCTTGGCAGCGAGCGCCGCGATCGCAGCACCGTCGGGCCGCGCCAATGCGCCCGCGCCCACGATAATGAGCGGGTGCTCGGCGCCCTTCAGCGTCTCGGCGAAGCTCACCTTGCCGGCCGCGAGATCGGCGAGCGTCTCCGGGCCCGCGCCGAGATAGTCATAGCTGTACGTCAGATCGGCGCGCTCGCCGATCACTCCGACCGGGAACTTGCCGGCCCGCCAGCGCTTGCGAATCCGGGCGTTCATGACCGCCGCCTCGCGGCGCGGATTGCAGCCGATCAAGAGCAGCGCGTCGGCGCGCTCGATGCCGGCGATAGTCGCGTTGAACAGGTAGGACGAGCGGCCAAGCTCTGGATTGAGAACCAAGCCGTCCTGGCGGGCGTCGACGTTCTTCGAGCCGAGCCGCGTCATCAGGTCCTTCAGCGCGAACATCTCCTCGGCCGCGGCGAGATCGCCTGCGATCGCGCCGATCCGCTCCGGGCTCGTGCCCTTCACCTTGGCGGCGATGGCCGCAAAGGCCTCGCGCCAGGTCGCGGGCACCAACTTGCCGTTCTCGCGGATGTAGGGCTGGTCGAGCCGCTGGGTGCGCAGTCCGTCGACAACGTGGCGGGTCTTGTCGGAGATCCACTCCTCGTTCACGTCGTCATTGGTGCGCGGCAGAATTCGCATCACCTCGCGACCACGGCTGTCGACGCGGATCGCCGAGCCGATGGCGTCCATCACGTCGATGGTCTCGGTCTTGGCGAGCTCCCAGGGCCGCGCCGCGAACGCGTAGGGCTTCGAGGTCAGCGCGCCGACCGGGCACAGGTCGACCACGTTGCCCTGCAGCTCCGACGACATCGCGTGCTCGAGATAGGTCGTGATCTCCATGTCCTCGCCGCGGCCGATCGCGCCGAGCTCCGGCACGCCCGCGACCTCCGCCGAGAAGCGGATGCACCGCGTGCAATGGATGCAGCGGTTCATGATCGTCTTCACCAGCGGGCCGATATACTTGTCCTCGACCGCGCGCTTGTTCTCGTGGAAGCGACTGGAGTCGACGCCGTAGGCCATCGCCTGATCCTGCAGATCGCATTCGCCGCCCTGATCGCAGATCGGGCAATCCAGCGGATGGTTGATCAGCAGGAATTCCATCACGCCTTCGCGCGCCTTGCGCACCATCGGCGACTTGGTGTTGACCACCGGCGGCTCGCCGTTCGGGCCCGGGCGGCAGTCGCGCACGCCCCAGGCGCAGCTCGCGACCGGCTTCGGCGAACCCTTCAGCTCGACCAGGCACATGCGGCAATTGCCGGCGATCGACAGCCGCTCGTGGAAGCAGAAGCGCGGGATTTCCGCGCCTGCGGCTTCCGCCGCCTGGAGCAGCGTGAACTCCGGCGGAACGTCGACTTCAGTGCCGTCGATGACGATCTTGGCCATCGTGTCCTGTCCTTATTCCGCCGCCACTTGCGCGGGCTCGCGCACCGCGCCGTGGCTGTCCGAGTTGCGGATATATTCGTCGATGCGCCGTTCGATCTCCGGCCGGAAGTGCCGCAGCAGGCCCTGCACCGGCCAGGCGGCGCCGTCGCCGAATGCGCAGATGGTGTGGCCTTCGATCTGCTTGGTCACGTCGAACAGCATGTCGATCTCGCGGCGCTGGGCGCGGCCCTCGGCCATGCGGGTCAGCACGCGCCACATCCAGCCCATGCCCTCGCGGCACGGCGTGCACTGGCCGCAGCTCTCGTGCTTGTAGAAGTACGAGATGCGCGCCATCGCGCGGATGATGTCGGTCGACTTGTCCATCACGATCACGGCGGCGGTGCCGAGCGCCGACTTGTGCTTGGCGCAGCCATCGAAATCCATCAGCAGGTCGTCGCAGCCGGTCGGACCGGCCGGAATGAGCGGCATCGACGAGCCGCCCGGGATCACCGCGAGCAGATTGTCCCAGCCACCACGCACACCGCCGCAGTGGGTCTCGATCAGCTCACGCAGCGGCACGCCCAGCGTCTCTTCGACGGTGCAGGGCCGCTCGACATGGCCGGAGACGCAGTAGAGCTTGGTGCCGGTGTTGTTCTGGCGGCCGAGGCTCGCGAACCAGGTGGCGCCGCGGCGCATGATGTCGGGCACCACCGCGATGCTCTCGACGTTGTTCACCGTCGTCGGGCAGCCGTAGAGGCCCATGTTGGCGGGGAACGGCGGCTTCAGCCGCGGCTGACCCTTCTTGCCTTCGAGGCTCTCCAGGAGAGCCATCTCCTCGCCGCAGATATAGGCGCCGGCGCCGTGATGGACGTAGAGGTCGAAGTCGTAGCCGTGGACGTTGTCCTTGCCGAGGAGCTTGGCCTCATAGGCCTGGTCGATCGCGGCCTGCAGGCGCTGGCGCTCGCGGATGAACTCGCCGCGCACGTAGATGTAGCCCGAGCGGCAGTCCATGGCGCGGCCGGCGATCAGGCAGCCCTCGACGAGCAGATGCGGATCGTTGCGCAGGATCTCGCGGTCCTTGCAGGTGCCGGGTTCGGACTCGTCGGCATTGACCACGAGATAATGCGGCCGATTATCGCCGACGGTCTTGGGCATGAAAGACCACTTCACGCCGGTCGGGAAGCCCGCGCCGCCGCGGCCGCGCAGGCCAGACGCTTTCACCTCGT
>CAKZHN010000123.1 GCA_936924235.1 uncultured Rhodoplanes sp. | reverse complement strand
GTGTCGTGCATCCACCCCATGTTCCATTTGTAGCCGAAGCCGAGGCCGCCCCAGTCCGCCGGCCGCGACACCATCGGAAAGGCGGTGGATTCTTCGGCCACCGTGGTGGCGCGCGGGTTGCGCGCGAACACCTGGGTGTTGGTGCGGCGCACGAAATCAATGGCTTCGAGGTTCTCCCGGCCGCCGTGCTGGTTTGGAATCCAGCCGCCGGCCGGCCGGCTGTAGTCGAGATAGAGCATCGAGGCGACCGCATCGACGCGCAGCCCGTCGATGCCGTAGCGCTCCAGCCAGAACAGCGCGTTGGCCATCAGCATGTTGGTGACTTCAACGCGGCCGTAGTTGTAGATCAGCGTGCCCCAGTCCAGATGGCGGCCCTGCATCGGATTGGCGTGCTCGTAGAGCGCGGTGCCGTCGAAGTTGGCGAGGCCATGCGGATCGTCGGGAAAGTGCCCCGGCACCCAGTCGAGAATGACGCCCAGCCCCGCGCGATGGCAAGCGTCGATGAAGTGCGCGAAGTCCTCCGGCTTGCCGAAGCGAGAGGTCGGCGCGAACAGCCCGGTTGGCTGATAGCCCCACGAGCCGTCGAACGGATGCTCGGAAATCGGCATCAGCTCGATATGGGTGAAGCCCATGTCGGCAACGTAGGCCGGCAGCTGCTCGGCCATCTCGCGATAGGTCAGCCAGCGGTTGTCTTCCTCGGGCTTTCTGCGCCACGAGCCGAGATGCACCTCATAGATCGACATCGGCGCGCCGAGCGCGTTGGCGTCGCGTTCGAGCGGCGCCGGGCGCGGCATGTGCTTGGCGTCGACCACCACCGAGGCAGTCGACGGCCGGATCTCGGCGCCGAACCCGATCGGATCGGATTTCAGCGGCAGCATCTGGCCGTTCGGGCCGATGATCTCGTACTTGTACTTGTCGCCGGCGCGGGCGCCGGGCACGAAGATCTCCCAGTAGCCGTTGCCGCGCACCCGCATGGCGTGGCGGCGGCCATCCCAGAAGTTGAAATCGCCGACCACGCTGACACGCCGCGCATTCGGCGCGAACACCGCAAAGCCCACACCCGCAACGCCGTCGAACGTCATCGGATGGGCGCCGAGCTTGTCGTAGAGCTCGAGATGATTGCCTTCGCCCAGCAGATACAGATCGAGCTCGGACAGAATCGGCGGAAACCGATAAGCGTCCTCGAACTCGATCTCGCGGTTGCCGAAGCGGGCGCGCAGCCGATAGTTGCCGTCATCGGCGGCGACCGGCCCCGCGAACAGCCCGGCATCGTGGATGCGCGGCAGGTTGCTGACATGGCCCGCGTCGTCGAGTACCTTCACCTCGGCGGCGTCGGGCAGGAACACGCGCACCACCGGCCGGTCGTCCTCGTGATGCAGGCCGAGATAGTTGAACGGGTCGGCGTGGACACCGTTGACGATGGCTTGTGCGGCTGGCGAGAGACTGGTCATGACTGCACCACACCGTGATGCGCGAGGATGCGCAGGGTTCCTTCAAGGGGAACGTGCAACCACGTCGGCCGGTTCATCAACTCGTATTCCATTTCGTAGAGCGCCTTCTCGAGCAGGAAGAACACCATCAGGTTCTGCGCTTCCGTGGCATCCGTGGGCCACAGCGCGGCGTCGGCGGTCTGCCGGCAGGCGTTCCAGAATTCTTCCATGGCCTTCTGCCGCCAGATCGCGAGCTTCGGCTTCAGGATCGCACGCTCTTCGGCCGTGACGTTGATGGCGTTGGAGAGTGCCGCGGTGGTCGAATAGTCGATGGAGCGGAGCATGCCGGCGACGTCGCGGGCCGCCGGCACCTTCTGCCGCCGCTCCGCGAGCGAGCGGCCCGGTTCGCCCTCGAGATCGAGGATGAAGGCGTCGTCCTTGACGATGAGCACCTGGCCGAGATGGAAGTCGCCGTGATGGCGCGCCTTCAGGACGTCGGCGTTGCGCGGCAGCAGCGTGCGGATGTGGGTTTCGATCGCGGAGCGCGCCTGAAGCAGCTTCTCGACCCCGTCCGAGACCGTGTCGTCGAGGCCCGACCGTTTCGAGCTCAGGAGATCGAGAACATGCCCGGTGCGCTCGATGAGCCGGTCGGTCCAGGCCGTGACGTCCTCGGGCTGCATCGGCTCGGGCGCGAAATCCGGAATGTCGGCGCGGCTCGCGAGCGCAGTCTGGAATTCTCCGGTGCGGCGACCGATCTGGCGGATGCGCTGCAGATATGAGGTGAGCTCGTGGTCTTCCTCGGCATTGGCGGCGGCGGTGAGCACGCGCTGGTCGTCGATGAAGCGGTCGATGAACGCACCGGTCACGGTCCAGGCGTCGCCCTGGTTCTCGACAAAGCGATGCACCACCGCGAGTGCGCTGCGTGCCTCGCCTTCGACCAACTCGGCCGAGCCGAGCAGGTCGGGAACGTTGCGGAAGCTGGTGTGCTCGATCAGGAAGCGGCCCATCTCGATCTCGGGATGGATGCCCTCGTTGACCTTGCGCAACACTTTCACAACGTAATCGCGTCCCACGATCACCGTCGTATTCGATTGCTCGCGGTTGAGCGCTGTGACCCTCTCGACTGCGGGCGACGGCGCGTCCTTGAACGCGCTGGTCGGAATGAATTCCAGCCGGTATTTTCCTTCCTCGATCGCCTGGTTGTCATGCACGGCATTCAACATCAGCGTGATGGCTTCCTTGTCGGCGGCTGCGTCGACCAGCGAACCTTCGCGCGGGCCGCGGCGGACGGCGGCAAGAACATTGGGCGCCAGGGCGGGATCGAGCCGGTCCGGCCGCGTCCATTGCAGCGTCAGCGGCAGCTGATAGAGCGACGTGACGCCGCGCGCCGAGGGCACCCGCACCAGCGCGAGGCCTGCCGACAAGCCTTCGCGCTCGACCGGAATGAGCGCCTCGAGCTTAGATCGGAA
>CAKZHN010000122.1 GCA_936924235.1 uncultured Rhodoplanes sp. | reverse complement strand
CCGCCATGGCGCGCGGCAAGGCCGATCGCGGCTCCTAACGAGAATCGGCGGTGACCATGGCGGCTGCCGCCGATCCCCTCCTCACGGTCGAGAACGTCGTCAAGCGTTTCGAAACGCCCGACGGCGTTCTCACCGCCGTCGACAACGTGTCGTTCGCGGTCCAGCCGGGCGAATTCCTCTCGGTGATCGGGCCGTCGGGTTGCGGCAAGTCCACGCTGTTCAACATCATCGGCGGGCTCACCGACGGCTACGACGGCGCGGTCCGCGTCGGCCGCGAGACCGTGCGCGGCCCGCACGCCTCGATCGGCATGATCTTCCAGGAGGAGTCGACCTTCCCCTGGCGCAATGTGCTCGACAACGTGGCGTTCCCCCTCGAAGTCGCGGGTGTCGGCAAGACCGAGCGTTACGACAAGGCGCGGCATTTCGTCGAGATGGTCGGGCTCGGCAGTTTCGAGCGGCGCTATCCGTCGGAGCTCTCGGGCGGCATGCGCCAGCGCGTCTCGATGGCGCGCACGCTCGCCTCCGAGCCGAAGATTCTCCTGATGGACGAGCCGTTCGCGGCGCTCGACGAGCAGACGCGGCTCCTGCTCGGCGACAAGGTGCTGCAGATCCAGCAGGAGCTGAAGCAGACCACGCTGCTGATCACGCACAACATCACCGAAGCCGTGCAGCTTTCCGACCGCATCCTGGTGATGACGTATCGTCCGGGCCGCACCAAGCGAATCGTCGAGATCAAGCTGCCGCGGCCGCGCAGCTCCGAGATCGTCGGCAGCGACGCCTTCGGCCATTACGTCGCGCAGATCTGGAGCGACCTGCGCGAGGAGGCGAGCAAAGGCCTGCAGGAGGACGAGGCGCGCCGCGCGCGCGCCTCAGGAGGCGATTCAGGAGGCAAAGCGTGAAGGCCCGCGCCGCCTATCAGCTCGTGCCGTTCGCCTTCGGCGTTGGTTGCCTGTTGGTCTGCCTTGCGGCGGTCGAGGTGCTGATCGACCGCGGCGCCATCAACGCCTTCATCGTGCCGAAGCCTTCGGACATCGTGCTGAGCTTCAGCCGCGTGTTCAGCGACGAGCACGTGATCCAGCGCTTTGCGCTCACGTTCGGCGAGGCGATGGCCGCGACCGTGATGCTGAGCGTCGCCGGCATCGCGCTCGGCGTGCTGCTGCACCGGGTGAAGATCGTGCGGCTCGCCACCGAGACCTGGATCGCGGCCTTTGCGTCCGCTCCGCTCGTTCTGATGTACCCGCTGTTCCTGGTGATGTTCGGGCGCAGCGCCTGGACCATCATCATGATCGCCTTCGTGTCGGCGCTGCCGCCGGTGATCCTGAAGACGCTGGAAGGGCTGACCGGCACGCGCGCGGTGCTCATTAACGTGGGGCGGAGCTTCAAGCTCACGCCGTCGCAGCTCTACTGGAAGATCCTGTTTCCGTCGGCGCTGCCGACGATTTTCGTCGGCGTGCGCCTCGGCATGATCTTTGCGCTGATCAACATCGTCGGCGTCGAGTTCCTGATCAACTTTGGCGGGCTCGGCCAGCTCGTCAACGAGCTCGCCGAGCGTTACGACCTGCCGGGCACCTACGCGGCGATCTGCTATGTCATCCTGATCAGCGTGCTGTTCTTCATCGCAACCGAACGGATCGAGCGATGGCTCAGACCGGGAACCTGACAGCGCCGCGCGCGGCGCCCTTGCTCGGCCCGGTCACGGCGCTGCGCATCGCTATCATCGTCGTAGCCGTCGTGCTGTGGGAGATCGCGGCCTACGTCGCGGGCATTCTCGGCCAGATCGATCCGTCGCTCGCGTCGCTCGGCACGATCCTCGGCAAGGTCATGCCGTCGCTGCTGGTGATCGGCAAGTCGCTCGGGCAATTGCTGTTCTATCCGGATTTGAAATGGTCGCTCGGCGGGTTCGAGCTTTCGACGCCGGCGTTCTACTGGCATCTCTACGTGACGCTTGCCGAGGTGGTGATCGCGCTCGCGATCGGCGGGCTCGCCGGCCTCGCCGCGGGGCTCGCGCTCGGCGCCAATCCGTTCCTGAGCGGCGCCTTCGAGCGCTACCTCTACTATCTCGGCCCGACGCCCAAGATCGTGTTCTTCCCGGTGATGATCATGTGGTTCGGCGTCGGCCCGGAATCCAAGGTCGCCATGGGCACCATCTCGGCGTTCTTCCCGATCGCGCTCAGCGTCGCGGCCGGCATGCGCCAGATCGACCGCGTGCTGATCCGGGTCGGGCGGAGCTTCCGCCTCAACACCTGGCAGATGGTGAGCAAGATCTATCTACCGGCGATGCGCGAGCCGATCGTCAACGGCATCCGCCTCGGCATGGGCGTCGCGCTGATCGGCGTGCTTCTTGCCGAGACCAAGCTCTCCAACCGTGGCGTCGGCTTCATGATCATCGACGCCTACAACACCTTCGACATGCCGCGGATGTACGCCGTGCTGGCGGTGCTGTTCGTGATCGCGATCGGCGCCAACGCGTTGGTCGGCCGCGTCAGCCGGAGGTAGGCCTGAAAAAGCTTCGGCCGCCGGCCTCGGATGAGGACGGCGGCCGATCTATTGGCGCGCGGCTGTCGCGACTACCAAGTGCCACGGCCGCCGAAGAAGCCGAACCCGCTGTTGCGCTGCCACGACGGCGAACTGCCGCCCCAGCTGTCGTCGTTCGACGAGAACGCCGAGTAGCGGCGCGTGCTGCCGGTCGAGGCCACCGGCTTGGTGCTGGAGTTGTAGTTCCGCGCCACCGGAACGTCGGCCTTGCCGCGCTCGCCGTGCAGGATGTTCCTGGTGTCCCGGTCGAGGCCGTAGACGTCGGCGCGCACCTGCTTGTGGCCGGCATCGTCGGTGAACACGGTCTGATAGGTGATGTAGACCGGGATCGGGTGCTTGAAATTGATGTTGCGCTCGGTCGTGCCGTACATCGCCTTGATGCGCGCCTGGGTGTAGCCCTCTTCAGGCTGCGACACGCCCAGGAGCTTCTCGGCATACATGTCCGGATTCTGCACCCGCATGCAGCCGTGGCTGTAGGCGCGCTCCGCCTTGTCGAACAGGTGCTTGTCCGGGGTGTCGTGCTGATACACCAGGAAGCGGTTCGGGAAGTTGAAGCGGATGCGGCCGAGCGCGTTCTTCTCGCCCGGCGGCTGATAGATGCGGATCGAGCCGTCCGCATTGTGGCTGACCTTGAGGCCGATGCGGTTCAGCGCATTCGGATCCTGCGCCAGCGCCGGCAGGTATTCGTTGCGGATGATCGACGGCGGCACGTTCCAGGTCGGGTTCACCGTGATGAACTTCATCGTTTCGGTGAGCAGCGGCGTGGCGTGCGGGCCCGGCTTGCCGGACACGATCTTGGTCTGCCAGACCAGCTTGTCGTCCTGCATGAGGCGCAGGGTGTAGTCCGGGATGTTGACCATCACGTAGGTGCCGCCGAGATCGTGCGGCATCCAGCGAAAGCGCTCCATGTTGGCGATGATGGTGTCGGCCGTGGCGTTCGACGGTTTCTCCGCGGCGGCTTCCTCGGCCTTCTTGCCCTTGTGCTTGGCCGGCTCGGCGGAGGCCTTCACCGGACCGCGGTTGTTGTCGATCTCGGAAAATTGATTGCCGCGCGCCGCCGCAAGCTGCGCCTTCAGGGCCTTGTAGTAGGCGTGCTGCGGCTCGAACGAGTCGAGAACCTTGGCGGCGTTGTCGGTCTCGGCGAGCTTGGTCAGCACTGCTGCCGCATCGGGGGTCTGCGCCTTCTGGTCGTAATAGACCGCGCCGCTCACGCGGGAGAAGGCCACGCGGCCGAGCGAGGCATGGCGGGCGTAGTTCAGGATCGAATGGGTCAGCGCCAGCTCGTTGGCGGCGGCCTTCGCCGGGTCGGTGTTGCCGAATTGTGGCACCGGATAGTCCTCGGGATTGAGGCCGTCGGCCGCGACCTTGCCCAGGAAATCGGCAGCCTGCCGGGCGCGCGGCGTCTCCTTGCCGTCGGCGGTCCAGAGCGGCGCGAAATTTCTGGCCTTGTAGAACGCGATGACGCCGACGCGGTCCTGCTCGCGGGGCACGTACTGGCTGAGCTTGCCTTCGACGATGTCGCGGAGCTGCTGGGCCACTGGCCCCAATTCGGCGGCGGCCGGCGCGTTGGCCTGCGCGGCGGGCGTCGTGTCCAGCGGCTTGGGGTCGGCCGAGGGCTTGGTCTCGAGCGGCTGGGTGCTGTCGATCGGCTTGGCTTCGCTGGCGTCCTTGGAGAACACCAGGCCTTCCGTGGTCGCGGCCCTCGGCGGGGCAACTGTGGCGGTCGGCGGTTCATTTTCGGCAAAAACCCTGCCGGTCAGCGTAAGCACCACTGCCGCGGCGGTGGTGGCGAGCAGGAATTTGCGCATCAAAACAACTCCCCTGGGATTGCCGTAAATAACGCGATAACCGTGCGAATCGTTCCGGTCGCGGATTTCCGGACGTTATGTCTATGTGGTTACGCGGTGGTTAGAGGTTCAAGCCGGGCACGAATTTTTGCAAGAAAGCGATTCACGAATAGGGCAACGCCAAGGCGGCGACAAGCAGGGGAGGCACCATGGTCGAGCGGCAGAACATCTTTCCGGAGGGCATGCCCAAGCGGGTGGTCAACGGCCACCTGCTCTACACGCCGGTCGTCACCGTGGTGCCGGGCCGGCTGGTGTTCGTGTCCGGCATCCTGTCCCGCAACGCCAAGGGCGAGATCGTCGGCAAGGGCGACATGGCGGCGCAGATCGCCCAGGTGTTCGAGAACATCAAGACGGCGCTGGCCGCGGCCGGCGCGACCATGGAGGACGTGGTCAAGCGCCAGACCTTCACCACCGACATCGATGCCTACTTCGCCAACATTGATGCCCGCATGAAGCACGGCGGTGACCATCGCTCGACCAGCACCACCGTGGAAGTGCGGCGGCTGTCGCATCCCGACTTCCTGATCGAGGTCGAGGTGATGGCGGTGATCCCGGAGCGGTAACGCGTCGCTCTATACTCTGGGCATGTTCAATTCCGAAAACCGCTTCACACTTTTCGGGATCATGCCCTAGATACGCCAGCCGTTCGGCACGCGATCGATGAACTTGACGCCGAGCTCGTAGCCGAGCCGCCAGACCACTTGGCATTGCCGACGCAGCCCACGCTGGTCGTTGTCGATCAGCAGATGGAATTGATCCGGAATCTCGATGCCTTCGGCAAACAGCCGCGCGCCGTGATCCGAGATGTCGCTGATCATGCAGTCGCGCGGCAGCGAATAGGCGTCGGTCTGGAATTTGGCGATGCGGTTGATCGTGTAACGTCGACTGCGGCGACGGTCGCTGAGCATGGAGTGTGACCCCGGAGAATTCGACAACCGGAGATCACTACCCGGACACCCAGCAATAACGCACTAAGCCGCTGGCTTTAATTTCCCTCAAAAGCCCGCTCAATTTTGATCGAATTGCGCGGACGCAGTGAAGCGGGCCTCAGCGTTTCTTGCGGGCCGCGACTTTCTTGCCCCCGCGCGTGGCGGCTGGCTTCGAACGCGGCTTGGCGGACGATTTGGGCGCGCCCTCCGGATATTCGCCGGCCTTGCGCAGCCGCTTCGACCAGTATTCCCAGGCGCGCGCCTGCGGCCGCGGCTCGAGGTTGCGCTCCATCGCCATGCGGGCTTCGCCGGGGGTGAGCGGGCTCAGCGCGTGGCCCTGCGCCTTGCACATCAGCTGCAGCTCGGCATTGCGGGTGCTGTAGATGGTGCGGAACACCAGCTCGATGAGATTGCGGCCGGCGACGGTGGCGCCGTGCCGGCGCATCAGCACCAGCCAGTTCGGCCCGAGCGCCTTGGCGAGCGAGCGGCCTTCCTCGGGCTTGAGCACGAGGAGATTTGTGTCGCCGAACTCGTCGCGGCTATCCCAGAACGGCACCTTCTCGCCGATCTGCGCGCCCATGTGATAGAGCGGCACCAGCTCCTCGCCGGAATTGCAGAACGGCAGCACCGCCATGCTGTGATGATGCGCGACCGCGTTGACGTCGGGCCGCGCCTTGTAGATCTCGCCGTGGATCACGAGCTCGCCGTAGCCGCGGATGCCCTGCGGCAGCGGCGTCACCGGCTCGCTGTCGAGGGTGTATTCGTAGATGTCCGCGGCCTCGACCACCTCGGGCGACCGCGAGCGCGAGACCAGATAGCGGTCCGGCTTTGTCGGATGCCGCATGCTGACGTGGCCGAAGGCGTCGATGATGCCCTCGTAGGAGACGATGCGGTTGGCGACCGCGAGATTGTGGCGGGCCTCGGCGAGATTGTCAGGCATGGGTACTCCTTAGGAAGAAGAACGGCGCCCCTCAGAATTCGAAACCCAGCAGGTGGTCGATCGAGATCGGCCCGCCGCCGTTGATCAGGAAATACAGCACGCCGAGCGCCCACATGCCGGGATACTCGATGCCGAGCTTGTTCCAGAACCAGCCGTCGTATTTCGCGTGGTCGTAGGCCGACAGCGCCAGCAGCGCGAACAGCGGCAGCGCCATCGGCCGCGTGAACAGCCCGAGCGCCACGCAGGGCGCGGCGACGAACTGCGTCAGCACGGTGCCATAGGCCCAGAACCAGCCGGGCCTGAAGCCCTTCCTGTCGTAGAGCCCGATGACGCCTTTCACGGTGTTGATTGGTCCGCCGGTGCCGGGAAAGTAGCCGAGACACATCCGCATGCCGTGCGGCACCATCGCGGCGCCGACCGCAAGTCGCAGCAGCGCCTCGACCCAGGGCGCGAGCGCCGCATAGACGGCGCCGAGGGCGGGCACGAGCAGCGGTGTCTCGCTCATCGCGCCCCGCTATTCGGCGGCTTCTTTGGCGCTGGCGGTGTAGCGGCTCGGCGGGCGCGGCAGGCCGAGATGATCGCGCAAGGTGCGGCCGGTGTACTCGGTGCGGAAGATGCCGCGGCGCTGCAGCTCCGGGATCACCAGCTCGACGAAGTCGTTGAGCGAGCCCGGCAGATAGGGCGGCATGATGTTGAAGCCGTCGGCGGCCTCGTCGATGAACCACTGCTCCATGTGGTCGGCGACCTGCTGAGGTGTGCCCTTGATCACCATCTTGGCGCGCGCGCCGGCCACCACCTGGGCGATCTGGCGCATCGAGAGCTTGTCCTTCTTGGCGAGCTCCGTGACGTATTTGAAGGTGCTCTGGCTCGCGTTCGACATCGGCAGGTTCTCGGGCAGCGGCCCGTCGAAGTCGTAGGGCGTGAGGTCGACATTGCCGAGCACGGTCGACAGGATCTCCCGCGCCACGACCGGATGCATCAGCGAGTTCTGGTAGTCGAACTTCTCGTTCGCTTCCTGCTCGGTGCGGCCCACATAGATGCTGAGTCCCGGCATGACCTTGAGATGATCGGGGTTGCGGCCGAACTTGTCCTGCGCCCGGGTCTTCACCTCCTTGAAGTAGGTCTGCGACGCTTCCTTCGTGAGCGGTGCGCCGAAGATCACTTCGGCAAATCGCGCCGCGACGTCCATGCCGTCGTCGGAGGTGCCGGCCTGCACGATCACCGGATGGCCCTGCGGCGGGCGCGGGATGTTGAGCGGCCCGCGCACCTGGAAGTGCTTGCCCTTGTGATTGAGCATATGCAGCTTCTCGGGATCGAAGAAATCGCCGCTCGCCTTGTCGCGCATGAAGGCGTCGTCGTCCCAGGAGTCCCACAGCGCGGTGACGATCTCGGCGAACTCGTTGGCGCGCTCGTAACGCTCGGCATGGCCGAAATGGGCGTCGCGGTTGAAGTTCTTGGCTTCAGCCGCCATGCCGGAGGTCACCAGGTTCCAGCCGGCGCGGCCGCCGGTGATGTGGTCGAGCGAGGCGAACTTGCGAGCCACGTGGTACGGCTCGTTGTAACTGGTCGAGGCTGTGCAGGTAAGCCCGATGCGCTCGGTGACGCCGGCGAGCGCCGAGATCAGCGTGATCGGCTCGAAGTTGGCGATGTACTGAGCGGAGCGCGACAGCGCCTCCATGTTGGCCTCGCGGACACAGATATTGTCGGCGAGGAACACCATGTCGAACTTGGCGCGCTCGGCGGTCTGCGCGATCTCGACATAGTGCTTGAAGTTGATGCCGGCGTCGGCCTGCGCGCCGGGATGCCGCCATGAGGCGACGTGGTGGCCGGTCGGATTGAAGAAGGCGCCGAGCCGGAGCTGGCCTTTTGGTCTTGCCATGATGCGTTTCCTCGCGACGGAATTTACCGCCGCGCCGCGATCAGGCGCAAGGCTCGGCGTTTAAGACACCGGCTCACGATGCGGGCGTCAAAGCCTCAGTGTTGCAGATTGTTTCTGCAGCGATCAGCCCGATCACGGCCTTGATCAGCCCGCCGACGTAGCCGGAATGCGGGCCGCCATCGAGCCCGCCGACCGTGGAGCCCGCGGCGAACAGGCCCGGGATCGGCGCGCCTTTTGTGTCCAGCACGCGTGCCTGGCCGTCGACCACGATGCCGCCCATGGTGTTGGTGATCGCCGTGCAGATCGGCATGGCATAGAACGGCGCGGTCTTGATCGGCCAGGCTTTCGCTCCGCCGGGACGGCGCGGCGGATCGAGCTTTTCGAGTGTGCCGGTTTCAACGGCTTTGTTGTATGCCGCGACCACGGCTTCGAGCTTTTGTGCGGGAAGCCCGGTCAGACCGGCAAGCTCCGCCAGCGTGTTGGCCTTGTGCAGCGTGCCGCCGGCTTCCGGCACCAGCGGGTTCGGCGGCTGTACGTGGTTGCGGCCGGGGCCGTCCCAGACCGCCTGATCGAAGATGATGGTGGTGCCGAGCGGATCGGGCAGGCGGGCAATGGCGTTCGAGAGATAGATGCCGCCGAAGCCCTCGTCGGCGACGCGGCGGCCGCCGGCGTCGATCACGATCGAGGCCGCCGCCACGTCGTCAGCCTGCGGGCGCGGCCACATGCGGTTGCCCGCCATCATGGCGTCGCGGCTGTGCAGATGGCCGTAGAAGTTGCCCATCTCGGTGCTGCGCGCCGCGCCGACCGCTTGCGCCATGCGCAGCCCGTCGCCGGTCGCTGCCTTGCCGTGGCGCTGCAGGAGTTTCTCCGGCGTGCGCGAGACGTGCTCGCGCACAAGCTCAGTGTTGGCCGTGAAGCCGCCGTCGGCGATCACGACCGCTTTGGCCTTGAAGGTCTTGGTGTTACCGCCCTGCTGGGCTTCGACCTCAACGCCGTCCTTGCCGGGCTTCAGCGCCGTGGCGCGGGTGCCGCGCAGGAGTTGCCCGCCGCGCTTCTTCAGGCTCGCCTCGAAGCGCTGCAACGCGATGTCGCCCGCATAATTCTCCCATTTCAGCCCGGAGCCGGTGCGCGCCACCGGCGACAGCACGTGGGTGTGGTACTGGCCCAGATCAGACAGGTCGATGCCTTCGCTGGCGAGCCACTGCATCAGCCGGCGGCCATCCTTCGCGACCGCGCGGGCGAGGTCCTTGCGCGCATAGCCCTCGGTGCAGGCCTCGATCTTGCGGATGAGCTCGTCTTCGGCGGCGAGTGGACTCGTGAAGTTGATGTGGAAGGTGCCGTAGGTGATCCGCGAGTTGCAGATGTATTTCTCTTCGGTGCTCTTCTCGAGAATGGCGACGCGCCTGCCGAGCTGCGCGGCGCGGTTGGCGGCGACCATGCCGGCGATGCCGCCGCCGATCACAACAACATCGAACTCTAAATCACTCGGTGCCATTTCCGCGCTCTCTCAACACGTGTCCCGGACGCGGCGCAGCATGAGCGCGTCAGCGCGAAATGATGCGACCGCTGATCCGGGACCGTTCCAAAGTCGGTCTCCGTAACGGTCCCGGGTCTGCAACGCATCACTTCGTGCTGCGTTGCGCCCGGGACACGAGCTGCACCATATCCGCTCCATTACAGCTCGAAAATCTTTCTCGGCGTCTGGTGCAGGTGCTCGATCTTCCCTTCCGGCCCGATCAGGAAGTTGTCGCACACGGTCACGAACAGCCGCGCATTGCCGAAGGTCGGGTGCAGGCCGATGTTCATGGAGGCCGCGAGCGGCATGTCCTCATCATGCCGGATCATCGGCCGCTCGACCACATCGTAGCCCTGCCCGTGGCAATGGAGCCGCGGCTCTTTATGCATACCGTGCTTCTCCATGAAGGCATTGTGCGCGGCGAAGATCTCCTTGGGCGAGGCGCCGGGTTCCAGCATCCGCACCGTGTGGTCTTGCGCCTCGCAGATGATGCCGAAGGCGTCGACCAGCTCCTGCGGCGCCTTGCCGAGCACATAGTAGCGGCCGACATGGGTCATCATGCCGCCGGGCCCCGTGTTCTCGCACTGGTAGTAGATCACGTCGCCGTCACGCATCTCGCGGCCCTGCTCGCGCCGGCCGCGGATCTGGGTCGGCTCGCCGGGCGGCGACGAGGAGCCGAGCATGTAGCCGGTCTCGCTGCCGAGCATGTTGCCGACGTAGGCGCCGTAGCCGAGCAGCTCGAAGTCCTTCTTGCCGGCTTTGATCTGGAGCTGCGCCTTGGCGAGGATCTGGTCCTGCATCTGGCCGGCCATGCGGATGAGGTCGATCTCCTCGGCGCTCTTTATCGCTTTAATGGGGTCGACCAGCCGCGTGGCGTCGGAAAGCGTGACGCCGTCGAGCAGCTTCCTCAGCGCATCGCCGAAGCCGAACAGCATGTTGTTCCAGGCGACGATGCCGACGTTGCGGTAGCCGGCGCGCTTGATCTCGGAGGCGACGCGCTCGGCGTCGTAGGGGATGCAATAATCGATCGCCGGGAAGCTCGCGGTCGGCAGCCACTTGCCGACGCCGCGCCAGACCGGGTCCTTGCCGGCGAAATCGCGCTCCATGCCCATCGGGCCGTGGCTGACCAGGGTCATCGGGCCGTCCTTCGGGAAGATCACGGTTGCGGGGTACGAAGTGCCCATCGACACGCCGGTGAACCAGCGGAAGTAGCCGCCGGTGCCGGCAAGGTTGTTGGCGCCCTGGATGATCAGCGCGTCGAGCTTCTGCTCGGGCATCCGCTCGCGCACGGCCTTCCAGCGGCGCTCGAGCTCGGTGGTGGAAATCGGATTGCAAAGGCGGTCGTTGGACATGGTGTGTTCTCCCCGCGACGGCAGTCTCGTGTCCCGGGCGCGGCGCAACGCGAAGCGGTGCGACGCAGACCCGGGACTCCGGTTCACTTCCTCAAGCAAGCTGGGTCCCGGGTCTACAGCGCATCACTCCGCTTCGCTTCGTGCTGCGCT
>CAKZHN010000121.1 GCA_936924235.1 uncultured Rhodoplanes sp. | reverse complement strand
GGGTCTGAAAGAGAAGAAAAGATTGTTGTGGTTTTGGGTGTGAATTCACTGGGGACACAGCGAACGCGACCGTCGCGAGGGGCGTCCGCAATGCTCAGTCATGCCAGGGTAGGTCAGGTGCGCGAGCTGCCATTTCAACAAACCAGAGTGCCGCCAACTCGAACACGATGCCGACTGCCCAAATGCTCATGGCTTGCGCTTCCGGTCGTTGCCTTGGCCGCTTTCGTGCCGCCGCAACGTCCCGGATCTCGCGGACCGCGCCCGGTTCGGCCGACAGCAGCAGCATGAAGCATCCGCGACCGTTAAGATTCGGTTCCAAAGGACGCGGGCTTGGGGCTTGCCAGGCTTGGGCCTTGCCAGAACCGGCACGAGCCGGTGCGGATCGCGGGCCGCAGATTTTGCTAGTTGCCGAGCACGCGAACGTGGCCCGACTCGCGCGGCGCGACGGTGCGCTGCCGCTCGATGTGCCGCATCACCACGTCCCAGACCGGCGGGCCTTCGGTGCCTTCGTTGACGCTGGCCCAGCCGCTGACGGTGTAGTCCTTCGCCGGATCGAGCGGCTGGCCGGTGCGCAGCAACGTGAGGTCGCTGATGCGTCGCCCGGCGGACTGCGCGATATCGATGGTGTAGGCGAGGCCGCCGGTGCGCACCATGTCGCCGCCCTGCTGATAGTAGGGATCGGGGTTGAACAGGTTGTCGGCGACGTCCTCCAGCACCTCCTTCAGCCGCGCGCCGGTCATGGTGATGCGGTAGGCGGCCGGATAGGTCAGCGCGGTGGCGTTGTAGATGTCCTCGCGGGTGATGGCTTCCCCCGGCAGGAGCGACGTGCCCCAGCGGAAGCCGGGCGACAGCGCGATCTCGGTGTCGCGCTCGCTGAGCAGCGCATCGCAGATCACGTCGTCGAGCGTGCCGTTGAAGTTGCCGCGGCGATAGAGCAGCGTCTCGGTGCGGCCGATGGTCTCGCCCAGCATCTTCTCGTGCGGCGCGCGGATGGCGGCGATCTTCGCCGCCATGTCGGCGTCGGGCGCGATCGTGTCGGAGAACACCGGGATCAGCTTGAAGCGATAGTCCTTCACCTCGCCGCCGCGAACATCCAGATCGAGCCGCGACACGAACTTGCCGTGGCTCCCCGACGCAATGAGCAACGTCCTGCCGACCTTGACGGCGTCGGGCAGCGCGTCGTGGGTGTGCGCGGTCAGGATCACGTCGATGCCGCGCACGCGAGAGGCGAGCTTGCGGTCGACGTCGAAGCCGTTGTGCGAGAGCAGCACCACGAGGCCTGCGCCCTGCTGCCGCGCCTTGTTGACGTTGCCCTGCAGATCCTCCTCGCGGATGCCGAACGACCACGAGGGCATCATCCAGCGCGGGTTGGCGATCGGCGTGTACGGGAAGGCCTGGCCGATCACCGCGATCTTGACGCCGCCGCGCTCGATCATGGTCATGGCCTCGAACGCGGGCTCGTTCCATTCGGTGTCGCGGATGTTCTGCGCGAGAAACGGAAAGCCGAGCTTCGATGCGATCTCCTTGACGCGCTCGGTGCCGAGCGTGAACTCCCAATGGCCGGTCATGGCGTCAGGCTTCAAGAGCGCCATGCAGTCGACCATGTCCTGGCCCTTGGTCTGCATCGACGTGAAGCTGTTCTGCCAGGTGTCGCCGCCGTCGAGGAACAGCGTGCGGTCCGGACGCTCGGCGCGGATCGATTGGACGACGGTGGCGATGCGGTCGAGGCCGCCGAGCCGGCCGTAGCTCCTGGCGAGCGCCGCGAAATCGTCCGAGGTCAGCGCGTAGGCCTGCGCGCTGTCGGGCGGAATTTTATAGAGCTCCAGAAAGTCGCGGCCGGTGAGATGCGGGACTTTGCCGCGTGCGTCGCCGACGCCGACGTTGAGCGATGGTTCGCGAAACAGCACGGGCTTGAGCTGGGCGTGGAGGTCGGCGAGATGAACCAGCGTGACGTTGCCGAGCGGCTCGAAGCGCAGGAGATCGGCCTGCGTCAGGCGTTGCTGCGCGAAGGCGCGGCTCCAGCCGGCGGGCGTCAGCGCGGCGGTGGCTGCTGCGACCTGGAGAAATTCGCGCCTGGAGATCACGCGTGAGTCCTAACGCAGAAAAGAGTTGACCACGTCTGTTGCCGCATCGGCAGTGCCCACCCTCCCCTGGAGGGGGAGGGTCGCGAGCGAAGCTCGCGGGGTGGGGTGATCTTTCGTCGTGATGAGGGATCACCCCACCCCGACTGCCTCCGCTTCGCTTCGGCAGTCGACCCTCCCCCTCCAGGGGAGGGTGACAGCGCGTGTTGCACCACCGGGTGCTCAGCTCACCGTAATCGACTCTTCGCCCGTGATCGTCGAGCCATCGTCATCGGTCCAGGTCAGCACCACCGGCCCCGACTCCACGGCCTTGAACTTGAACTGGATGTACGGGTTCGCCGAGATCGCGGTCTCGAAATCGGCGGCGAACACCTGCTTGCCGGCGACCGTGCAGACGAACTTGTTGAGGATCTTGCGCGGCACGAGCTTGCCGTCCGCGTCGCGGCGGTTGCCGGTTTCCATCACGTGCTGCACCAGCGCCTTCACCTCGACGAGTTCGCCCTTCTTGGCTTCCTTCTTGTCGAGCTTGATGCGGGGTTTGACGGTGGCCATTGTTGTTCTCCAGAAATCGCGCGGGGTCAGCCGCCGCAGCCGCCGATCGTGACCTTGACCTGCTTGGTCGCGAAGTAAAACGAGCCGTCGTTCATCTTGGCGACCGCGGTCACGTCCTGCGTCGCCGCAAGGCGGATGCGGGTGTTGGCCTCGGCCACGCCGCTCGCCGGCGAGAAGTGGAACGTCACGACGCCGGAGCGCGGGTTCTCGTTGGCGACCACCAGCACGTCGGTGACGTGCGAGGCCTCGGTCATCGGACTCTCGATCGTCACGGTCATCGGCACGGTGTTGCCGTTCTCGGCGATCTCGGGGAGGTCGAGCTTGACCTTGCCTTCGACGGGCGTCTTGCCGCCGGTGAATTTCTTGATCGCCTCGTCGGCGTCGTTCTTGGCCGCGGCCGGCCGCGCGCCAAGCGCGACGGCGCCTGCGGCCCCGGCGGCGAGCGCCAGAGCCTCGCGGCGATTGAAAGTGAGCGTCATGATGTTCCTTCGGTCCCGAATTGCGGGCTGTTCATAGCGTATCGTGCGCCGGAATGGGAGCGGCTTGGGCCCGCATGTATGACGCACCGGCCGTCACGGCAAACGCGGGCGGGGCCGCGCAAGACTGTTCCGCGGCGCAGCAGAAGGCGCGTTTTTCATGCCATGAAGCAGCGGTATCCTGGCACAAAGCGGTTGCGGCGCTGGCGCGCTTGACTTGAGCCGCGCCGCCAACAATGTCACGGCACTTGAAGCGTTAAAGTCGAGAACGGCCGGAGGCGATATTGAGAACAACAGCCATCATCGTGGCGGCCAGCTGTGCCGTTTTGACGCTCGTGAGCCTGCCGTCGCGTGCGCAGGACGACACCGAGAAGGCCATCGAGAAGTATCGCCAGATGCTCAAGGAGGACCCCTGGAGCAATCCAGGCCTGCTCGATTCCGACCGCGGCGAGGCGCTGTGGAAGACGGCGGCCGGTCCCAAGAAGGCGACGCTCGAGCAATGCGATCTCGGCAAGGGGCCGGGCGTGGTCGACGGCACCTTCGCCGAATTGCCACGTTACTTCGCCGATGCGGACCGGGTGATGGACCTCGAGACGCGGCTGATGTGGTGCATGGAGAAGCTGCAGGGCGTGAGCCATGCCGACCTGGTGAAGAAACCTTATCCCGCGGGCGGCCAGCCGGTGAAGGACCTCGGCGCGATCGCGACCTATGTGGCGGTCAAGTCGAACGGGATGAAGTTCTCGGCCAAGCTCGACAAGCCGCAGGAGCAGGCCGCGGTCGAATTCGGCGAGGCGATCTTCTATCGCCGCCAGGGTCCGAACGATTTCGCCTGTGCGACCTGCCACAACGACACCGGCCGCCGCATCCGCCTGCAGGGCCTGCCGTTCCTGGCGCAGCCCAAGGAGGCGAAGGAGGTGGTCGGCCAGTGGCCGGCCTATCGCGTGTCGACCACGCAGGTGATGACCATGCAGCACCGGCTCTACGACTGCTACTGGCAGATGCGGATGCCGGAGCTCGAAATGGGCTCCAACGTCAGCGTCGCGCTGATCGCGTTTCTCACCAAGAATGCCGAAGGTGGCGAGATCGCCACCCCGGGCCTGAAGCGCTGAGCGGGAGCGGGACCATGAAAGCAATCGCGTTTGCTCTCGCAGCCTGCTGCTTCGCCGTTCCGGCGGCCGCGCAGGAGAAGCCGAAGGTCGATCCGGCCAAGGTCGACGCCGCGATCGTCGCGGCGTTTCCGACCGCGCCGGCCGAGTGGCGGCCGCGCTTCGACCAGGACGAGACGATGAAGCAGTGCTCGCTCGCTCACAACGCGCCGCCGAAGACCATGGCGGAGGACATCCAGAAGCGCGAGCGGGCGCGCATCCAGTATCCGGCCGACGGCAAGCTGATGGGCGACTGGGCGTCGGGCGAGAAGATCGCGCAGTCGGGCTATGGGCTGCGCTTCACCGACTATCCGGCGCGCCAGCCGAACGGCGGCAACTGCTATGCCTGCCATCAGCTCAGCAAGGCCGAGGTGAGCTACGGCACCATCGGGCCGAGCCTGCTGAACTACGGCAAGACCCGCAACTTCAGCGAGGCCGACGCCAAGGCGGTCTACGACAAGATCTACGACGCCCACGCCGCCTTCCCGTGCTCGAACATGCCGCGGTTCGGCGTCAACGGCGTGCTCAGCATCGAGCAGATCAAGGACCTGGTGGCACTGGTGATGAGCCCGGACAGCCCGGTCAACAAGTGAATGCGTGAAGGAGAGAGCCGCATGTCCAACACGGGCTCAACGACCAGCCGGCGCGGATTCATCGGCGCGCTCGCGGTGTCGGGCGCAACCTTGACGGCGACCAGGCTTGCGGCGGCCCCCGGCAAGCTCGATTTCTCGGCGCTGAAGAAGGACACCGATATCGCCTGTCTCTACCATTGCGATTTCGGCGATCCGCAGCGCTTCTCGCAGCTCCTGACCAACATCAACAATCATCTCAGCGCCTACGAGTTCGACACGCTGCGGGTCAAGCTCGTGATCGTGGCGCACGGCGCCGGCATCAAGTTCTTCCTCGACGATCTCTCCGGCACACCCTGGGCCAACGACAAGATCGACCCGGACATCTACAAGCGCTTCGTCGGACTGACCAAGTTCGGCGTCGAGGCCTATCTCTGCGAGATCACTTACAAGCGCAACAATATCGATCTCGGAAAGACCAAGCAGGATCCGTTCCTGAGTTTCGTGCCGTCGGGCGTCGCGACGGTGGCGGAGCTGCAGAGCAAAGGCTTTGCGTATCTGAAGGTCGGCTAGCCTTTCCTGTTCGATTGCCGAAAGCGGGGACCCAGAGCATCATCGGCGCTGATTTTTTCCATCGAATCATTTGATCGCGCTGATGTTTTTCAAGCGCACGTGATCGCCTATCGTTCGATCGATGGACGTGACGCACGCAGCGATTTGGTAGTGCGGCACCTCATCGCCCCCGGCCATTTGCCGGACGGCGTGCCCCCCAACACGAGGAGAATATCGTGGCTTACTTTGGAAGCTGCTTTTGCGGCGCTGTGAAATTGGAAGTCTCCGGCTCGCCGGAGGGCATGGGCTATTGTCATTGCGGCTCGTGCCGCTCCTGGTCCGCCGGACCGGTGAACGCGTTTTCGCTATGGAAGCCCGACGCGGTGCGCGTCACGGCGGGCGCGGAGCATGTCGCGACCCACGCCAAGACCCCGATGAGCGAGCGGAAGTTCTGTAAAAAGTGTGGCGGGCACCTGATGACCAACCATCCGCCGCTCGGCCTGATCGACGTCTACGCCGCAACCATCCCGTCGCTGCCGTTCAAGCCCGGTCTGCACGTCAACTACGCCGAGACCGTGCTGCCGATGCGCGACGGGTTGCCGAAGTTCAAGGATTTCCCGGCGCCGTTCGGCGGCTCCGGCGAGATGCTCGCGGAATAACAGATCGCTGCATCGCTGTGTGCAGCAACGGCGGCGGTGCGCACCCTCTCCCATGAGGAGAGGGTGCTCGCTGCACGACCTATCCGAGGCCGCTGAATTCGGACCCAAAAGCGTCAGGGCGGTTTCGCCATTCGCGCGGCGTCTGGTCGAAGCGCGCGCGGAACACCTTGTTGAAGTGCGAGAGATCGTTGAAGCCCCAGCGATAGGCGATGTCGGAGATGTTCACGCCGCGCTGATTGTCGTCGCGCAGCGCCGCGGCGCAGGCCTGGAGCCGGCGCTCGAGCAGCCAGCGCCCGAAGGTCTCGCCGACCTGGGCAAAGCGCAGGTGCAGCGTCCGCACCGAGATACCGAAACGGTCGGCGACGCGCTGTGGAGACAATTCGGAATCGTGCAGGTTCTGCCGGCAGAAGGCGAGGATCGCCTCCATCTGCATCTCCGGCGGTAACCGGTTGGTCTCGACGTCGTGGGCGCTGGCGAGCGCCAGCAGATTGCAGAGATTCTCGGTGAGCAGGCCCGTCGCGCCTTCGCTCAAGGTCGAGTCCGGCGCGGTGAGCTCCAGGATATGGCGCTTGGCGAGATCGACGAAGGCGCGGTCGGAGGCGAGCTTGTGCAGCGCCTTGCCGCGCAGCCACGGCGCACGCCGGTCGATCATCTCGCGGGGAATCACTGCGACAACACGCCGCCCTTCACCCGGCAGATTGACGTGAAATGGGAACCGGCCGTCCGAGATCGCGATGTCGCTCGGCATGAACGCCAGCGTCTCGCCGCCCTGGGTGATCACAGACTGGCCGCGCACCTGCACGTACACGGAATAGTGATCAGACGGCGCGGTGTCGATGTCACGCGCCGTGCGGACAACTTGGTAGCTGCTGGATTCCAGTCTGGCGAAGCGCAGCGCACCGGAGTTGCGCGACGAGATCCGCGCGGAGAAATCCTGCGGATGTGCCTCGATTGTCAGGTTGAAAACGGCTTGGCAGAGCGCCTCGCGCCAGTACGAAAAGCGCTCGCGATCGCGGATCGCATCGGTGGACCAGACGCTCACCTGTGGCCTGGCCACAGCGCAATTCGCCCCGTCGGTCGAGCCGGTCTTTGCACTGTCGGCCAAGTTGACTGCGCTCCCGCCCAAGATCGCTGTGAACCGCTTGTGTAGTGCAGTCGCTTACCCAAGTTTTTTGCACTGCCACAAGCGGCGTGTTTTACCTGAGCCACCATGCATTTCAACAGCCGAATTCCATTCAATTCTGTGATCCGGATCATCATCGCCGCTCGATGACCGGTTTAACCTTACGCCCTCGTTATTTCAGGACCCCCCTCAAAATGCACGATCAAAGGAAGCTGACTGAGCTCACCACGAGCATCTACGACGCTGCGCTCGATCCGGCGCTTTGGCCGGAAGTGCTTGCAGCCATTGCCGAGTTTGCCGGCGGGCAGGTCGGTGGCCTGCTGGTCAAGGAAAACGGCAAACGAAATATCAACGTCCATTTCCACGCCGGCATCGACGACTATTACCTCCAGCTTTACGCCGATACCTATTCCCAGCTCGGTCCGATCGCGAACGCGCCGTGCTGCGACGTCGAGCAGATCCTCTCCGTGACGGACCTGATGCCCTACGACGATTTCCGCCGCGGGCGCTTCTATCAGGAATGGGCCGAGCCGCAGGGCTGGGCCGATGCCGCAATGATCGCGCTGGTGCGCTCTCCGGTCTGCTGCGCCTATCTCAGCATCGCGCGCCACGAAGCGAGCGGTCTGGTCGACAGCGAGATGCGGCGGCGCCTGTCGCTCATCGTGCCGCACATGCGGCGCGCGGTGTCGATCTACCGCACGATCGAAACCAAGGACGCGCAGACCGCAACCTTCGCCGACATCTTCGACGGCATGAACGCCGGCGTGATCCTGATCGATGCGAACTGCGGCATCGTTCACGCCAATGCGGCCGGCCGCAACATCCTGAGCTCCGGCGATCTGCTGCGCTCGGTCGGCGGCAGGCTTGCGGCGGGCGACGCCAATGTCGACCAGACGCTGCGCGAGACGGTGGCATGCACCGAGGGCTGCGAGACCGAACCCTGCGGCAAGAGCATCGTGCTGCCGCTCGCGGCCCGCGATGGCGCACGCTATCTCGCGCATGTACTGCCGCTCACCTCGATGGCGCGGCGGCGTGCCTCCGCGCGCTCGGCCGCGGCCGCGATGTTCGTGCGCAAGGCGGCGCTGGAAGCGCCGTCGCCGCCGGAGGTCATCCGCACGACGTACAATCTGACGCCCGCCGAGCTGCGCGTGCTGCTCGCGATCGTCGAGATCGGCGGTGTGCCGGATGTCGCAGCGGCGCTCGGCATCGCCGACACCACGGTGAAGACGCATCTCAGCCGTTTGTTCGAGAAAACCGGCGCGGCGCGCCAGGCCGATCTCGTCAAGCTCGTCGCCGCCTACGCGACGCCGCTGGCGCACTGATCTCGATTGTTGATCTGAATCATTCGTTGCTCTGAATCGTTTCAGCGGGCGCACGCACATCGCGTGCGCCCGCTGCGTCATTGCGTCTCACTGCGCGTCTCAATCGTGCGTGCGTTTCACCGACGCGGCATGTCGCTACCGGCGCTGCGACATTTCGCACACCTTGTCGAGCCACCTCACGTTCAGTTGATCTGCATTCCTCCAAACGATGGATGTGTCGCTGTCATTCGTCGGCCAGTGTCCGCGCGACTTCGCAACTGCGGAATCTTCAGAGAGCGGCTTCAGACGATGTTGCGTCTGAATTTTTTGAGAAGGCTGATCATGATTCAAAGCGCCATTTCCAATACCGTCGATACTCGACTGGTTGCCACGACCTCGATCGTTGCCAAGCTCGCGGTGGGTGCCATCCTCATTGCCGGCATCACCGACGCGCGCGCGGTCGAGACCGTTCACTCGAAGGCCATCCACGCCAAGGTCGTCCACGCCAAAGCGGTCCACGCCAAGGCTTTCCATGCCAAGGCGGTCAGCTCCAAGACCGTCCACTCGAAAGACATCGCCAAGCTGGAGCGCGAGTGGAAGCGCCAGCATGCGAGCGGCGAGCGCATCATGCTGCACCGGCTCGTAGCCTGCCGCGAGCTCGGTCAGTGCGACGGCCTGAAGGTTCATCCGACGCTTGGCTCAGCGCTCATCAGCGTGTCGCCGGAGCGACCCGGCCTCGGCGCTGCAGTGATGCAGCCGGCACGGAGCACCGTCACTGCCGCGCGCGACGCCTATGCCAAAGGCAAGAAGCCGGTCGTGTCGGCTCGCCTGAAGAACAAGCCTGCATCGCCTGTGCGCATCCGCGCGGCGGCCATCCACACCGATGTGGCCGAGCCGGAATCAACGTGGCCGCAGGTTCAAGAGGATCATCGCCAATGGGTGTTCGGCACGTTGCCGGCCATTCCATAGCGAGATCGGGGGTCCGCCGGTCGGTACGCATCCCCGCCACATCCCCTGTATCGGCCGGCGGCCTCCGCACCTCTTTCTCACCATGACCTGCAGCGGCGCTCATCGTCGCGCGGTCCTTGCAACTGAAGGAACAATGACATGCGCAATCTCACGGTTTGTCTGATCGCCTTTGCGGTCGCGTTCGCGGCCTGCGGCCTGGTGTTCCGCTCGGTCGTGTCCGCTCAGGGTAAGTTCCGGCAGGACGCGGAGGCCGCGGCCTATGCGGCGGAGAGACAATCGCCGGGGCCTGGCGGCGTCCCGGCGTTTCGCGACGGCGAGCTTTACTGATCGACGCGAAGCGACAGCTCAGTAGGATTTCATCAGGAAGTCGCCGAGGCTCTCGCGCTCGTAGGTGCGATCCGCGACGAAGCGGAAGGCGGCGAGAAACAGCGGCGGCGGGACATAGCCCTGAAAGCGCGCGACCTCGCGCTCACGCGGGCTCTTGTCCTTCAGCCCAGCGGTGTTGTCGGGAAAGAACTGGAAGGTCGGCGTGGCGCGCACGCCGTATTTCTTGGCGAGCTGCTTCTCGCTGAGCTTGGCGCCGTCGAAGTCGACCACCTCGCGCGAGCCCAGGATGTTGAGCTGCAGCACCTCGAAGTGCTGCTGGATGTAGCTCGAGATCTCGGGCTTGGCGAAATTGACGAGGTGCGTCTCCTTGCAATACGGGCAGCCGCGCAGCTCCCACATGATGGCGAAGCGCTTGCCTTTGCCGGCGGCGGCCGCGAGATCGTCGGGAAGCTCGAGGAAGCTTTCGAGGAACCAGGGCTCGGTGTAGTAGCCGTCCTCGGTCATGACGGCTTCGGCCCGCGCGATACCACCACACAAAGCGATCAATCCGCCTGCCGCCGTGCCTGCAATGAACGATCGGCGCGAAACCATGGCCACACCCGATGACCGGGAAAACCGGTCTCCCCTGGTCCTCACACCCTATATCGAGGCTTTATGACGCCACGACAAGGGGAGCCGGCTGGCCTCAGGTGTTGGCGCCGTGAATGGCGTCGACCACGGCGGCGGTGACGTCCGCGGTCTTGGCCTTGCCGCCGAGGTCCGGCGTGTGGAAGCGCTTGTCGGCGGTGACGCGCTCGATCGCCTTCATCAGGCGGCCGGCCGCGGGTTTCTCGCCGAGATGCTCAAGCATCATCACGGCGGACCAGAAGGTGCCGACCGGGTTGGCCACGCCCTTGCCCATGATGTCGAAGGCCGAGCCGTGGATCGGCTCGAACATCGACGGGAAGGCGCGCTCGGGATTGAGGTTGGCGGTCGGCGCGATGCCGAGCGAGCCGGCCAGCGCCGCGGCGAGGTCGGACAGGATGTCGGCATGCAGGTTGGTCGCCACCACGGTGTCGATGCTCTCCGGCCGCATCACCATGCGCATCGTCATGGCGTCGACCAGCATCTTGTCCCAGGTGACGTCCTTGAACTCGCCCGAGATCTCCTTGGCGATCTCGTCCCACATCACCATGGCGTGGCGCTGCGCGTTCGATTTGGTGACGACGGTGAGAAGCTTGCGCGGCCGCGACTGCGCCAGACGGAACGCGAACCGCATGATGCGCTCGACGCCCGCGCGGGTGAACATCGCCACGTCGGTCGCCACTTCGAGAGGCGAGCCCTGATGGGCCCGGCCGCCGACGCCGGCATATTCGCCCTCGGAGTTCTCGCGCACGATCACCCAGTCGAGCTCGCCGCCGTTGACGTTGCGTAGCGGCGAGGTGATGCCCGGCAGCACCCGGGTCGGCCGCACGTTGGCGTACTGGTCGAAGCCCTGGCAGATCGGCAGCCGCAGGCCCCACAGGGTGATATGGTCC
>CAKZHN010000120.1 GCA_936924235.1 uncultured Rhodoplanes sp. | reverse complement strand
AAAGCGACCGAGCATGGCGATAGAGGGCGTCGACCAGTCTTTGGGCACGGGCAGCGTGTTCGGCAAACGGCCGAACGTGCTGACGCGTCTGCTGGAAGCGAAACGCACGCTGATCATGGGCGTGCTCAACGTGACGCCCGACTCATTTTCCGACGGCGGACAATTCATCGAGCCGGAGGATGCGCTGAGCCAGGCGCAGAGGATGATCGAGGAAGGCGCCGACGTCATCGACATCGGCGCCGAGTCGACCCGGCCCTATGGCGGCGCCAAGCCGGTCACGCTGGAGGAGGAATTGACCCGGCTGCAGCCCGTGCTGCCCGCCGTGATCGCGATGGGCACCCCGGTTTCGATCGACACGATGAAGCCCGAGGTCGCGCTCTGGGCGCTCGGGCTCGGCGCCAGCATCGTCAACGACGTCTGGGGCCTGCAGCGCGATCCCAACATGGCGCGTGTCGTCGCCGGAGCCGGCGTGCCGGTGATCTGCATGCACAACCGCTACAAGGCGGAGCAGTCGATCAATATCATGTCCGACATCAATGCGTTCTTCACCTACTCCATCGACGTGGCATTGAAGGCCGGCATCCTCCGCGACTGCATCGTGCTCGATCCGGGCATCGGCTTCGGCAAGACGCCGGAGCAGAGCATGGAGTCGCTCGCCAAGCTCGAGGCCTTCAGGCGCTTCAAGCTGCCCATTCTAGTGGGCGCCTCGCGCAAGCGCTTCATCGACACGGTGTCGCCGGCCCCGCCGCTGGAGCGCGTCGGCGGCTCGCTTGCGGCGCATCTCATCGCGGTGCGCAACGGCGCCAACATCATCCGCACCCACGACGTCGCCGAGACCATCCAGGCGATCAGGGTCGACAACGCCATCCGGGCGATCAAATGAGCGAACGCAGTTCAAGCGACCAGGTGTTTGTCACGGGCCTCGCGCTGCACGCCTATCATGGCGTCATGCAGCACGAAGCCAAGGTCGGCCAGACCTTCAGCCTCGACCTCACGCTCGATATCGATCTCACCGAGGCGTCGCGCAGCGACAAGCTCGCCCACACCGTGGGCTACGACCAGGTGGTGAACGTCGCGAGCGAAGCGTTCTGCGCGAGGCGCTACCGGCTGGTGGAGGCTGCGGCCGGCGCGGTGGCGGACGCGGTGCTCGATCGCTTCAGGCAGGTCAACGCGATCCGCGTCACGATCCACAAGCCGCACGCCCCGATCGCCGCCACCTTCGACGACGTCGGCGTCTCGATCCGGCGGGAGCGCCAGAGATAGCGCGAAGGATGCTGCGATGGCTGAGGCGCTGATCGCGCTCGGCGGCAATGTCGGCGACGTTCGCGAGACGCTCGACCGCGCGACTGCGGCGCTTTGCGATGGCGCTGTCGTGCGGCTCGTGGCCCGCTCATCGGACTACCGCACGCCGCCGTGGGGCGTTGCCGACCAGCCGCCTTTCATCAACCGGGCGATCATCATCGAAACCGCCCTGCCCCCTCTCGATCTGCTGACCCGCGCGCAGGCGGTCGAACGGCAGTTCGGCCGCGACCGCAGCAGGGAGCAGCGCTGGGGGCCGCGCACGCTCGATGTCGATCTGATCGACCATGCGGGCGCCACGCTCGACACGCCGGAGCTGACGCTGCCGCATCCCCGCGCTCTTGAGCGTGCTTTCGTGCTGGTGCCGCTCGCCGAGATCGCTCCGGACCGGCGCATAGCTGGCATCCGCATCGCCGACGCTCTTGCCAAACTCGACCAGGCGGGTATCGAAAAACTATGAAGTTCGCGCACTTCTCCCACGTCTGGGGCAAGCCCGACATGACGGCGCACGAGCGCTACGAGCAGCTCTGGCGCGAGCTCGAGCTCTGCGACACGCTGGGCTTCGACTACAGCTTCTGCGTCGAGCATCACTTCCGCCCCGACGAGAGCTGGATGTCGTCGCCCGCTCTTTACGCCGTGGCCGGCAATGCCCGGACCAAGCGGCTGCGCGTGGGCTCCATGGGCTTCGTCGTGCCGCTGCATCACCCGCTGCGGCTCGCCGAGGAGATCGCCATCGTCGACCAGATGTCCGGCGGCCGCTTCGAATGCGGCCTCGTGCCCGGCATCAGCCCGGGCTACTTCACGCCGTTCGGCATCGACTACAATTTCCGCAAGTCGCCGACGTTCGAATTCGTGAACTACCTGCGCGCGGCCTACGGCGACCAGCAGCCGTTCTCGTTCCATGGCGAGAACCACAAGACCGAGAGCGCTCTCCTCGCGGTGCAGCCGCTGCAGAAGCCGCATCCGCCGCTTTGGATGATGAGCCGAGATCCCGCGACCCTGGAGTTCTGCTCCAGGGAAGGCATCAACACCGGCTACTTCATCAACGTCCCCCGGCACGAGGCAGGCCCTCGCTACCAGAAATTTCTGACGGACTGGAGCGCCGCCGGCCACGGACGAAAGCCGAACATCGCCTACAGCACGGTCGTCTATGTCGACGAGACCGACCAGAAGGCGATCGAGAACGGCCTGTTCCGCGCCAGCCGCGCCTACGAGGGCCTGCTGCCGCTCGCCGGGCCGGGCGAAACCTTCGAGGACCGCCTCGCCAGGCAGAAGCAGCGCTTCATCGACCGCGGCGAGATCGGGGTGTCCAACGTCGTGACCAACCTCTTCAATCCCGATTTCATCATGGAGCATGAACTGGTCTTCGTCGGATCGCCGGAGACCGTGGCGAAGAAGCTCCGCAAGGCCGCCGAGATCGGCTTCTTCAACACCTTCATGGGCGAGTTCAACTTCGCCGACCTGCCGGAAGCCGACCTGATGCGCTCGATCCGGCTGTTCGGCGAAAAGGTGATCCCGGCGCTGCGCGGCTACGAGCCGTTCTGATAGCATCGGCGCGGGGATCAAGGGGGAGTAAGGCATGGTCGGGTTTCGTGTCGGCGTGGCCGTCCTGGTGTGGGCGGCGCAAGGTCTTTGCTCGAACGCCTTCGCCGCCGATGAGGAAACCTGGGCGCTGCTGAAGAAGCCCGGCCATGTCGTGCTGCTGCGCCATTCCAATGCGCCTGGGCAGGTGCAGGAGTCCAACGACATGGACTTCAAGAATTGCGCGATCCAGCGCAACCTCGACGCCGACGGCCGCGCCCAGGCCGGACGCATCGGCGACGAATTCCGCAAGCACGGCATCAAGAAGGTGAAGCTTATTTCGAGCATCTATTGCCGCGCGCTGGACACCGCCAGGCTGATGAAGCTCGGTCCCGTGACGCCGCAGCCGGTGCTCAACCAGGTGTTCCTTGCCGATATCTCCGGCATGCGGGAGGCCGGCGCCAAGGGCCGCGCGCTGCTGAAGGCGGTCCCGGCCAAGGAGCTCACCGTGCTGGTCTCCCACGTCACCAACATCCAGGCCATCGCCGGCGCGCAGCTCGATTCCGGCCAGATGGTGGTGGTGCATCTCGATCCTGCCGGCGAGGTGGTGGTCGACGGCAAGATCACGGTGCCCTGACGAAGGCTTCGGAATGACGGCTGAGTGCGTTGATGCGGCTCGGCAAATTCCGACTTTCAACACTGAATTCACATTCCCCAGTGAATTCACACTCAAAACGCCAGAAATATTGTGCCCGTCATTAGACCCTGTATTTCGGGCATGCCTTGCTCACGTGAGGGCGTCTTCTAGGGACGCTTGGTTGGCGGAGTTAAGGTGTGGCGCCTGCAGGCGGGAGTCGTGATCCCGTCCCAGGGAGCGAGGTCATGGTCCGCCCCCGATGAGGGGGCTGCCTTAGATGGCTGCGACCCGTCGGATGAAGGGCAGCGCCAATGCTGCCTGGATAACGTGAGGATATGGTCCTCCGGTCCGATGGCGAAGTACCGCGGCTTCGTCAAAAATCGCCACGGTGGAGCGCCGGAAGGCGCGCGTGCCGCAAGGCACGCCGGCACCTCGCGAGGGGTGCCAGACTAAAACGTAGCGCCAACCGGCGCTCCGCTCCCTCACGCATGTGAGGGAAAAGAAAGAAGGCGCAGCCCCAGCGCCGAAACTCACACCGGGGCACGATGAGTCACGCCCATATGGCAGCTGCAAAACGAGGCGCGGTTCTTGCTTAGACTGACGGAGGTCGCATTGGCGCTGCCGCTCCGCCGTGGCATTTTGGGACCATGACCGACGAACTGCCGCTCGCCGCCGAGTTTCCGCCCGCCAGCCGAGAGGACTGGCTCAAGCTTGTGCGCACAGCGCTCAAGGACCGGCCGTTCGAGCGGCTGATCGCCAAGACCTATGACGGCATCCCGATCGAGCCGCTCTACCCGCGGGCTGCTGGCGCCAAGCCCATTGCGGCCCGCCGCGGTGCCTCGGCTGGACAGGTTTGGGCGCTCCAGGCCCGCGTCGACCACCCCGACCCGGCCATCGCCAATGCCGAGGCGCTGCACGAGCTCGAGAACGGCGCGACCGCGCTGACCCTGGTGTTTGCGGGCTCGATCGGCGCCTACGGCTACGGCCTGCTTGGCGACGCCAAGTCGATCGCACGCATCCTTGAAGGCGTGCATCTCGACGCCATCGCGATCGAGCTGCAGACCGCCGAGCCCACCAAGGACGCCGCCGACCATGTCGCTGCGCTGGTGAAGCAGCGCGGACACGCGCCCGGCGCGGTCAACATCCGCTTCGGTCATGACGCGCTCGGCGCGCATACGCTGACCGGCACCTTGCCGATTCCGTATCGCGATCTGATGCCGCGCTTCGGCGAGCACGTCGCCTCGCTCGCCAAGGCCGGCTTCAAGAGCCCGCTCGCAGCCGCGGACGGCCGCATCGTGCACAATGCCGGCGGCTCGGAGGTCCAGGAGCTGGCGTATACGCTCGCCGTCGCGGTCGCTTATCTGCGCGCGCTCGAAGGCGCAGGGCTCGCGCTCGAAGCGGCGCGGGGCATGATCGAGTTCCGTCTCTCGGCCGACGCCGATCAGTTTCTCACGGTGGCAAAATTCCGCGCGCTGCGGCTGCTCTGGGCGCGAGTCGGAGAGGCCTGCGGCCTTGCTCCCAAGCCCGCCTTCGTCTCCGCCGAGACCGCGTGGCGGACGATGACCCGGCGCGATCCGTGGGTGAACATGCTGCGCACCACGATTGCGACGTTCTCGGCCGGCATCGGCGGCGCCGATGCGGTGAGCGTGCTGCCGTTCACCGCGGCGCTCGGCCTGCCCGACCGTTTCGCACGGCGGATCGCGCGCAACACGCAGCTTCTGCTGCTGGAGGAATCCAACCTCGCCAAGGTGGCCGATCCGGCTGCAGGCGCCGGCGGCATCGAGGACCTGACGGACAAGCTCTGCCGCGCCGCTTGGACATTGTTCCAGGAAATCGAAGCCGCCGGCGGCGCTCCCGCGGCGCTGGAAAAGGGCCTGATCCAGGACAAGATCGCCAAGGTCCGCGCTGAACACGAGAACGCCGTCGCGCATCGCAGGGACACACTGACCGGCACCAGCGACTACCCGCTGCTGTCCGAAGCGCAGGTGCAAGTGCTCAAGGCTGCGCCGGTTCCGATTCCACCGCCCGCGGCCGCGATCAGATATCCGGCGCTCGCGCCGCATCGCCTCGCCGAGCCGTTCGAGGCGCTGCGCGACGCCTCCGATAGGATGCTGGCCGCGACCGGTGCGCGTCCCAGGATCTTCCTTGCCAATCTCGGCACGCTCGCCGAGTTCACCGCGCGCGCGACCTTTACCAAGAACTTCTTCGAGGCCGGCGGCATCGAGGCCATCACCAGCGATGGTTTCAAAAACCGCGACGAGATAATCGCAGCGTTCAAGGCGTCTGGCGCGAAGCTCGCTTGCCTCTGCTCGTCCGACGCCGTGTACGAAACCGACGCTGCGGGCACCGCAAAGGCGCTGGCGGCGGCTGGCGCAAGCCACATCTATCTGGCGGGGAAGCCGAAGGACCCGACTCCATATAAGACTGCTGGCATAGGCAGCTTCATTTTTGCCGGCTGCGACATCCTTGCGACGCTGAAGGCGACGCATGCTATTCTCGGGCTCGAACCGGAGTCGAAACCATGAGCAGCATTCCGGACTTCGCCAAAATCGACTTCGCGTCGGCCTCTGTGCCCGCATCGGGCGATACGCCATCGCCATGGCTCACGCCCGAAGGCATAGCGGTGAAGCCCGCCTACGCGCCGGACGACCTCAAAGGCCTCGACTTCCTCGACACCTATCCGGGCATCGCGCCGTATCTCCGTGGCCCCTACCCGGCGATGTACGCCACCCAGCCCTGGACCATCCGGCAATATGCCGGCTTCTCCACCGCCGAGGACTCCAACGCCTTCTACCGCCGCAATCTCGCCGCCGGTCAGAAGGGCCTCTCGATCGCCTTCGATCTCGCCACCCACCGCGGCTATGACAGCGACCACCCGCGTGTCGGAGGCGACGTCGGCATGGCCGGCGTCGCGATCGATTCCATCTACGACATGCGGACGCTGTTCTCGGGCATTCCGCTCGACCAGATGACCGTATCGATGACCATGAACGGCGCCGTGCTGCCGATCATGGCGCTCTATATCGTCGCCGCCGAGGAACAGGGCGTGAAGCCAGAGCAGCTCGGCGGCACGATCCAGAACGACATCCTCAAAGAGTTCATGGTGCGCAACACCTACATCTATCCGCCGTCGCCGTCGCTGCGCATCATCTCCGACATCTTCGCCTACACCTCGGCGCACATGCCGAAGTTCAACTCGATCTCGATCTCCGGCTATCACATGCAGGAGGCCGGCGCGACGCAGGACCTCGAGCTCGCCTATACGCTCGCCGACGGCGTCGAATATGTCCGCGCCGGCATCAAGGCCGGTCTCGACGTCGACCGCTTCGCGCCCCGGCTGTCGTTCTTCTGGGCGATCGGCATGAACTTCTTCATGGAGGTGGCCAAGCTCCGCGCCGCGCGGCTGCTCTGGGCCAAGCTGATGAAGGAGTTCAATCCGAAGGACCCGCGGTCCTACTCGCTGCGAGCCCATTCGCAGACCTCGGGCTGGTCGCTCGCCGCCCAGGACGTGTTCAACAACGTCGCCCGCACCTGCATCGAGGCGATGGCCGCGACCCAGGGCCACACCCAGTCGCTGCACACCAATGCGCTCGACGAGGCGCTGGCGCTGCCCACTGACTTTTCGGCGCGCATTGCGCGCAACACCCAGATCGTGCTGCAGCAGGAAAGCGGCACCACGCGCATCGCCGACCCGTGGGGCGGCTCGTACTACGTCGAACGCCTCACCGATGAACTCGCCAAGAAAGCCTGGGGCCACATCCAGGAGGTCGAGGCGCTGGGCGGCATGGCCAAGGCCATCGAAGCCGGCATTCCGAAGCTCCGCATCGAGGAGGCCTCGGCCAAGACCCAGGCCCGGATCGACGCCGGCCAGCAGTCGGTGATCGGCGTCAACAAGTACAGGCCCGAGAACGAGGCGCCGATCGACGTGCTCAAGGTCGACAACTCCGCGGTCCGCCAGATGCAGCTCGACAAGCTGGCGCGGCTCAAACGCGAGCGCGATCCGGCCGCGTTGCAGGCCGCGCTCGAGTCGCTCACCCGTGCCGCCGACGGCGGCAACGGCAATCTGCTCGCACTCGCCGTCGACGCCGCCCGCGCCAAGGCCACGGTCGGCGAGATCTCCGCTGCGCTCGAAAAGGTGTGGGGCCGCCACCGCGCCGAAATCAAATCGATCACCGGCGTGTTCAAGCGGGAGGTCGGCATGAACGACAGCGTCGCGCGCGTGCAAAAGCTGGTCTCGGCCTTCGAGACCGACGAGGGCCGCCGCCCGCGCATTCTCGTGGCCAAGATCGGCCAGGACGGCCACGACCGCGGCCAGAAGGTGATCGCCTCGGCCTTCGCCGATCTCGGCTTCGACGTCGACATCGGGCCGCTGTTTGCAACGCCCGCTGAAGCCGCACGCCAGGCCATCGAGAATGACGTGCATATCCTCGGCGTGTCGTCGCTTGCCGCAGCCCATCTGACGCTGGTGCCGGAGCTCAAGGCCGAGCTCGCGAAACAAGGCCGGCCCGACATCATGATCGTGGTCGGAGGCGTGGTGCCGCCGCAGGACTATGACGCGCTCGTCAAGTCGGGCGCCGAGGCGATCTTCCCACCCGGAACGGTGATCGCGGAGGCGGCCGCGAAACTTTTGCATTCGCTCAACCGCAAGCTTGGCCACAACACCGAAGCGGCGGAGTAATCCCGGCCATGCGGTGTTCGATTGCTCTCGCCGGCGCGTTCGTGCTGGCGCTGGCCGGTCCCGTGGCCGCGCAGACGGAAGAAAAACCCGCGATCGAGATCAAGACCCGCGCCGCCGAGATCACCATCACGGTCGACAAGGCGCTGAAGCCGTTCCCCGGCCTCACCGAGGACCTGCTGGCCGAAAGCCAGCGTTATGTCGCCAAGTCGCGCGCCGACGCCGACCAAGAATACAAAACCAACAAGGCTTGGTTCAAAGACCATCGCTGGACCTATGACCGGAGCTACGCGTTCCGCTCACTCGTGGGCGATCGCTATGTCAGCATCCTGCGCGAGGATGGCACCTATGGCGGCGGCGCGCATCCGAACTCGCGCACCGACACCATCCTCTGGGACAAGGCTGCCAAGAAGCGCATCAGCATCCGGCCGTTCTTCAACGAGCTGGCCGACAACGGTCCGGTCATGACGGCGCTGGCGAAACTCGTCCGCAACGCCGCAGCGCTGGAGAAGGACGAACGCCGCCGCGGCGAGTTGTCCGACGACGAGAAGAAGAAGGAGCCCAAGCCGTCGGTCGAGAAGCTGGTGGCGGAGGATAAGGAACTCAAGGAGGCGATCCAGCCGAAGCTTCTCAAGATCGCTCCGATCAGCCTCGCGCCCTCGACCATGGCCGGCAAAAGCTCCGGCCTCACCTTTCACTTCTCGGCCTATGACATCGACGCCTATGCGGCCGGGCCGTACACGATCTTCGTGCCCTGGGCCGACCTCAAACCGTTCCTGTCGCCGGAAGGCGTAGCGATCTTTGGCGGCGAGCGGCCCGAGAAGGACAAGGAACTCTAGGGGATCGCGGGGCGGAATGGCTGTTCTGGGCGCGGCCGCTGTGACAGTTTGAGCCCGCCATGGCCCCTGCGCCCGATATCACCGCCCTCGCCCGCCGCGTCCGTGACGGCGACCGGGCCTCGCTCGCGCGCGCCATCACGCTGATCGAAAGCAAGCGCGCCGACCACCGCCGGGAGGCGCACGCGCTGGTGCAGGAGCTGTTGCCGCTGACCGGCAGGGCCATTCGCGTCGGCATCACCGGCGCGCCCGGCGTCGGCAAGTCGACCAGCATCGACGCGCTCGGCACCTGGCTCACCGGGAAACGCCACAGGGTCGCGGTGCTGGCGGTCGATCCGTCCTCGACCCGCACCGGCGGCTCGATTCTCGGCGACAAGACCCGGATGGCGCGGCTCGCCAACGACGAGCACGCCTTCATCCGTCCCTCGCCGTCGTCCGGCACGCTTGGTGGCGTCGCGGCCATGACGCGCGAGACCATGCTGCTCTGCGAGGCCGCGGGCTTCGATGTGGTGCTGGTGGAGACCGTCGGTACCGGCCAGTCGGAGACCACCGTCGCCGACATGACCGACTTTTTCCTGGCGCTGATGCTGCCCGGCGCCGGCGACGAACTGCAGGGCATCAAGAAGGGCCTGGTCGAGCTGGCCGACATGATCGCGGTCAACAAGGCCGACGGCGACAACGTCAAGCGCGCGCAGAGCGCGGCCGCCGAGTATCGCGCGGCGCTGCATATCCTCACGCCACGCTCGCTGAACTGGACGCCGCCGGTCGTGACCTATTCGGCGCTGACCGGCGACGGCATCGCCGAGCTGTGGGCGCAGATCGTTTCGCATCGCGAGCGCATGACCGGCACCGGCGAGCAAGCGCTGCGCCGGCGCGAGCAGCAGGTGAAATGGATGTGGTCGATGCTCGAGCAGCGCGTGTTTACGAAGCTCCACACCGATGCCGGGCTGCGCGCGCGGCTGCCGCAGATCGAGGCCGCGGTCGCCGATGGCCGCCTGTCGCCGACCTTGGCGGTCGAGGAGATCGCGGCCGCGCTGGGTCTCTGATCTTAACCATTCGGCCCGCGTGTCCCGGTGTTCCCCGGATGGGACAGACAACGTTCGGCTTCGTGCCGGCACGGCACAAAAACCCCGTAAAATCCGTGGCCCGAGACTTGAAGCGGCCTGCTGCAAAGCATCTTCGGAGCCGGGCCATGGAGCTCAACCGCCGCCGTCTTATCGCCGTTTCCGCGCTCACCGGCGCGGTGCCGGCCGCGACATTCGCCGCGCCGGCCGCAGCCGCGCCGCTTGCGAGCTTCGGCATCGACGCCACCCAGCTCGGCGTGCGCGCCGGCGGCGGCGCCGATCAGACCGCGATGCTGCAGGCCGCGATCGACAAGGCCGCTGGCGCCCGCGTGCCGCTGATGCTCGGCCCCGGCGACTATCGCGTCGCCGGCCTGAAGCTGCCGAGCTACGCCCAGATTGTCGGCGTCCGCGGCGCGACGCGGCTGATCCTCGCAGCGGGCGCGCTGCGCAATGCACCCAATCCGATTTTGATTTCTGCGGTCGGCGCTGAGCACACCACTCTTGCGGGCCTCCTGCTCGATGGCGCCGACCGCCCCCTCCCTCAGAACACCGCGCTGGTGCATTTCGACCGTTGCAGTGAAGTCCGCATCACCGATTGCGAGATCATGAATTCCGGCCGCGCCGGCATCCGCCTCGACGCGGTGCAAGGCGCGGTCGAAGGCAACACCATCACCAATTCCGCCGACGTCGCGATCTATTCGCTCGACGCCCGCGGCCTCTCGATCGTGGCGAACACCGTGCGCGGCGCCGGCGACGGCGGCATCCTGGTGCACCGCTCGCAGCAGGGCGACGACGGCACGCTCGTTCTCGACAACCGCATCGAGGACATCGGCAACGTCTCGGGCGGCTCGGGCCAGTACGGCAACGCGATCAACGTGTTCCGCGCCGGCAACGTCATCGTGCGCGGCAACCGCATCGCGCGCGCCACGTTCTCGGCGGTGCGCGGCAACGCGGCTTCCAACATCCAGATCACCGGCAACACCGTCACCGACGTCGGCGAGGTCGCGCTCTATTCGGAGTTCGGCTTCGAGGGCGCGGTGATCGCCAACAACACCGTCGATGGCGCCGCGATCGGCGTCGCGGTGGTCAACTTCAACGAGGGCGGCCGGCTCGTCGTCAGCGACATCTCGCAGGAGAATGTGGGCCGCGCGGTCAACGAGCTGGGCGCCACCGCCGTGGAGCCCGAGGC
>CAKZHN010000119.1 GCA_936924235.1 uncultured Rhodoplanes sp. | reverse complement strand
TCGCGGGCTTCGGCAAGAAGGCCCGCGACGGCAAGCTCTCCATCGAGGAGATGCAGGGCGGCACCTTCACCATCACCAACGGCGGCATCTACGGCTCGCTGATGTCGACGCCGATCCTGAACGCGCCGCAGTCCGGCATCCTCGGCATGCACAAGATCCAGGACCGCCCGATGGTGATCGGCGGCAAGATCGAGGTGCGGCCGATGATGTATCTGGCGCTGTCCTACGACCACCGCATCGTCGACGGCCGCGAGGCCGTGACCTTCCTGGTGCGGGTCAAGGACATGCTGGAAGACCCGGCGCGGCTGGTGATGGACGTTTAGTTACTCTCTATCATGCCCGGCCATAGGCGTCCGAAGGACGACGTCGCTTCGCTCGTCTATGGTCCCGGGCATCCACGTCTTGGCTTTGCAGTAAGGCGTGGATGGCCGGGACAAGCCCGGCCATGACCGTGGATGGATTGGAGTTTCTGTCATGGCTTACGATCTCATCGTCATCGGCACCGGCCCCGGCGGCTATGTCTGCGCGATCCGCGCGGCGCAACTCGGCATGAAGGTCGCGGTCGTCGAGAAGCGCGCCACCTTTGGCGGCACCTGTCTCAACGTCGGCTGCATCCCGTCGAAAGCGCTGCTGCATGCCTCCGAGATGTTCGAGGAGGCGGGCCACAGCTTCGCCAAGATGGGCATCGGCATCAGCACGCCGAAGCTCGATCTGCCGGCGCTGCTCAAGTTCAAGGATGAGGCGGTCGACGGCAACGTCAAGGGCGTCGACTACCTGCTCAAGAAAAACAAGATCGATTCGGTGCGCGGCACCGGCAAGATTCTCGGCGCCGGCAAGGTCGAGGTCAGAGGCGCCGACGGCAAGGCCCAGGTGCTGGAGACCAAGAGCATCGTCATCGCCACCGGCTCGGACGTCGCGAAGCTCCGCGGCGTCGACACCGACGGCAAGCGCATCGTCACCTCGGACGAGGCGATCGCGCTGCCCAAGGTGCCGGGCAAGCTGCTGGTGGTCGGCGCTGGCGTGATCGGGCTCGAACTCGGCTCGGTGTGGCGGCGGCTCGGCGCGCAGGTCACGGTCGTGGAATTCCTCGACCGTATCCTGCCCGGCATGGACAGCGAGGTGGCGCGGCAGTCGCAGCGGCTCCTGGAAAAGCAGGGCATCGCGTTCAAGCTCGGCTCCAAGGTCACCGGCGTCAATTCATCGGGCGCCGTTCTCAAGGCCACTGTCGAGCCGGCCAAAGGCGGCGCGGCGGAGACGCTTGACGCCGACGTGGTGCTGGTCGCGATTGGCCGCGTGCCGTTCACCGACGGGCTCGGCCTCGACGAGGCTGGCATCAAGAAGGATAACCGCGGCCGCGTCGTCACCGACGCGCATTTCGCCACCAGCGTGCCGGGCATCTACGCCATCGGCGACGTGATCGCCGGGCCGATGCTGGCGCACAAGGCCGAGGACGAGGGCATGGCGGCGGCCGAGATCATCGCCGGCAAGGCCGGCCACGTGAACTACGACGTGATCCCGGGCGTGGTCTACACGTTCCCGGAGATCGCCTCGGTCGGGAAGAGCGAAGAGGAATTGAAGGAAGCCGGCGTTGCCTACAACGTCGGCAAATTCCCGTTCACGGCGAACGGCCGCGCCAAGGCGAACCAGCAGACCGACGGCTTCGTGAAGATTCTCGCCGACGCCAAGACCGATCGGGTGCTCGGCGTGCACATCGTCGGCTCCGACGCCGGCAACATGATCGCCGAGGCGGCGGTGGCGATGGAGTTCGGCGCGTCGTCGGAAGACATCGCGCGCACCTGCCACGCACACCCGACGCTGCCCGAGGCCGTGAAGGAAGCCGCGCTGGCGGTGGCCAAGCGCGCGATTCATTTTTAGGCGCTGACTTCGCTACCTCAGACAGTAGCCACCCACTCCGCTGTCATGCCCGGGCTTGACCCGGGCATCCATGAGCGAGCGCAGCGGATCCGGTCTTACGCAGGGCCTTCATCGTCGAAGTTGGGTCATGGACCCCCGCGTCAAGCGCGGGGGTGACACCGCCTTTTCTGATGCAGCTTGGGCAAAGTCTCAGGCTATGCTCCCTCAAAATATTCACGCACGGGAGAGCATCGCCATGGCCAAGGGCCACAAGGACAAGGTCGCCGTCATCACCGGCGGAGCGAAAGGCATTGGCCAGGCGTTCGCAAAACGTCTGGCCGAGGATGGCGTTCACGTCGCCATCGCTGATGTCGCGCCGGGCGCCGACACCGTGAAGCTGATCGAGGCGGCCGGACGCCAGGCGCTGGCGTGCCAGTGCGACATCACCTCGCCGGATTCGATCGCCGCGATGGCCTCGGACGTGCAGAAGAAATTCGGCCGCTGCGACATCCTGATCAACTGCGCCGGCATCTATCCGCAGCGCGCCTTCGACGACATGACCTTCGAGGACTGGCGGCGCGTGCTCTCGATCAATCTCGACAGCTGCTTCCTGGTCTCCAAGCAATTCGTCCCGGGCATGAAGCAGCGAAATTGGGGCCGCATCGTCAACATGGCGTCGAGCACGCTCGGCTCGGTGGTGACCGGCTTCGTGCACTACATGTCGAGCAAGGCCGGCATCGTCGGTTTCACGCGGGCGATGGCGAGCGAGCTTGGCGCTTACGGCATCACCGTGAATGCGATCTCGCCGGGACTGACGCGCTCGCCCGGCACCTTGGCGCGCAAGCCGCGTCCTGGGATGGCCGACATGGAGGCGGAATTCAATTTCGCCGCCGGCATGCAGGCGATCAAGCGTGTCGAGGAGCCGGACGACCTGGTCGGCACGGTGTCCTATCTGACCAGCGACGATGCCGCCTTCATCACCGGGCAGACGCTGAACGTCGACGGTGGCCGGGTGCGGAGCTGAACCTTCGGTTGTCCGTCTGCGACAAAATATCCGTATTTGTACCGAGCCGCCGGGGCCTTATTTCCGGCCCAGGCCTAGCCTAGATTCATCCCATGCGCCTGGCGACGCGCCCGCTCCTTGTGCTGCTTGCGATCATCTTCCTGGTCGAAGCGTGGCTTTGGCGTCATCTCGAACCGGTCGTCGAGTCGATCGTCGCGCGCATCCCGCTGCGCGAGCTGAAGGCGCGGCTTGCCTCCTGGATCGAGACCATCCCGCCGCCGGCCGCGCTGGCGGTGCTGGTTATTCCAGGCATCATTCTGTTTCCGCTCAAGATTCTGACGGTGTGGCTGATCGCCTACCAGCACTTCCTGTCGGCGGCGCTGGTGTTCGCCTTCGCCAAGCTCACAGGCCTCGGCGTCACCGCCTTCGTGTTCGAAGCGACGCGGCCGAAGCTTCTGCAGATGGCGTGGTTTCGCTGGCTCTACGAGCACATCCTGGTCTGGCTCGCCTTCGCGCGCGAGCTGGTCGAACCGATCAAGCTTCGGATTCGCCGTCTGATGCATCTGGTGCGGCCGCAACGCGCGGGCCGCGCGATGCGCCTGTTCTGGCGCATCCGTCATCGCATGCGAGCCGGCGCCGACTCGCCGGCCTGAGCGCTATCTCACATCAGATGCACGGCGTGCGGCGCGAACAGCCCGATCGCCATGAACGCCAGCCCGACGATGCCGAGCCCGCCGGCGAGGAAGCTCAGCGCCACCATGCCGGTGATCACCGTCGCCGACGCCAGCACGATGCCGATCTGGAACGCCGCCGACGCGATCTCGTATTGATGGTAGCGCGCGAGCGAGAGGTCGCGATGCTCCTGCTCCTCGAGGGCACGGCGCGACAGCTCGACGGTGCCTTCGCCTTTGCCGTTCGCGGCCTCGGGCTCGGAGCGGTAGCGCGCCGCGGTCTTGTTCCAGTCATCGACCTGCTTGGCGACCGCCGCCTTCTGCTCGTCGTTGTTGATGCCGATCAGGCTGAGCTTGGTCTGTTCGGCGGCGATAAGCGTCGCGGTGCGGCGGATGTTCTTGGCCTGGAAGAAATTCCAGAGGTTCGACGCCTCGATCTGATAGTTGAGCGCCGCGGTCTGCGCGCTCTTGCCGAGCGTCTCGGAGAAGGCAAGGAACAGCGCCATCACTGCGATCAGGAGTGCGACGCGCTTGTTGATCGTCGTGGCATCGCTGTGGCCGCCGCCATGCTCCCTGTCGTGCTCGAGTTGGTGGTCGACTTGGTGCTGCACCGCGTGCACACTTTCGCTCATCTGGCATCCCCGTCGCTGGATTTCAGGGGGTGCAGCTTATCATGCCCTGGGATGAGCGCTGCGGTAGACTTCGAGCAATCGTTCGGTGTCAACAGCCGTGTAGATCTGCGTGGTCGACAGCGAGGCGTGGCCGAGCAACTCCTGGATGGCGCGCAGGTCGCCGCCGCGGGCCAGCAGATGCGTGGCGAAGGAATGCCGCAGCGCATGCGGCGTCGCCGAATCCGGCAGGCTGAGTGCGCCGCGCAACCGTTCCATGACAAGTTGCACGATGCGCGGCGACAGCGGCCCGCCGCGGGCGCCGACGAACAGCGGCCCGTCGGCCGGCAGGTCGTAGGGGCAGATCGCCACGTAGTCGGCGATGAGCTGCGTCACCTGCGCGAGCAGCGGCACCATGCGCTGCTTGTTGCCCTTGCCGGTCACCGTGATGGCGTCGCCGCGGCCGGGGGTGGGGACATCGCCGCGATGCAGCCCGAGCGCCTCGGAGATGCGGAGCCCGCTGCCATAGAGCAGCGCCAGCACCGCGGCGTCGCGGGCCAGCACCCAGGGCTCGCGCTCCTCACCGGCGCGCAGATCAGCATCCGACACCTGCTTTGCAGCCGCGATATGCAGCGGCTTGGGCAGCGTCTTCGGCACCTTCGGTGCGCGGACGGCAGCGAGCGCGCCGACCTTGCCCTTGCCCTTGCGTTCAAGAAAGCGCGCAAACGATCGCACGCCGGCCAGCACCCGCATCAGCGAGCGGCTGGAGATGTCGTCCGAGCGCCGCGCCGCCATGAAGGCGCGCACGTCCTGCGGCGTGAGCTTGGCGAGCTTGGCGAGCGACGGCGCGCCGCCAAGGTGCTCGGCCATGAAGGTCAGGAACTGCCGGACATCGCGCGCGTAGGCGTCGAGCGTCTTCGGCGACATCCGCCGTTCGGTGGAAAGCTGCGCAAGCCAGCGCGCCATCTCGGCCGCAACCTCGGGCGCTGCGGGAAATCCGAGCTCGGACTTCTGGTTGGGCCGTCTTGTGCTTGACACGGCGGGATATATCTCACCCCTTTCGTAAGCCTTCGTTAAGTGCGCGAATCGGCCGAATCCAGGCTGCGCCGACCGGGGAAAGATGACCAAGCCTTTCGTCGATATTTTGGTCCCGGTCGCCCTCGATCAGACCTATTCCTATCGCGTTCCGAAGGAATTCGACCTCAAGCCCGGCGACATCGTCACGGTGCCGCTCGGCGCCCGCGAGGCGATCGGCGTGGTCTGGGCCGACGACGTCGATGTGCGGCCCGGCCTGCACAACCGCTTGAAGGACGTCGACTTCAAGCTCGACTATCCGCCGCTGAAGCCGGACCTGCGCAAGTTCGTCGATTGGGTGTCGGGCTACACGCTGTCGCCGCGCGGCATGGTGCTGCGCATGTGCCTGCGCATGGGCAACGACCTTGGGCCGGCGCGCGAGAAGGTCGGCGTGCGGATCGCGGGTCCTGCGCCCAAGCGCATGACCACGGCGCGGATGCGCGTGCTGCAACTCCTTTCCGACGGACTGGTGCGGACCAAGAGCGAGGCTGCGCACGAGGCCAGCGTCTCGGCCGGCGTGATCGACGGCCTGGTCGATGAGGGCGCGCTCGAAACCCTGGTGCTGCCGCCGGAGCCGGTGGCGCGGCAGCCCGATCCGGATTTCGCCGTGCCGGAGTTCACCGATGCGCAGCGCAAGGCTGCCGACGCGCTGCGCACGTCCGTCGACATGGGCGGCTTCTCGGTGACGCTGGTCGACGGCGTCACGGGCTCGGGCAAGACCGAGGTCTATTTCGAGGCGGTGGCGCAGGCCATTCGCCACGGCAGGCAGGTGCTGATCCTGATGCCGGAGATCGCGCTCACCGCGCAATTCCTCGATCGCTTTGCGGCGCGCTTCGGCGTGCGGCCGGCGGAATGGCATTCCGAGCTGGCGCCGCGCAAGCGGGCGCGGACCTGGAGCGCGGTTGCCGAAGGCAAGGTGTCGGTCGTGGTCGGCGCGCGCTCGGCGCTGTTCCTGCCCTACGCGGATCTCGGCCTGATCGTGATCGATGAGGAGCACGACCCGGCCTACAAGCAGGAGGACGGCGTGCGCTATCACGCCCGCGACATGGCGGTGGTGCGGGCGCGCGAGGTGAAGATCCCAATCGTGCTCGCCTCCGCGACGCCGTCGGTCGAGACCGTGGTCAACGCGCGGCGCGGCCGCTACGCGCATCTGCAATTGCCGGAGCGCTTCGGCGGCCAGCATCTGCCGTCGGTCGAGGCAATTGACCTGCGTCGCGAAGGACCTCCGCGCGGCCGCTTCATCTCGCCCAGGCTTGCCGAGCAGGTGAGGTTCACAATTGAGCGCGGTGAGCAGGCGCTGCTGTTTCTCAACCGCCGTGGCTTCGCGCCGCTGACCTTGTGCAACGCCTGCGGCTACCGGATGGCATGCCCGAACTGTGACGCCTGGCTGGTCGATCACCGCTTCAAGCGGCGGCTCGTCTGCCATCACTGCGGCTATTCGATGCCGCCGCCGGAGCAGTGTCCGAAATGCGAAGCGAAAGGCAGCTTCGTCGCCGTCGGCCCCGGCGTCGAACGCCTGGAGCACGAGGCCGCGGAGTTGTTTCCAGACAAGCGCATCCTGGTGTTGTCGAGCGATCTCGTGGAATCGATGGAGCGGCTCCGTCAGGAGCTCGACGACGTGGCGCAGGGCCGCTTCGACATCGTCATCGGCACGCAGCTCGTCGCCAAGGGGCATCATTTCCCGAAGCTCAATCTGGTCGGCATCGTCGATGCTGATCTTGGCCTTGCCAACGGCGATCCGCGCGCCGGCGAGCGCTCGTTCCAGCTGCTGCATCAGGTGGTCGGCCGCGCCGGTCGCGAGGAGGGCCGCGGCTATGGCTTCCTGCAGACGCATCAGCCCGAGCATCCGGTGATGCGCGCCCTGATCGCGCAGGACCGCGATGCGTTCTACGCGGCCGAGATCGAGGTGCGCGAGAAGACCGGCTATCCGCCGTTCGGCCGGCTGGCGAGCCTGCTGGTCTCAGGCGCCGACAAGCACGAGACCGAAGCCTTCGCGCGCCGGATCGCTGCGGTGTCGCCGATCCATGACGACGTGCGCGTGCTCGGCCCCGCCGAGGCGCCGCTCGCAGTGGTGCGCGGCCGGCATCGTTTCCGGATTTTGGTGAAATCGCCGCGTAATTTCGATCTGTCGGCTTATCTGCGCCAATGGATGGCTGACGCGCCAAAGGCCAAGGGCACGCTCAAGCTCGAGGTCGATGTCGATCCGCAGAGCTTCTTCTGAAACGGCGAGCGCATAACGAAGCAGCCCCGGAAACCGTCCGGGGCTGCTTCTCGTCTCCACCGCTTGTTGTCCTCAGGTTTAATCGCAGATGCGGTGGCGCTCCACGATTACTCGGCCGCCTGGCGTGACTGTGCGTTGATGCACGATGCGGCACCCGCCGTAGTAGTCGTCACGGTAGTAGCCGTTGTGCCAGGCGTAATCCGGGCCGACGCCCGCGGCGAACGGGCCTACTCGCACGCCCACGCCGCCTGGATCAGCGCCCGCCCAAATCTCTGCGGATGCCGGGACCGCGGCCACGGCGATGGCGCCTGCCGCCAAGGCACCAACAAGAAGTTTCCTCATGGTCTCCTCCTGTTCGTTGCTGTCCCTTCCCCGGACGACAACGCATCAGGCGAGCAGGCGTTTCGAAAAAATGTCATGCAACATTTCGTTCCCGGCGCTCGGCATGGAACGAAAGGTTCTATTGCGGCGTGAGCCCCGAGAGCCGCACGACCTCCCGCCACATCTTGGTTTCCTTCGCCGCGAAGGCCTTCGCTTCGGCCGGCGTGCTGGACAGGATTCGTCCGCCGGCGGTGAGGAAGCGCTTCTGCATCGCTTCGTCATTCGCGAGCGATTTGTGAGCCGCGGCGATCTTCTCGACGATGGCCTGCGGTGTGCCGGTCGGCACCACGTAAGCGCCCCACGACGTGACGACGAAATCGGGCACGCCGGCTTCCGCCATGGTCGGCACGTTCGGCAAGGTCGGCCAGCGCTGCGACGAGGTCACGGCGAGCGCGCGCATCGTGCCGGCTTCGATCTGCGGAATGTAGGAGGCGAGATTGTCGACCGCGAAGGTGACGTCACCCGCGAGCATCGCCGGGATCGTCTGCGCGGCGCCGCGGAACGGCACGTGAATGGCGTTGACGCCGGTGCGCGCCGCAAACAGCACGCCAGAGAGATGCGGCGTGGTGCCGGGTCCAGGACTGCCGATGGAAATGCCGTTCGGCCGCGCCTTGGCGAAGGCGATGAACTCCTGCAGCGTCTTGGCCTGAACGTGATTGGCGGCGACCACCGCGACGTTCGGCAACTCATAGGCGAGCGACGGCGCGATCAGATCCTTCTCGGCGTCGTACGGCATCTTCGCGATCAGGAACTGGTTGATCGAAAAATGCCCGACGGTGGCGCCGCCGATCGTGTAGCCGTCCGGCGGGCTTTTCGCGACGGCGTCGATGCCGATATTGCCCGACGCGCCAGGCTTGTTCTCGACCACCACCGGCTGGCCGAGCTTGTCCTTCAGGGCCTCGGCCATGATGCGAAACAGCACGTCGGTCGAGCCGCCGGCCGGGTAGGGGATGATCATCCGCAGCGGATGGTCGGGCCAGTGGCCGGCGTTCTGCGCCCAAGCCTGTTGCGCAAAGACCGGCGCGGCGCCGAGCGCAGCGATTGCGGCGGCGCCTTGCAGCAGCGTGCGGCGTGTGACCGGATGGCTTGCCATGTCGCTCCTCCCGAAATTTTGGGAGAAGTCTAACGGCGGTGGTGCAGCCGCGCCACCGCGTTTCAGGCCGCCGGCGCCTTGGGCTTCATGCGGGCCGGGATCATCACGCAGGCGGCGGCCCCAAAAATGAGCGCAAAGCCGACCGCGTCCGACAGCGTCGGGCGGTCGCCGAGGATGATCATCGCGCCGATCACACCGACCACCGGATTGATCAGCGAGCCGAGCGACGCCATCACGGTGGTCAGCCGCCCTATGATGTTGAACCAGATGAAGTAGGCGATGCCGGTGCCGAGCACACCGTTGAACAGCAGGCCGCCCCAGGTGCGCCATTGCAGCGGCGCGTAGTGCGGCAGCCCGTTGAACGTGAGGTAGGCGATGCCGAACACCACCACGCCGACCATCACCTGCCAGAACGAGATCGCCAGCAGGTCGCCCTTGATGCGCGCCCATTTCATGTAGACGGTGCCGCCGCCCCAGCCGAGCGCGCAGACCAGCGCCAGCAGCAGGCCGACCGGCTCGCGCACCGATTGCTCGGCAACCGGATAGATCAGCACCGCAAGCCCCGCGACGCACAGCGCGAGCCCGATCGCGGCCTGCCGGTTGATGCGCTCGCCGAGCGCGAAATAGGCCATCACGCTGCCCCAGACCGGCATCGAGTAGTTGACGATGATGACGCGCGAGGTGTTCGCCATCAGCTGCGCGAAGGTGCCGGCGACGCCGAACGCCACGACGATGAACAGGGCGGCGACCAGCAGATGCCAGCGGTCGCGCGCGGTGGGGATCGAAAGCGAGCGGCCCTGGGCCTTGATCAGCACCAGCAGGGTCGCGGCGCCGATGCTGTAGCCGATCAGCCGCATCGACCACGGCGACACCTCGTCGAGCGCGATGCGCATCGCCGACCAGCTCAGCCCCCAGCAGAAGCTCAGCGCGAGCAGCAGGAGCTTGGCGACAGCGGCGTCACTCAATCCGGGCTTGGTGGACAAATTTCACCTGAAATTCCTGGGAGAAGGCCGTTGAGCCCGGCGGCTCAAATGGGACAACAGGTCTTAGGTCACGAGCTTGAGCCCGACAATACCGGCCACGATCAGCCCGATGGAAGCGAGCCGCGCGGCGGTCGCCGGCTCGCCGAACAGATAGATGCCGAGCGCCGCGGTGCCGACCGCGCCGATGCCGGTCCACACCGCATAGGCTGTGCCGACCGGCAGCGCCTTCAGCGCCAGCCCGAGCAGCACGATGCTCGCCACCATCGCGGTCAGTGTCAGCGCCGATGGAACGAGGCGCGTGAAGCCTTCGGTGTATTTCAAGCCGATCGCCCAGCCGATCTCGCACAGGCCGGCGACCACCAGAATGGCCCACGCCAGGTTGGATGGCATCGTTCGCCCTCAGTGTTGCTGTGCGCTTTGCCGGATCAGCGCTGTTCCGAACACCGTCATGACGACCCCGCACGCCATCATCGGCAGGAACGAGGTCCAGGGCAGGCCGGTCAGGTCCCAGAACGCGCCGCAGATCACCGGGATCGTCACGGCGAAGCCGTAGCTGATGGTGAACATGCCGCCGGCCATGCGATGCACCTCGCCGGGTTTGCTCAGGATCGCCGGCAGACCGAAGGTCACGACGAACGTCGTGGCGGCGCCGATGCCGGTCACGACAGCCATCACGGTCAACCAGATGCCGTCGCAGAGCACCATGCCGATCAGGCCCAGCACGGTGATCGGGCCGAACACCGTGAACGGCCAGCTGCGGCGTTGCAGCCGCTCGGGCACCGCCATGACGACGAAGGAGCCGATCAGCTGAGAGCCGTTCATCCAGGCGAGCGTTGTGCCGATCTCATGGCCGCGGCCCGTGACGGTCAGATAGTCCGGGACGAACGCGTTGGACGCGAAGAACAGCGCATTATTAGTGCCGAGCGTGAGACCGAGGATCCAGAGCTGGCGGCTGCGCCAATCGGGCCAGCCGCTCCGCGCCGGAATGCCGGGCGCTGCGGCGCCTCGGCGATTGCGCAGGGCCGCGACGACGAACAGCACGGTCGCGATGAGACCGGGGATGCACCACACCAGCAGGTCGCGCCGCCAGCTTCCGCCGACCAGTGGCAGCACAACCGGCGTGGACAGCGCGGACACCAGCGTGATGCCCATCACCATGCCGTTGGTCGAGACCGCGTTGGCGAGCCAGCTGCGCGTCGGCGCCCAGAGCCGAACCAGAGTCGAAAGGCAGGGCTGAAAGATCGCAACGCCAAAGCCCATCAGCAG
>CAKZHN010000118.1 GCA_936924235.1 uncultured Rhodoplanes sp. | reverse complement strand
TCGCGGTGCTGGACTGGATGCTGCCCGGAATCTCCGGCATCGAGCTGTGCCGCAGGCTCCGGGCCCGCCCGGAGAGCAAGGCGCTGCCGATCATCATGCTGACCGCGCGCGGCGAGGAAAGCGAGCGCGTGCGCGGGCTTGCCACCGGCGCCGACGACTACATCGTCAAGCCGTTCTCGGTGCCGGAGCTGATCGCCCGCGTTCGCGCGCTGTTGCGCCGGGCGAGCCCCGAGCGCGTCGCCGACGTTCTGGTCCACGGCGAGATCGAGCTCGACCGCGAGAAGAAGCGCGTGTCGCGCGCCGGCCGCACCATCGACCTCGGCCCGACCGAATACCGCCTGCTGGAGTTCCTGATGGAGCGGCCGGGCCGGGTGTTCTCGCGCACCCAGTTGCTCGACGCGGTGTGGGGCTCCGAGGTCTATATCGACGAGCGCACCGTCGACGTCCACGTCGGCCGGCTGCGCAAGGCGCTCAACCGCGGCCGCGAGGCCGACCCGATCCGCACCGTGCGCGGCGCGGGCTACGCGCTCGACGACCGCTTCGGCCGCTCGGCGGCTTAGGTTTTCGAAGCCTTCTGCCCAAAGCGAAACGCCGGGCCGCATGTTGCGGCCCGGCGTTTTTTGACGTGTATGAAGCGGCTCAGCCCTGCCGGAACGGCGGCTTGCGGTCACGGCGGCGGTCGGCGGCCGGCTGGTAGGCGACCCGCGAGTGGTAGCTGCAATAGGGCAGGCCGGTCAGCGGCTTGCCGCCGCAGAAGAAGAACTCCGCGCTCGCCGGGTCGCCGATCGGCCAGCGGCAGGTGTCCTCGTTGAGCTCGAGCAGCGTGCGCCGCTGCCCGATCGGAATGATGTTCTCGATCAGTTCGGGCTCGGGCTCCGGCTCCATCTCGAAGGCCAGCGCCAGCGCCGTATTGCCCCGCATCGACGGCCGCGGCACCCGCATCATGTGGGTGCGCGGCTTGCGCACCCGGGGCGCCGAGGATGACGGTGACTTGGCCCGGCCCGAAAGGCCCAGCCGGTGCACCTTGCCGATCACCGCATTGCGGGTGATGCCCCCGAGCTCGGCTGCGATCTGGCTCGCCGATAGCCCGTCGGTCCATAGCTTCTTCAGCAGTTCGACCCGCTCGTCAGTCCACGACATGCGTCGTTTCCCCTCATCGACCGCCGGCCCCGCCCGGCAGAATCCTTCCACGCAGCCCGGCCAGATGGCCGGAGCCAAGTACGCTCACGCGATCGTCACTGGGAACTGTCCGCTACGACATCTCGTACTGGACGGGCAGACGCTACAATATGGCTAGACTCGCGCGCAAGAGTCGGGGCGACTCACGTCCACATTTTCCTGTCATTTTCTCTTGCCTTTCCTCAGATATTCGTCCGTGAGTCGTGCTGCCGACTTGACGGGTCCGAGGCCTGCACCCGGGTACCGGTCAGTTGACCATCCCCCGCGGCGCCCAATATGATGGGCTTACGTGCCGCCCGGAGAGGCGGCACGATTCATTTCGGCTTGAATTTGAGCGCCTTAGCGCCCTTTGGAACAGTGAGCGTCGTGATGTCGTCGTCACATATGATGCCGTCCTATGCCCGGGTGGACATCGCCTTCGAGCGCGGCGAGGGCGTCTGGGTTTTCACGCCCAGCGGCGAGCGCTACCTGGATTTCGGTTCCGGCGTGGCCGTCAACGCGCTCGGCCATTCGCATCCGCATCTGGTGGAGGCCCTGACCGAGCAGGCCAAGAAGCTGATCCACTGCTCCAACCTCTATCGGATTCCGGGCGGCGAGCGCCTCGCCGACCGGCTGTGCGCCTTGAGCTTTGCCGACCTGGTGTTCTTCGCCAACTCGGGCGCCGAGGCCATGGAAGGCGTCATCAAGCTCGTCCGCAAATACCAATCGGCCAACGGCCACCCCGAGCGCTACCGCATCATCACCTTCGAAGGCTGCTTCCACGGCCGGACGCTGGCCACGCTCGCGTCTGCGAAGAACAAGAAGCATCTCGACGGCTTCGGCCCGGTGATGGACGGCTTCGACCAGGTGCCGCTCGGCGACATCGCCGCCGTCAAGCGCGCCATCACGCCCGAGACCGCCGGCATCCTGATCGAGCCGGTGCAGGGCGAGGGCGGTGTCCGCATGGCCGAGCCGTCGTTCTTCAAGGCGCTCCGCGAGCTCTGCGACGAGCGCGGCCTCCTCCTCGCCTTCGACGAGGTGCAGACCGGTATCGGCCGGCTCGGCGAGATGTTCGGCTACCAGAAGCTCGGCGTCACTCCGGATGTCATGGGCCTTGCCAAGGGGCTTGGCGCGGGCTTCCCGATCGGCGCGGTGCTTGCCACCGCCGAGGCCGCCAAGGGCATCACGCCCGGCACCCACGGCTCGACCTTCGGGGGCAATCCGCTGGCGGTCGCGGCCGGCAACGCCGTGCTCGACGAGGTCACCAAGCCGGGCTTCCTCGACCATGTAAAGAAGATGAGCCTGCTGTTCCGGCAGCGGCTCGCCGAGATCAAGGACCGCCACCCGTCCGTGATTTCCGAAGTACGCGGCGAGGGCCTGCTGATCGGGCTGAAGAGCGTGGTTCCACAAGGCGAGCTGGCCGACGCCTGCCGCGCCGAGAAGATGCTGACGGTGCTCGCCGGCGACAACGTGGTGCGCTTGGTGCCGCCGCTGATCATCACCGAGGCCGACATCGCCGAGGCGATCGCCCGGCTCGACAAGGCCTGCGTTGCCATCGAGCAGGCGAAGAAGGGCGCTGCCAAGCAGGGGGCGGCCTGATGAGTGGTGATGGCCTCCGCCATTTCCTCGACCTGACCGATATCTCGCGCACTGAACTGCGCGGGATCATCGAGAACAGCCGCGCCGTCAAGGACGGCGGTGCCGCGAAGGCTGCGAAGCCGCTCGCCGGCAAGACCATCGCGATGATCTTCGACAAGCCGTCGACGCGGACGCGGGTGTCGTTCGACGTCGGCATCCGCCAGCTTGGCGGCGAGTCGATCACGCTGACCGGCCACGAGATGCAGCTCGGCCGCGGCGAGACCATTGCCGACACGGCGCGGGTGCTGTCGCGCTACGTCGACGGCATCGTCATCCGCACGCTCGACCACGCGCTGGTGCAGGAGCTTGCCGAGCACGCCACCATCCCGGTCATCAACGGGCTGACGCGGCGCTCGCATCCCTGCCAGGTGATGGCCGACGTCATGACCTTCGAGGAGCACCGCGGCGCGATCAAGGGCCGCACCGTGGCCTGGACCGGCGACGGCAACAATGTGCTGGCGTCTTGGATGCACGCCGCCGACCGCTTCGAGTTCCAGTTGCGGGTGGCGACGCCGCCCGAGCTCAAGCCCAAGAAGTGGCTGCTCGACTGGGTCAAGCAGTCGGGCGCCGCGATCCGCATCGGCACCGATCCGGACGAGGCCGTGAAGGGCGCCGACTGCGTCGTCACCGACACCTGGGTGTCGATGGGCGATCGGAACGGCAAGCTCCGCCACAACCTGTTGAAGCGCTATCAGGTCAACACGCGGCTGATGTCGAAAGCCAAGCCCGACGCGCTGTTCATGCACTGCCTGCCGGCGCATCGCGGCGACGAGGTCACCGAGGAGGTGATGGACGGCCCGCAGTCGGTGGTGTTCGACGAGGCCGAGAACCGGTTGCATGCCCAGAAGGGCATCCTGACCTGGTGCCTGCACGCCGCAGCGCGATAACCGCGGCTTTATCCCCGCAAGTTTTCCGAATTGAAACGTGAAGTGGGAAGGGGTCGTTTTTCGGCCGCCGGCGCACTAAATTGGGCCGTAATGAATCAGCCTCAGATGGATATTCCGGTCCGGGCGCCGTCGGCGACGTCCGCCGATGACACCGTTCTGCCGTTCGAGATCGGCGCGCTCGACCTGCGCGGCCGCGTGGTGCGGCTTGGTTCCGCCGTCGACACCATCCTGAACGGCCACAACTACCCGCAGCCGGTCGCCAAGCTGCTCGGCGAAGCCATCGCGCTCACCGTGATGCTCGGCACGTCGCTCAAGTTCGAGGGCCGCTTCATCCTGCAGACCCAGACCGACGGTCCGGTCCGCATGCTGGTGGTCGACTTCCGGAGTCCCGGTCAGGTGCGCGCCTGCGCGCGCTTCGACAAGGCGCGGGTGGCGGGTCTGATCGACAGCGGCAAGACCTCGGCGGCCGACCTCCTGGGCCACGGTCATCTCGCCATGACCATCGACCAGGGCGCCGACATGAACCGCTACCAGGGCCTGGTGGCGCTGAACGGCGGCACGCTCGAGGACGCCGCCCACGAATACTTCAAGAGCTCGGAGCAGATCCCGACCCGGGTCCGGCTCGCGGTCGCCGAGGAGATGTCGCCCGGCTTGGGCCATCGCTGGCGCGCCGGCGGCTTGATGCTGCAGTTCCTGCCCAAGGCGCCGGAGCGGGCGCGCGTCGCCGACCTTCACCCCGGCGATGCGCCGGAGGGCACGCCGCTTCACGCGGTCGACGAGGACGACGCCTGGGTCGAAGGCCGTTCGCTGGTCGACACCCTGGAGGATGTCGAGCTGATCGATCCGGCGCTGTCGAGCGAGCGGCTGGTCTACCGGCTGTTTCACGAGCGCGGCGTCCGCGTCTTCAACAGCCTTCCGCTCAAGGCGCAATGCTCCTGCTCGCGCGACAGCGTCGAAGCCATGCTCAACAGCTTCTCGCAGGACGACCGCGACCACATGGTCGAGAACGGCGAGATCTCGGTGACCTGCGAGTTCTGCAGCGCCAACTACAAGTTCGCGCCGCACGAGGTTGGCGCCTCACCGGATGGCGCGGCGCCAGCCGGCGAAACGAACGGCGGCTCATGATCGACGCCATGCGCCATGCGGCTGGAATGCTGGCTGCAATGGCCGTGGCCGTCGTTTCTTTTCCCGCTCACGCGCAACCGCAAAGCTGCCCGGCGCCGCTCGACAAGGCCCGCCGCCTGGTGCTGGTCACCGCCAAGGCCATGAACGAACTGTCGGCCGAGATGCGGCTCTACGAACGCGCGTCGCCGGCCGAGCCGTGGCGCGCCGCCTCCGAACCGGAGCCGGCCAATCTCGGCCGGGGCGGCATGGCGTGGTCGCACTTCTTCCGTCGTTACGCAAAGCCCGGTGAGCCGCTCAAGGTCGAAGGCGACAAGCGCGCGCCGGCCGGCATCTACCGGATCGGCCGGAGCTTCGGCATCCTGCCGTCGTCGCGGCCGGGCTATCTGCGCGTCACCGACGACACGGTCTGCGTCAACGAGCCGTTGTCGCCGCATTACAATGCCATCACGTCGCGCCGGCTGATCGAGCCCAACACCAGCGTCGAGAACATGAGCCACGCGCTGCCGATGTACCGGCGCGGCCTCGTGGTCGATTATCCGACCGACGGCCGGGCGCGGGCCGGTTCCTGCATCTTCATGCACGTCTGGCGCTCGCCGACCAGCGGCACCGCCGGCTGCGTCTCGATGCCGGAGGCCCGCGTCGAGGCCTTGCAGGAGTTCGCTTCAGCCGGCGCGGTCGTCGCCATCCTGCCGCAGGGCGCGGTCAGCCGGTTTGGCAGCTGTCTGCCGGCGTCCGGCGAAAGCGCAGCGCGCTAGAGCACGCTTCAAAATCACCAAGTCGATTTGCGCAGCACTGGGTCCCTGCTTCCGCGGGGACGAACGGCTGATAGTTCAGCGTGCTCTTTCCCCGTTCGTCCCGCGGAAGCGGGGCCCCAGTGCCAAAAGCTTGGAGCCTTCAATTCGAGTTCTAGTTCAACGTCCGCTTGGCCTCGGACGAGTCCAGCGAAAAGGCCGGGATCTGGATATCGAAATCCTCGCCGGTGTCCGACACCACCATGCCGTAGGTCCCGGTCATGAAGCCCGACGGCGTCGGCAGCGGCACGCCGCTGGTGTATTCGTACGACTTGCCCGGCTCGAGCACCGGCGTCTCGCCGACCACGCCGGCGCCCTTGACCTCCTGGAGCCGGCCGTGTGCGTCGGTGATCTTCCAGTGCCGGGTCTTGAGCTGCACGGTCGCGGTGCCGCGGTTGGTAATCTCGATCGTGTAGGCCCAGAAGTAATAGCCGTTCTCCGGCGACGAACGCTCGTTGAGAAAGCGCGGGGTCACCTGGACGTCGATATTGCGGGTCGTGGCGCGGTACATCCTGGGCGCTCTCATAACCCGCGTCGGCGCGACAATTCAACGTACAAAAATCTCCATAACTCGGCCCACAATTCCGCTACGGTGACCGCGACCATGACGAACAGTCCGGCCATAACCGGGATGCCGGCGGCGACAGCCCTCGATCCGGTGGCGCCCGGGCAACCGCAGAGCGCGGCCAGCGCCGCCCAGGCGGCGCCGGTCACCAAGGCGGAACGCGACCTGCGGCTCGATCTGTTCCGGGGGCTCGCGCTCTGGCTGATCTTCCTCGATCACATCCCCAACAACATCGTGGCCTGGCTCACGATCCGCAATTACGGCTTCAGCGACGCGACCGAGATCTTCATCTTCATCTCAGGCTACACCGCGGCCTTCGTCTATGGCGCCGCCATGGTGCAGCGCGGCTTCATCGTCGCCGGCGCGCGCATTCTCAAGCGCAGCTGGCAGATCTACGTCGCCCACGTGTTCCTGTTCGCGATCTATATCGCCGAGATTTCCTACGTGGCATCGAGCTTCGAAAACCCGCTCTATGCCGAGGAGATGAACGCGCTCGATTTCATCAAGCAGCCGGAGATCACCATCACCCAGGCGCTGCTGCTCAAGTTCAAGCCCGTCAACATGGACGTGCTGCCGCTCTACATCGTGCTGCTGTTCTTCTTTCCGCTGGCGCTCTGGCTGCTCATCCGCAATGCCACGGTGACGCTGCTGTTGTCGGCGGTGCTCTATGCGCTGACCTGGGAATACGGCTGGAACATCCCGTCCTATCCGACCGGGCACTGGCTCTTCAATCCGTTCGCCTGGCAGCTCTTGTTCGTGTTCGGCGCCTGGTGCGCGCTCGGCGGCGCCACGCGGCTCGCGCCGCTGCTGCGCTCGCCGGTAATGAAATGGCTTGCCATCGGCTATCTGGCTTTTGCTTTCGGCGTGACCATGACCTGGTACTTCCCGCGCCTGAGCTTCCTCGTTCCGCACTGGCTCGGTGAATGGATGTATCCGATCGACAAGACCAATCTCGACGTGCTGCGCTTTGCGCACTTCCTGGCGCTGGCGGCGCTGACGGTGCACTACATCCCGCGCAACTGGCCGGCGCTGCGGTCCTCGTGGCTCAAGCCCGCGGTGGTCTGCGGCCAGCATTCGCTGGAGATCTTCTGCCTCGGCGTCTTCCTCGCCTTCGCGGCGCATTTCTTCATGGTGGAATTTTTCGGCGGCAGCAATTTGATGCAGGTCATCATGAGCATGGCCGGCATCCTGATTATGATCATCACCGCCATGGTGATCTCGTGGTACAAGCGCGTCGAAGGCCGCGGTTCCGCTCCCAAGCGGCCGCCGGATGCCGACCTTGCCGGAGGCGAGGCATGACGATGTGGACCGCCTTGGGGCGTGCGGTCGCAGCGACCGGTTTGTTTTTGTGCGCCGCGGCAGCCGGCGCCGAGACGACGGATCCATGCGCCGTGCCGGGTTATCTGCTGTTCGGCGACAGCCAGCTCCAGCATGTCGCCACCACTGCGGCCAACGACAAGGCGCTGAAAATCGTCGTCCTGGGCGGTCCCTCGGCCAGCCTGCCGGGTCCGGACGGCGCCTCGTTCGCTTTCCCGGCGCGACTTGAAGTCGCACTCGGCCGCCGTTTGCTGAACCTTAAGGTGTCTGTTGCGACAGATATCCGGTACCGCCAGACAGCGGAACAAATGGTTGACGATATTGAGAAATTGGTCGCCGACCAGAAGCCGAATCTGGTGGTTTGGCAGACCGGAACATACGATGCTCTGCGTGGGATAGACCCGGAAGAATTCCGCGCGGCGGTATCCGAAGGTGTAGAGAAGTTGCAAAGTGCTGGCGTCGATGTCGTGCTGATGAACATGCAATACAGCCCACGCACCGATTCCGTGGTCGCGCTTGCCGCCTATGCGGACGGCATGCGCTGGGTGGCGCGCGAGCGCGAGGTGCCGGTCTACGACCGCCTCGCGATCATGCGGCACTGGTACGACGCCGGACATTTCGATCTCTATGCTGCGACCAAGGACATGAAGACGGCCAAGAGCGTCCATGACTGTATCGGCCGGACGCTGGCGGCATCGATCATCGACGCGGCGCGACTTGAGCCACAAGAAAAAGTCCAGGAAGGAACTGCGCCGCAATGAAGGGTCTGACTCACTTTTTTCGCGGCGCAGCAGCGCCGGCCGTCGCCGCTTTCGCGGTTGCGATCGCCTGTGCGCCGGCGCATGCCGAAGATGCCTCAAAGGCCGCGGCGAAGCCGAACTGCACCGCTCCGTCTGAGCTGACGCGGCTCGACTACACGCTCAAGCGACTGTCGCAGAAGATCTCCGCCGGCCAGCCGATCAAGATCGTTGCGGTCGGCTCGTCCTCGACCGCGGGCGCCGGCGCCAGCTCGCCTGCGATGAGCTATCCGAGCCGGCTTCAGGTCGAGCTCCAGGCGCTGATGCCACGCGTGCCGGTCACCGTGGTCAACCGCGGCGTCAACGGCGAGGAATCGCGCGACATGCTGGCCCGCTTCGAGACCCAGGTGTTTTCGGAGAATCCGGACCTCGTGATCTGGCAGCTCGGCAGCAATTCGGTGCTGCGCGACCGGCCGCTGTCGGAGGCGCCCGCGCCGCTGCACGAGGGACTGAAACGGCTTCGCGAGCACGGCGCCGACGTGGTGCTGATGAACCCGCAATACACGCCGCAGGTCTTCACCAAGCACGACGTCGAGGGCATGGTGCATCTGCTGGACGTGACGGCCAAGGAAACCAGCGTCGATCTGTTCCAACGCTTCGCCTTGATGCGCTACTGGCAGCTCACCGAGGGCATGCCGTTCAGTGCGTTCACGTCGCCGGACGATCTGCACATGAACGACTGGGGCTACGGCTGCGTCGCCAAGCTCCTGGCCGGCGCGATCTATGATGCCGCCACGCGGCCGACGTTGACCGCGACTGTGAACCGCCGCAGGTAACGTTACGGCGTAACGTTACATAGTAAGGTTGCCGCGGGCCGCTCCCGGCTCGATCACCACAGCCACCGAACTGAATCTCGCCGGCGCCTCGCGCCGGCGATTTCGTTTGGCGTGCCGGCGCCGGCTCGCGCCCGCGCTTGACAACCGGACCCGTTCGCCCAACGCTGTCCCTATAGATAAATCCAGAGAACCGATTATCGGACCATGCGGGAATCGAGCCAGACGCTGTCGCGCGGACTCCGGCTTTTGGACCTGATCGCCGACGGCCGCGAAGGCGTCGCGGTGCGCGAGCTCGCCGCCGCGATCGCGCTGCCCAAGAGCATCGTGCAGCGGCTGCTCTATTCGCTGGAGCAGGAAGGCTACCTGGCGCGGCATCCCTCGCAGATCGGCTACCAGCTCACCCTGAAGGTCTGGGGGCTCGGCTGTGCCGCGGTCCGCCGCATCGACGTGCGCAATGTCGCGCGACCCACGCTGGAGGAGCTTGCCGCCAAGACCGACGAGACGGTGAAGATCGGCGTGCTCGACCGCGCCGACGTGGTCTACGTCGACAGCATCAGCTCGCCGCAGATCGTGCGGGCCTATCTGCCGCTCGGCGGCCGGGCGCCGGCGGACTCGGTTGCGACCGGGAAGGCGATCCTGGCGTTCCTTCCGGAGGGCCGCGCCAGTGCCGATACGCCCGCAGCGCTGGCCCGCGAATTCGAGCAGATCCGCAAGCGCGGCTACGCCATCAATCGCGGCGAGTGGGAGGCCGACGTGGGCGCGCTCGCCGCGCCGATCTTCGACGCGCATGGCGCGGTCGTCGCCTCGATCGGCGTGATCCTGCCGATGAGCAGGCTTACCGCGCAGAAGGCCACGCCGCTCGGCACGCTGGTGACCAAGGCGGCAGCCGAGATCTCCACCCGGATGGGCCACGCGCCGTCGCGCGAGACGCCGAAACTGAAACGAGCGAGCTGAAGAAGCATGGCGAAGGAAATCGGCCCGATCACCGAGGCCTGCTGGCCGTCCGACGTGCGCCTGCCGGTGGCGCTGACCTTCGAGCACCAGTCGGGCGAGGGCACGCCGCCGATGCCCGGCGGCCGTCCCAACTACATGATCGGCGGCGCGATCGAATACGGCGCCCGCACCGGCATCTGGAACGTGCTGGAGCTGCTTGACAAGCTGAACGTCAAGGCGACCTTCATGGTCTGCGGCGCGACCGCGCAGAAATATCCGGACTCGATCAAGGCCGCGCACAAGGCCGGCCACGAGATCGCCGGCATGAGCTTCAGCTTCGACCGCGTGCGCACCATGAGCCCGGACCGCGAGCGATCGGTCGTGGTGCAGACCGCGAAGGCGCTGCGCGACGTCTGCGGCGCGGAGATCAAGGGCTGGCGCTGCCCGGACTACCGGGTCAGCGACCAGACGCTGGATGTGCTCTCGGAGCAGGGCCTCGCCTGGGACTCGAGCTATCTCAACGACGACTATCCGTGCCTGTTCGACTGCGCGGGCGGCCGGATGATCGAATTGCCGTTCACCACCAGCACCGCCGACAAAACCTTCATCGGCTATCCGTATCCGCAGCGCGGCGGGCCCCAGAGCCTGTTCGACGTCTGGAACTCCGAATACGAGGTGCTGCATCGCGAGGGCGGGAGCGCGCCGCGCTACATGATGCTGAGCCTGCAGACCTGGGCGATCGGCCGGCCCGCGCCGCTCGCGGCTCTCCGGGAGTTCATCGAGCGCGTCAAGCGCGACAACGACAGCCAGTTCACCCGCTGCGCCGAGATCGCCGGCTGGTGCAACACGCGCGTCGGCAAGGGGAACTGAGCGTCATGTGGAAAGAGTTGCAGCGCCCGAACGTGAAATGGCCGGACGGCGTCCGGATGCCGATCATCATCAGCGTGCATCATCAGTCCGAAGAAGCCGCGGTGATGTTCGAGGACGGCCGCGCCGATCCGTTCGACTATTCGGAGCGCCAGTATGGCGGCCGGCGAGGGGCGTGGCGGCTGCTCGAGATCATGAGCAAGCACGACGTTCCGGGCACTTGGGTCACCTGCGGCGCGACGCTCGAAAAATATCCGGCGATCTCGCGCGCGGCGAAAGAGCTCAAGCATTCGTTCGGCGGCCACACCTACGAGCACGAGATGATGTGCAACTACCCGGCAGAGACGGAGCTTCGCCTCATCAAGAAGACCGTCGCGGTGTTCGAGGACGTGCTCGGCGAGAAGCTGCGCGGCTGGCGCACCTGCTTTGCCAGCCATAACACCATCGATCTGCTACTGGAGCACTTCGACTTCGAGTGGGATGCCAGCATGTGGAACGATGACCTGCCCTACATGATCGAGGGGCATGGCAACCGGCTCCTCGAAATCCCGTTCTCGGCCTACAGCGACGCGTCGCTGACGATCCAGATCACCAACCCGACGCCGGTCAACCCGTTCTGCACCTGGCACACCAACACGCCGCGCTTCGTCGCTCAGGCGATGAAGGCGCAGTTCGACGCGCTTTATGCCCGCGGCGCCGAGCAGCAGGTGCTGATGCCGCTGTCGGTGCACGACTTCATCTTCGGCCGGCCGTCGCGCTCCAAGGTGCTCGACGAGTTCATCGCCTATGCCAAGCAGCAC
>CAKZHN010000117.1 GCA_936924235.1 uncultured Rhodoplanes sp. | reverse complement strand
CCTAAGTGACTGGAGTTCAGACGTGTGCTCTTTCCGATCTCCTTTTCGTAGCGGTTGAACGCGGCCGTCACCTCGGCCACCACCTCCGGCAGATCGATTTCCATGAAGCTTGCCCCCTTCGCGTTCCGGCGCTTGGTCTACCCTTGGCCTATAGGGCAGTTTGACAGCGTCGGCCACAGATCTCTCCCCACGTGTCCCGGACGCGGTGCAGCGTGGAGCGAAGCGGAACGGTGCACCGCTGATCCGGGACCCCGGTTGTTCTCAGCAAAGAAGCAACCGGGGTCCCGGGTCTGCAGCGCACCACTTCGTGCTGCGCTGCGCCCGGGACACGTGTGGCACTACTCCCAAAACAAATCGGCCGCAGCGCGGGCTGCGGCCGATCGAATCGTTTCGATGATGCCAAGCTTACCGCTGCGCGCGGCGGTCGTTGTTGCTCCGCGCCTTCGGCCTCGGCGATGGCTCGACCGCACCGAACAGCCGGTCGAAGAACGACGGGCCGCCGCCGAACAGGCCGCCGCCGCTGCCGAAGGTGCCGGGCGGCATCTTGACCGGCGCCGAGCTCGATCTCATCGGAGCGTTGATGGCGATATCGGCCACCTTGCGCTCGGAGCCCTTGAGGATCGAGAGCAGCTTCTGATCGCGGCCATAGACGTCGTCGCGGACCTGCAGCTTGCCCTCGTCGTCGACGAAGGCCGTCTGGTAGGTGAGGTGCACCGGCAGGTAGTGCGGGAACTGGATGTTGATCTCCGAGCCGCCGAACATCTTCTGCAGCCGGTCCGCGGTGTAGTGCTCGTTCGGCAGCACCAGCGACAGCAGCACCTCGCCGTACTTCAGCGGGTTCTCGACCCGCATGCAGCCGTGGCTGTAGGCGCGCTTCTCATGGGCGAACAGGTTCTTGTCCGGCGTGTCGTGCTGGTAGACCAGGAACTTGTTCGGGAAGTTGAAGCGGATGCGGCCGAGCGCGTTACGGTCGCCCGGCGGCTGGTAGATGCGCACGGTGCCGTCCGGATTCTGCTCGACCTTGAGGCCAATGCGCTCCATCGCCTGCGGGTCCTGCTGCAGCGCCGGCAGGTACTCGTTCTGGATGATCGACGGCGGCACGTTCCAGGTCGGATTGACCGTGATGTACTTCATCTCGGCCGACAGCAGCGGCGACGGCAGGTTCGGCTTGCCGATCACGATCTTGGTCTTCCAGACCTGCTGGCCGTCGTTCATGACGCGCAGCGTGTAGTCCGGCAGGTTGACCATCACGTAGGTCTTGCCGAGGTCGCGCGGGATCCAGCGCCAGCGCTCCATGTTGGCAACGATGATGTCGACGGTCTTCTCACGCTTCGGCCCGTTGAGCGCGTCGACGGTCGCCTGCGTGAGCTGGCCGGTCGGCGACAGGCCCCGCTCCTTCTGGAACTTGGCGATCGTGCCGGACAGCTCCTTGTCGTAGTTGGTGTCGCCGTCGGCGGCCGTCATGCCGAAGCGCGCGCGCAGCGCGGGCACGCGCGGGTCGGCCATCAGCTCTTCCTTGCCCTTCTTGTCCTTGCCGTACTTCAGCACCGGACCGGACGGGATCATCGGCTTCTCGACGTCGGAGCCCTTGCGCGCCTCGGCGAGCTTGGCCTTCAGCGCCTTGTATTGCGGCTGCGGCGGGTTGTAGCTGTCGAGCGCCTCGGCCACGTCGGAGGCCTTGGCGAGTTTGGCCAGCACGTCGGCCGGCTCGGGTTTCACGAGGTCATAGACGATGTCGGCCGAGATGCGGGTGTAGTGCACCCGGCCGGCCTGGGCGTGACGCGCGTAGGTCAGCACCGCGTCGGTGAAGCGCATCTCGGCTTCGGCGAGCGCATCCGGATCGGAACCGGCCTTGATCTGCGGCAGCGGATAGTCGGCCGGATCGAGGCCGTCGGCCTCGACGCCCGCCAGATACGCCGCAGCCATCTTGGCGCGGTCGCTCATCGCGCCGTCGGCGATCCAGAGCGGGGCGAAGTCGCGGCTCGCGTAGAACGCCTCGACCGGGGTGCGCTCCTTCTTGCCGCCGAAGAAGCGGTCGAACTTGCCGGAGGCGATCTGCTCTTTGATTTTGTCTGCGATGGCGCTGTCGGCCGCGGCGGTCTTGGCGGCGGACGGGCCGGTCACCGGCCCGAACGGCTCGGTGTTGGCGGCCGCGGCCTTGGCGTTGGTGTCCTTGGAGGGCGTCGCATCGGAGGCGGCCGGGGCGGGTGCCGCAGCGGTCTGGGTCTTGGCCAACTCCTTGGTCGATTGGGCCAGGGCCCCGCCGGAGGCCGTCAGCGCCAGGGCGGCAGCCAGCGCCGTACCCGCCAGCAGGTGATCAAACCGCGCATGTTTCATGGAGTTCTCCCCGACCCCGCTCCGCGGCGGGGGCCCATCATTCGGTGCTCGGTCGGCTATTTCAGCCGGACTAGGTTAAATATCAGGCCCGACTTTTCTTTGATACCGGCCCGCGAAATCATGTGACGGTATTTTGCGGCCCAAATAGCGAATTGTCCCCGCAAACCAAAGATTTTCAGCCGGTGTTGCGCCTCCGCACCACCGAAATTTCAGGGCCTTAGCCGGTCTTGATCCTTATACCGACGGGATGAACTTGAGCCACGGGAAGGCCCAGCCAAGCAAGGTGGGCGGCCAGGGCAAGGCCATGAACTGGTCGAAGGCGAGCCAGATTCCGAAGATCAGCACCGTCACGTATGGAATGACGAGCTTCCAGCGCTCCGGGCCCTCCAGCCGCATGAACAGCACGACGAAGATCGCGGCCGTCGGGATGAGCCCGATCACCGCCATCGAGGCCATGAAGCCGAGCAGATAGCCGTAGAACCGCGCCGAACGCGTGATGATGGTGCGGAGCGGCAGATGGCCGGTGTCGGACTCCAGATCCATATGGATCTTCTGCTCGACCTCGGCCTGGGCCTGTTCGGCCAAGCTGCCGTCGCTGGTGGCGGCAGGTTTGCGGCACATCTCGTTGAACAGGCTCAGGCCTGAAACGATCAGCGCGAGGATGCCGACGATCATCGGCACGAGCTTGGCGGCGAACGCCCACGACTGCGCCGCGATCACCATCGTGCCGACCAGCGCGATGAAGAACACCGTGAACAGCTGCTTCGGCTTGAACACCGGCGCCTGGAAGCTCGTCAGCATCTTGCCGACACCGCCCTGATGGCGCACGTCGGCGAGGAACGGCCGCACCAGGCCGATGACCGCGAGCGCGAGCAGGACCACCACGACCGGGCGGCTCAGCCACGAATAGCCGTAGCGCTCGATCGAGATGAACATGTAGCGCTCGATCGAGTCACCGAGCACGAGACCCAGCACCAGCGGCGGCCGCGGCCATTTGAACTGCTTCATCAGCCAGCCGAACACACCGAACACCAGGAGCGCGATCAGGTCGCCCCAGCTGCGCGAGGCTTCGAAGGCGCCGATATAGACGACGCTCAGCACCGCCGGGAGGATGAGCGTGTAGCGCAGCGTCGCAAGCTTGGCGAATTGCGGGCTGAAGGCGTAGCAGGCGCCGGCGCCGAGGATGTTGGCGAGCGCCACCGACCACACCATCGCATAGGTGATGTCGAGGTTCTTGTGCAGCATGTCCGGGCCCGGCACGAGCCCGTGAATGAGGAAGGCGCCGAGCAGGATCGCCATGGTGGCGCTGCCGGGCACGCCGAACGCGAGCGTCGGCACCAGCGCGCCGCCTTCCTTGGCGTTGTTGGAGCTTTCCGAGGCGATGACGCCGCGCACGTCGCCTTTGCCGAAGGTCTGCGACGCGCCTTTCTCGGTCTTGAGCGCATGGCCGTAGGCCAGCCAATCCACCACCGAGGCGCTGATGCCCGGGATCGAGCCGATGCCGCCGCCGATCCAGGAGCAGCGCATGATCAGCCACCAGTTCTCGAAGCAGTCCTTCACGCCCTGCCACTGGCCTTTGTAGATCTCCTTGTTGTCGACGCCGTGGGCGATGGCGACGCGGGCGATCAGCAGGTCACAGAGCTCCGGCAGCGCAAACAGTCCAAGCAGCACCGGCGTGATCGGCAGGCCGTCCCAGAGATAGAGGCTGTCGAAGGTCCAGCGCAGCGTGCCGGTCTGCGGATCGGAGCCGATCATGGCAATCATCACGCCAAGGCAGCCCGCGGCCGCGCCGCGCAGCGGCGCGCTGCCGGACAGCACCGCGACCATGGATATGCCGAGCACCGAGAAGGCGAGCAGCTCGGGCGATCCGAGATAGAGCATCACGGGCCGCAGGATCGGGATCGACACCGCGAGCAGCATCGCGCCGAAAACGCCGCCCATCAGCGACGACATGTAAGCGGCGGAGAGCGCGCGGCCGGCTTCGCCCTTCTTCGCCATCGGGAATCCATCCAGCACCGTTGCCGCGGAGGCTGCACCTCCGGGCACGCCGAACAGGATTGCGGGAATGGGATCGCCGGTCGCCGTTGTGGCGCCGAGCCCGAGCAGCAGCGCGAAGGCCGAATAGGGGTCCATGCCGAAGGTGAACGGCAACAGCATCGCGGTGCCGGCGAGCCCGCCGATGCCGGGAACGATACCGAGCACCAGGCCCATCACGCAGCCGAGCATCAGGAACATCAGCCGATGCGGCTCGATCAGGGCGAAGAACGCCTTGCCCGCCGCCGCGGCCATGAAGGCTGCGTCTGCTCCAATGCCTTCCATGGCTCAGCGACTCTCTACTTTGAACACGACTCTGATCACGCTTTCGTCCGTCATCGCTCAGGGCTTGGTGGCGGGCCCAGCCGCGGTCTTGGGCGACAGCGCCTGCCTCGCCCGTTCTATCAGATGCTGCGGCGTCGCATAGAGACTTGCGACCAGCGCCTGCAGCTCTTCGCCCGGCAGGGGATCGACATCGAGCTGCATTTTCGCGGCTTCGGCGCGGAGGCTCTTGTCGTTGAGCGCCACCACAAAAGCTTTGCGGAGCGCGGCTGTTCGGTCTGCCGGGACGCCCGGCGGCATCACGTAGGGACGGCCAAACAGGCCCTGGCTGAACACCAGCTCGATGGTCTTGCGGTCGTCCTCGGTTCGGGCGAGTTCGGCGGCCAGAGGCACGCCGCGCTTGTTGAGGTCCTCGTGGCCCTTGTTGCTGAGCTGCACCAGCACCCGGATGGTATCCTTCGAGAACCAATCCGGATGCATGGTCTCGATGCCGGTCCAGCCGATGCCGCAGGCGCCCTGAATCTCGCCGCGCTCCATCGCCAGCGTGATCTCGCGGCTGCCCGGATAGCCGGTGACGATCTTGAACCTGGTGCCGAGAATGTTGTTCAGCAGCAGCGGCAGGTCGTAGGTCGTCGCTCCCGGATTGCTGGCGCCGATGATCAGCTCATGGCTCAGCATGTCCTTGAAGGTCTTCACCGGCGCGTCGCTGCGCACGTAGCAGACATAGACGTCGTTGTTGGCGCTGCCGAGATAGACGAGCTTGCTCGGATCGTGCGGCACCGGCTGCTCGCTCAACAGCGGCTGCAGCACGGCGCCGGGAAAGATCGCGCCGATCGCGGTGCCGTCCTTCGGCGCCACCGAATAGATGTAGCCGGCCGCGCGGTTCGAGCCCGCGCCGCTCATGTTCTGCACCACGATCATGGGATTGCCGGGGATCGCCGAACCCATCGTGCGGGCGAGCAGCCGCGCATAGGTGTCGTAGCCGCCGCCGGCCGAAGAGCCGACCACCATGGCGATCTGCTTGCCCTTATAGAAGGCCTCGACCGGCTCCCGCGCCGCCGCCGCGCCGCCGATCAGGCACGCGAACGCTGCGGCTATGAGCCGGGAACAACAGCCAACTGGCATCGAAAGTCCCGCGTTCCATCCCAAGCGACCGCCGCTTCTTGTTCCCCCGCGTTTCGCTCGCGGCCGGAGGTTTTCAGGGGCGTGTGCGACTGTCAACTGCGCGAGGAGACCTGCTTTCCGGGCAGCGGAACATAGCGTTCGAGGCGGTGGTCGAGAGGCTTCTGACGCTGTAGGTTTCGGCCCGCCGTTGGAACCCGCGACACGCGGACGCAGGCGGCAGCGGAGCCGCCCTCAGCAGCGGCGGCAAATAAACCGTAGGTGAGGATCATGATCGACTTCTATGGATTGACCAGCCCCAACGTGCAGAAGATTTTCATCATGCTCGAGGAGTGCGGGCTTCCCTACAATTTCAAGCCCGTGGACGTCTGGGCGAGCAAGCAGCACACGCCCGAGTTCGAACTGCTCAATCCGAACAAGAAAATCCCGGTGATCGTCGATCACGACGGACCGGGCGGCAAATCGTACACGGTGTTCGAATCCGGCGCGATCCTGATGTATCTCGCCGAGAAGAGCGGCAAGTTCATGCCGAAGGACATGGCCTCGAAGTACGAGGTCATCCAGTGGCTGATGATCCAGGTGTCGGGCATCGGGCCTGCGTTCGGCAACTTCACGCACTTCAACCTGTTCGCGCCCAAGCCCAACGACTACGCGCTGAGCCGCTACAAGACCGAACTGTTGCGGCTCTACGACCTGCTCAACAAGCGGCTCGGCGAGGCGAAGTATCTCGGCGGCAAGGAATACTCGATTGCCGACATGGCGACGTTCCCGTGGACGCGCCAGCATCAGGCGCAGGGCGCCGCCCTCGACAACCTGCCGCACTTCAAGCGCTGGTTCGAGGACGTCTCAGCGCGGCCCGCCGTGAAGGCGATGATCGCCAAGCAGGGCGAGATCAAATCGAGCCGCGAGACCGCGACCGACGAGCACAAAGACCGCTTCTTCGGCCGCGGCAAATACGCCCGGGCCTGATCGTGATGAGTCTGTTGTTGCGAAAGCTCTCCGTCCTGCTGCTCGCCTTGTGCGGGATCGCGATCCTCGGCGCGCCGGTGCGCGCCGAGGATCCGTATCCGTCGCGTCCGATCACGCTGATCGCGCCGTTCGCGGCTGGCGGCTCGGCCGACATCGTCTCGCGCATCCTCGCCGAAGGCCTCGGCACCAAGCTCGGCCAGAACGTCATCGTCGACAACAAGCCGGGCGGCAACAGCGTCATCGGCATCCGCGAGGCGATCAAGTCCAGGCCCGACGGCTACACGATCCTGCTCGGCTCGCTCGGCGCCAACGTCACGCCGGCGCTGATGCAGAAGGACTATCCGTTCGACCCGCTGCGCGACTACGTGCCGATCGCCACCATCGCCGAGTGGTCGGCGCTGTTCGTCGTGAACAAGAGCGTGCCGGTGTCGTCGCTCAAGGAGTTCATCGCCTACGCCAAGGAGCGGCCCGGCAAGATCAATTTCGGCGCCACCGGCTATGGCGGGCTCGCGCATCTCGTCAGCGAGGTGTTCATGCAGCAGACGGGCATCAGCATGCAGCACGTCCAGTACAAGGCCGGCTCGCAGGCGACCACCGATCTGCTGTCAGGCTCGATCGACGCCCACATGATGAGCTCGCCGGTCGCGGCCGGCCAGATCGAGAGCACGCAGCTCAAGTTCCTGGCGGTGGCGAGCAAGCACCGCCTCGGCATCGCGCCGAACGTGCCGACCATGGCCGAAGAAGGCTATCCCGGCATCGACCAGACCAACTGGCAGGCGATCTTCGCGCCGCCCGGCCTGCCGCAGCCGATCCGCGACAAGCTCGCGCAGGCGATCTTCGCGGTGGCGAGCGATCCGGCGACGCAGGCCAAGATGAAGCTCGGCGGCTTCGAGCCGCTGCCGCTCGACAACGCCGCGACCGAGCGGATGTATCGCGACGAGATCGCGCGCTGGACCGTGATCATCAAGGAGCGCGGCCTCGGTGATCGGGCGCGCGAACGCTAGGGTGTGATTCAACTTCGTTGAATCACACCCGTCGCTCTTTTCCTTGCCTGGGCATGATCTTTTCCGAAAACCGCTTCACACTTTTCGGGATCATGCCCTAAGCCGCGGGCTGCGCCTTGATCTCGACGGCGCCGCTCGTATCGACGCTGCGCTGGCTTCGCTCCACCTGGCGCGCGTGCTCCTCGTAGTCGCGCGCCAGCGCCTCGAACTTCTTGGCAATGACCTCGCTTGCGCAGCGAGCCGCCATCCGGCGGCATCGCGCCGCCGATTGCAGCAGTGTGTTGACGTCGGTCATAAATTCCCCCGAGCGAATGCCCCCGAACCGACAAAAAACGGGATTTGCGTGAAAGGTAACGGCGCGATGTTGCAGCCGAATTCTTTAATCGCTCGTTAGAGCGATCGCGGACTCGCTGTCTTATTGCGGCACTTTTTTGTGGCGAGCGCTCATGTCAAACGACAAAGCAAAACGCCGCTGTGGTTTACGTTCGCACCACGACATTGTCTGAAACGCATTACGCCGCAACGCTTTGCGGCTCCGGCTGCTTGTAGGCCTTGAGCCGCGGCATGATTTCCTTGGCGAAGATCGTCAGATTCGAAACCGTATCCTCGTGGCTCAGGAAGCCGGCGTGGCCCATCATCAGGAGATTGCCCATGCCGCCGCAGTATTCGGTGAAGTCGACGATCTGCTGATAGACCTGATCGGGCGTGCCGCAGAACAGGATGCCGGCATCGATCAGGTCCTGCACGCTGCCCGAATGCATGCTGACGACGCGGCCGTCCTTGGTGAAGCTTCGCGGCGGCGTCATGCCGCGCAGCATCCGGGCGTTGTCCTCGGCGCTGAGGAATCCGGGCGGATTGCGGAACGGCACGTGAACGATCGAGGACGAGCGCAGGTAACCGGCGACCAGCTCGCCGCGGCGGCGCGCTTCGGTTTCGGTCGCCGCGGTGGCGACGAGGCCGAGGTACGCAAAGCGGTCGGGCGGGGCGGGGCGCTTCCACTTCGCCTCGTAGCCCGCCCGATAGGCGTCCTGCAGCGGGCGCGTCGCGTAGCCCGAGCCGAGCGTGGCCATCACATAGCCCTTGCCGCCAAGAAGCTTTGCCTGCGTTGTGCTGCCGGTCGTGGTCCAGACCGGAGGATGCGGCTGCTGCACCGGCCGCGGCCAGATGTTGACCTGCCGGTAGTGGAAGTATTCACCCTCCCAGTTGAATGGCTCGCCCTGGTGCGTCATCGCCTTGAGGATGAAGTCGTGCGACTCCCAGAAGCGGTCCATGACGCCGACCGGATTCTGGTTCGACGCCGGAAACTCGTAGGGCACGCCCTTGATGAAGCCCATGTCGAGCCGGCCGCGCGAGACGACGTCGATGGTGGCGAGCTCCTCGGCGCAACGCAGCGGATCGGGCCGGTGGCCGATCGGATAGCCGAGCACCAGGATGCGCGCGTTCTTGGTCTCGCGCGCCAGCACCGAGAGCCCGACGATCACCGTCGACGACATGCAGGTCGCGGTCTGGTGGTGCTCGTTGACCATGATGTTGAAGCCGAGCTCGTCGGCGAGCTTCCATTCGTCATAGTAGCGGTGCAGCAGGTCGCCCGCGGTCTTGGGGTCGCAGATCGTATTCGGCAGGTTGACGCGCAGCGAACCCTGGTGGTTGTTCCAGGCCGGGAAGTAGGGCTGCTCGGTGAAGTGATAGACCTGCATGGTGCTTCTCCTCAGGCGCGGCGCGAGCGCGGCACCGCCTGCTGCTGCGCCTCGGCAAAGCCGAGTGCGCGGCGGGCGAATTCGTCGGGCTGCTCGATATGCGGAAAGTGTCCGGCGCGCTCGAGCATCTCGAAGCGGGCGCCCGGAACGAGCGCGCCATAGCCGCGGCCGTAGGTCTCGCTCAGGATGCGGTCGTCGGCGCCCCACAGGAACAGCGCCGGAACGCTGACGCGGTGCAGCCGCGACTTGAGCTTGGGGTTGTGCATGTAGGGCGACCAGGCGAGCCGGGCATAAGCCTCGCGGTTGCGCGCGGCGGCCAGCGACACCGCCTCGGGCAGGGCCTTGTAGTCGCGCTCGCCGTTCTTCGGATCGTGATAGGCGAGCTTGTTGAAGTCGTCCGGCATCAGCGACCAGATGTCGACGATGTCGCGAGTCTCACGGTCGCCGATCTTGACGCCGATCGCGTTGGCCATGACCAGCGCGGAGAACCGGGACGCATCTTTCACCGCGATCTCGGCCGCAATCCAGCCGCCGAGGCCCACGCCGATCACCAGCATGTCGTCGAGGTCGAGCTGCTCGATGAGGTCGAGATAGAAGTACGACACGTCGTCGACGCTGCTCATGCCCTTCGGCAGCTGCGAGGTGCCGAAGCCCGGATGCGACGGCGCGATCACGCGGCCGCCGTGCTCCAGCGCCTTCAGCACCGGCGCGTCCGGATCGATGCCGATGCCAGGATGCAAAAAAAGGATCGGCCGGCCATGCCCCCGATCCACCAGCTCGATCGTCGTGCCATTGACCGCGATCGAAGAAACCGCCTCTGCGCCCGCGGACATGCACCGATCCTTGCGTTCGATCTTGTGTTGTTTTCCGTCCCTCTCCATCCCATTGCATGACCGCAGCCGCTGTTTCAAGATCGCCGCCGAACACCGCGTTCTCAGGCGAGGAACAGCACGATGGATTCCCCGGAAAAGCTGCCCGAAATCGAAATCCGGCCGAACTTGACCTATGCGACGCATGACAGCGTTGCGCTCGGGGGCGACCTTTATCTGCCCAAGCGCGCGGGCCCGCATCCGGTGCTGATCGGCGTGCACGGCGGCGGCTGGGTGCAGGGCGCGCGCAGCGCATTCCAGTACTGGGGCCGCTATTTCGCAGCGCGCGGCGTTGCGCTGTTCGCGGTCACCTACCGGCTCGCCAAGACCGGGCAGAAGACCTTTCCGCATGCCGTGCAGGACGTGCTGGCGGCGGTGCAGTACGTGCGCGGCAACGCCAAGGAGTATGGCCTTGCGCCCGACCGCGTCGGCATCTTCGGCCATTCGGCCGGCGGCAATCTCGGCGCGCTGGCGTCGCTGGCCGGCCGCACGCCGCTGTTCGCCAACGGCTATCCGCAGGACCAGTTCGCCAAGGAGAGCACCGAGGTGAAGGTGTTCGCCGGCCTCTACGGCGTCTACGACCTCGCCCAGATGTGGCAGGTCTACAATCTGCAGAGCCCCGGCAACAACAACATCGAGAAGTTCCTCGGCGCGTCGCTGGTCGACAACCGCCAGATCTATTTCGACGGCTCGCCGATCAGCTACGCGCTCGCCGCCAACAACAAGATCGCGGTGCATCTGAGCGTCGGCACCGAGGACGACCTGGTCGACCGCAGATTCCACACGGACGCTTTCGTGATGGCATTGAAGCAGGCGGGCTTCTTCGTGCGCACCACGATCGTGCAGGGCGCGCCGCATTACTTCGGCGGCGATCCGATCGACGAGCCGAACAGCTCGTCGGGTTTTCTCGCGCCGCGGCTGATGCGGTTTCTGCAGGAGAAGCTGTAGCGATTTCTGTATCCGCACGAGCGGTGCCCACCCTCCCCTGGAGGGGGAGGGTCGACCGCCGTAGCGAAGCGAAGGCGGGCGGGGTGGGGTGAGCTTCTTTGCGCGAAGAGTCACCCCACCCCGCGAGCTTCGCTCGCGACCCTCCCCCTCCAGGGGAGGGTGGCC
>CAKZHN010000116.1 GCA_936924235.1 uncultured Rhodoplanes sp. | reverse complement strand
TCCGGTGACCGCGTCAAAAATCGCCACAGTGGAGCGCCGGGAGGCGTGCGTGCCGCAAGGCACGCGGCACCTCCAAGAGGTGCCAGACTATGACGTAGCGCCTCACCGGCGCTCCGCTCCCTCACGCATGTGAGGGAAAAGAAGAGAAGGCGCCGCCCCGGCGCCGCACTTTGTACGGGGCCGATGAATCACGCCTGCAGGACAGCTTGAAAATTTGAATCAGACGACAGCGAGTTGCCGCTCACCACGCGAGCCGCGAAGTGACCGCCTTCGGCGCAATGCCTGCGTCGGCGAACATCTTGCGCATCGCTTCGGGATCGGGCGCGTGGCGCTCGCCGAGCTCTTCCGCATGAATGCCGGCGGTCACGAACAGGCAATCGAGGCCGTAGTCGGTCGCACCGGTGAGGTCGGTGCGGATCGAATCGCCGATCGCGAGCACGCGGCTGCGCTCGACCGGCTTGCCGCGCGCCTGCGCGACCCGCTCCAGCGCCAGATCGTAGATCGGCCGGTGCGGCTTGCCGGCATAGAGCACCTCGCCGCCGAGCGAGGCGTAGAGGTCGGCGAGGGCGCCTGCGCAATAGATCAGCTTGTCGCCGCGCTCGACCACGAGATCGGGATTGCCGCACAGCATGAACAGGTTGCGCTTGCGGATGTCGGTGAGGAGCGCGCGGTAGCTCTCCGGCGTCTCGACCTCGTCATGGTTGAGCCCGGTGCAGACCACGTAGTCGGCCTTTTCGAGTGGCACGAAGTCGAGCCCCAGGCCGTCGAAGATCGGCAGGTCGCGCTCGGGGCCGATGTGGAACACGTTCTTCTGCGGCCGCGACTGCATCACGCTCCGCGTGACGTCGCCCGAGCTGACGATGCCCTGATAGGCGCTGTGCGGCACGCCGACCTTGTCGATGAACTTGACGACGGTGGCGCCCGGCCGCGGCGCGTTGGTGATCAGGATCACCGTGCCGCCCTGGTCGCGGAAGCGGGTCAGCGCCTCGCAGGCCGAGGCCGTCGCGGCGACGCCGTTGTGCACGACACCCCAGACGTCGCTCAGCACGGCGTCGTAGTTTCCGGCGAGCGCCTCGAAACTCGTGATGAAGGACGGGGTCTGGATGGAGGAGGTCTGGGTCACGGCCGATTGGTTACGGCACTTATCTCGAAGCGTAAAGCCCTTGCCTCAAAGCGTGAAGCCCTTGGCTCAAAGCGTAAAGCCCGTGCCGCCGACGGCGCGTCGCGGCCGGTCGGCCGGCTCTTCCAGCTCCAGGTCGCTTTCGCCCGCGCCACGCAGCGCCTCGTTGCGCACCGGGCGCGGCTGCGAGAACAGATAGCCCTGGCCGAACCGGACGTCGTATTCGAGCAGGTCGACCACCTGGGCCTCGACCTCGATCTTCTCGGCGATCAGGCTGATGCCGAAGCGGCCGAGCAGGTCGGAGAGATCGGCGGCGTGGATGTCGGAGGCGGTGGAGCCGCCGTCGCCGAGCAGGAACTGCGACGGCACCTTGACGTAGCGGATGCCGCGCTCGCCGAGGTCGCGCGGCTCCATGCGCAGGTCGGTCACCGCGTCCATGCTGAAGCGGAAGCCGAGATCGCGCAGCGACGACAGCGCTTCGGTCTCGAGCGGGCCCATCGCGCGCAGCGCGCTCTGCCGGAACTCGAGAATGAGCGACGGCGCGATCGCCCGGTTGGCGTCCATGAACTGCAGGATCTCCGGAAACACCAGCGGATCGTTCAGCGTGGTGGGCGAGATGTTGCAGAACAGGCCGACCTCGCGGTTCTTGATCTGCAGCCGCCGGATCACCTGCACGCAGCGGAACAGCATCTGGTTGTCGACCTTGGCGACCAGGCCGGAGGATTCGGCGGCGCCCAGGAAGTCGGACGGCATCACGATGGTGCCGTTCTCGGTGCGCAGCCGCGCCAGGCCTTCGTAGTAGCGGACCTTGCGCTGCGGCAGCGTGACGATGGGCTGCAGGTAAAGGTCGACACGATTGGCTTCGAGCGAGTTGCGCACCGTCTCGATCATGTTGGCGCGCGCCGCGGCCGAGGTGTTCGGCGCGGGCATCGGCGGCGGCAGCTCGAACTCGGCCTGGAAGGCGGCGGATTGCGACGGCTCGGACTGCGAGGCGTCGTCGTATTGCGCAACGGCGCCGGCCTGCTGATGCTGGCCGCTGGCGAATTTCAGCTCGTGCACCGCGACGGTCTCGGCGAGCTGCTTGACCAGCGTGCTGAGCTCGCCGAGCTCGGTGGTGAAGGATTCGGTGGCGAGCCTCGCCTGCGAGACCGCGACGCTGGCGACCTGGTCACCCTGGGTCTCGAGCGAAGCGGTGCGGCGGCCGACTTCGGCGACCTGGCGGGCAAGGTCGGCGCAGCCGCGCGACAGATCGGCGATCTGGGCGGCAAGGTTGGCGCGGTCGCGCAGCCGGTTGCTGGTGGCGTTGTAGATGGCGAGGCCGGTCAGGATCGAGATGGCGATGATCATCGACTCCTGGGCGCGGAGACCGATCAAAAGATAAAGAACCGCCCCGGCAGAGGCGGCGATCAGCACCATGCACAGAACGACGAAAATGGCTCCAAGCCGCAACATTCAGAGGTTCCCCGCCCTCAGGGGATGATTCGCCCCGCCTCGCAGCACTGTCCATGAGGCATGGCACAGACGCAAGGAGTTTACCGCTTGAAATCTCGGGATAAACCCAAGGTCGCATGTCATCCGATTTGATCCTATAAGCCCTGTGAAAATGTCCCGGAAAACCGGCCGCCGATGCCCAAACTGACTGATGCGATTGAGCAACACCCGGTCCGGGTTTTCCTCGTTGTCCTGTTTCTGCACGCTGCTTTGTGGACAGCCCTGCCGGCGCTGTTCTTCCGCAACCTGCCGCTCGATCTGATCGAAGCGCTGGTCTATGGCCGGGAATGGCAACTGGGTTATGACAAGTTGCCGCCGCTACCATGGTGGCTTGTCGAGGCGACTCGGCAGGCCTTCGGTCCGGACGCCTTCTACTACCTGTTGTCGCAGATCGCCATCGTTGCGGCTTTCGCGTTTGTCTTCGCGCTGGCCCGGCCGCTGGTTGGCGCCGTCGGCGCCCTGGTCGCCGTGCTGATCATCGACGGGCTGCACTATTTCACCTTCACGGCGCCGAAGTTCAACCACGACGTGGTGCAGCTGCCGTTCTGGGCCATGGCCGGCTACGCCTATTGGAAAGCCTTGCGGCACGGGCGCTTGGCGCACTGGTGCCTGCTCGGCTTCGCCATCGGCATGGCGGTGTGGGCGAAGTATTTCGTCGTGGTGCTGGCCGCGCCTTTGGCGCTGTTTGCGCTGTTCGACCGTGACGCCCGCAAGGTGATGGCGACGCCGGGGCCTTACGTGGCGGCGGTGGTCGCGCTGATCGTGATGGCGCCGCATCTGATCTGGCTGGTCGCCAACGACTTCCTGCCGTTTGCCTATGCAGACGCCCGGGCGCTGCATTTCCGCGGGCCGCTCGACTACGTCATCAAGCCACCGAAATTTCTGTTGTCCCAGTTGGGCTTCCTGGTGCCGTCGCTGATCATCGCGGCGCCCTATCTGCGCCGCGACGTCAAGGCGCCGGACGGCACGACAGCCGCGGCCGACGCCTTCGACCGCCGAATCGTCACGCTGCTCGCCTTCGGCCCGGCAGCGACCGTGTTCCTGATGTCGCTTCTGGGCGGCCGCGACACCGTCCCGCTGTGGGGTTATCCACTGTGGCTGTTCCTCGGGCTGTGGATCGTGCTCAACGTCCGGGCGCTCGACCGCGTCACCGCGATGCGAATCACCGTGCTCTGGGGCGTCATCACGGCCGTCTACGCGCTGGCTTTCGTCTTTCACTACGATCTGCGGGGGCGCTTCCACTTCAAGGAGCGCTACACCGCCGAGCTCTATCCCGGCGACGCGCTCGGGCAGGAGATGTCGCGGCGCTTCCGCGCCCTGACCGGCCGGCCGCTCGCCTATGTCATCGGCAGCATGTGGGACGGCGGCAATATCGGCCGCTACGCGCCGGAGCATCCCCGCGTGCTGATCGACGGCAAGCCCGGCCGGGCGCCCTGGATCGACCTCGGAGACCTCCGCGCCAAGGGCGCCGTCGTGGTCTGGACCAACGGCGCCGACCCCCGCGTGCTGCCGCTGGAGTACCGCTCCATCGCCGAGGACGCCGAGATCCAGGAGCCGTTCGAACTGCCGGTGCGGCTCGGCACCCGCACCGTGACGGTCGCCTGGGCGGTGCTGCGCCCGCGGCCGGTGGTGGCGGAAGCGCGATGATGCCGTCAGGCCAGCGCCTTGATGACCTTGCCGACCTTGTCGAAAATCTCGCCGATCTGGCTTTCGCTGACGATCAAGGGCGGCGTCACGGCGATCGAGTCGCCGACGATGCGGAACATGATGCCTTCGTCGTGGAAGCCGCGTTCCATCGCCTCGTAGCCCCGCTTGCCGACGCCGTCGGGTCGCGAGCCGAGATCGATGCCGGCGGTGAGGCCGACGCAGCGGATGTCGAGCACCCGCGGCAGGCCCTTCAGGGTCATCGCGGCGTCGTACCACGTGGGCTCGATCTTCTTTGCCCGCGCGAACAGGTCCTCGTCGCGATAGAGGTCGAGCGCGGCGAGGCCCGCCGCGCAGGCGAGCGGATGCGCCGAGTACGTATAGCCGTGGAAGAACTCCACGACGTGCTCGGGCCCGTGCATGAAGGCGTCGTGGATCTCGTCCTTCACGATCACGCCGCCCATCGGCACGCTGCCGGACGTCACGCCCTTCGCAAAGGTGATCATGTCCGGCACGACGCCGTAGCGTTCGGCCGCAAAGGCATGGCCGAGGCGGCCGAAGCCGGTGATGACCTCGTCGAAAATCAGCAGGATGCCGTACTTGTCGCAGATCGCGCGCAGCCGCTGCAGGTAGCCCTTCGGCGCCGGCAGCACCGCGGTCGAGCCGGCCATCGGCTCGACGATCACGGCCGCGATCGTGCTGTCGCTGTGCAGCGCCACGATCCGCTCCAGCTCGTCGGCCAGATGCGCGCCCCATTCGGGCTCGCCCTTGGAGAAGGCCTGCTGCTCGCGGTTATAGGTCGAGGCCAGATGGTCGACGCCCGGCATCATCACGCCGAAGGCCTTCCTATTGTTGGCGAGCCCGCCGACGGCCATGCCGCCGAAGCCGACGCCGTGATAGCCGCGCTCGCGGCCGACGAAGCGCGTGCGCTGGCCCTGGCCCTTCGCCACCCAATAGGCCAGCGCGATCTTGAGCGCCGTGTCGGCGGCCTCCGAGCCGGAGTTGCAGAAGAACACGTGGTCGAGGCTTTCCGGCGCCAGCGCGGCGATCCGGCTGGCGAGCTCGAAGGCCCGCGGGTGGCCAAACTGGAAGGTCGGCGCAAAGTCCAGCGTCGCGGCCTGGGCCTGGATGGCCTGCACGATCGGATCGCGGTTGTGGCCCGCATTGGTGCACCAGAGGCCTGCCGCGGCGTCGAGCACCGGGCGATTTTCCGGCGTGTAGTAGTGCATGTCCTTGGCGCGGGCGATCAGCCGCGGCCGGGCCTTGAAGGCGCGGTTCGCCGTGAACGGCATGAAGAAGGCCGCGAGGTCATTGGGCACCGCCGTGCCGACCGAGCTTTGCTGCGCCGTCTTGGGTGCCTGGGCCATGTGCCGCCTCGCTGTCTGGATCGTTGGCAGGATTATCCGCTTTCGGCGGTAATGACAAAAGAGGGGGTGGCTGATACCACCACGTCAAATTTTCGAGCACAACGAACATTCGAATGGCCGACAAATCCAACAAGTTGAAGGCGCGGCTGCCGCGCGGTCTCGCTGATCGGGGGCCTGCCGAGATCGCCGCGACCCGGCAGATGACCGACGCGATCCGCGCCGTCTACGAACGCTACGGCTTCGAGCCGGTCGAGACGCCCGCGATCGAATACACCGACGCGCTCGGCAAATTCCTGCCCGACCAGGACCGGCCGAACGAAGGCGTGTTCTCGTTCCAGGACGACGACGAGCAGTGGCTGTCGCTGCGCTACGACCTCACCGCGCCGCTGGCGCGCTATGTGGCGGAGAATTTCCAGAAGGTCGCGCTGCCCTATCGCAGCTATCGCTTCGGCTGGGTGTTTCGCAACGAGAAGCCGGGTCCGGGCCGCTTCCGGCAGTTCATGCAGTTCGATGCCGATACGGTCGGCGGCGCCACGATGGCAGCCGATGCCGAGATCTGCATGATGGCGGCCGACACGATGGAAGCGCTCGGCATCGAGCGCGGGCAGTACGTCGTGAAGGTGAACAACCGCAAGGTGCTCGACGGCGTGCTCGATGCGATCGGCCTCGAAGGCGAGGCTAACGCCGGCAAGCGTCTCACGGTGCTGCGCGCGATCGACAAGCTCGACCGGCTCGGCGCCGACGGCGTGAAGCTCCTGCTCGGACCGGGGCGCAAGGACGAGAGCGGCGACTTCACGGCCGGCGCCGGCTTGGACGACGCTGCGATCGATCGTGTGCTCGCCTTCGTCGGATCGAAGGGCGCGAACGCCGACGCGACGCTCGGCAATCTCGCCAAGGTCGTCACCGGGTCCGATCGCGGTGCGGAAGGCGTCGAGGAGCTTCGGCAGATTTCCGCGCTCGCGACGTCGGCGGCCTATGCGGACGATCGCATCCTGATCGATCCGTCCGTCGTCCGTGGCCTCGAGTACTACACGGGTCCGGTTTATGAAGTAGAGCTGCTGCTCGAAACCAAGGACGAGAAAGGCCGTCCGGTGCGCTTCGGCTCGGTCGGCGGCGGCGGTCGCTACGACGGCCTCGTGTCGCGCTTCCGCGGCGAGCCGGTGCCCGCGACGGGCTTCTCGATCGGCGTGTCGCGGCTGCAGGCCGCGCTGACCATGATCGGCAAGCTGGAATCCAAGCCCGCGCCGGGTCCGGTGCTGGTCACGGTGTTCGACCGCGACCGCGTCGCCGACTATCAGAAGATGGTCGCGGCGCTGCGCGGCGCCGGCATCCGCGCCGAGCTTTATCTCGGCAATCCGAAGAACAATGTCGGCCAGCAACTCAAATACGCCGACCGCCGCGGCTCGCCTTGCGCCGTGATCCAGGGCGGCGACGAGAAGGCCAAGGGCGAGGTGCAGATCAAGGACCTGATCCTCGGCGCGGGGCTGACCGCCATCAAGGATCGCGACGAGTATTTGAAGAAGCAGGCCGAGGCGCAGTTCGCGACGCCTGAGGAAAAGCTTGTGGATAGCGTGCGTCAGGTGCTCACGCGCCACGGCGTGTCATGGAATTGACGTTTTCGGTTTGAACTTTCCTAACGTCTCGCCGTTAGAACAAAAAAGATTGCTGCGCCGGCGGAACATTTGGCTCCGCCGGCCGTTGCGGCGTGTGAATGCGCAAGAACAATGCATAAGAAAACGTCAGGGAGGTTGCCATGAATCGTCCGTGGGAACCCGGAATTGCCCAGGCCATGCAGCGTCATGGCGGCAGCAATCATTCCGTCCCCAAGGTCAGCGCTCCCAAGATCCAGCCCGAAGCGCTGCCGAAGGAGCAGCCGATGGCGGTGCAAGCCGCGCCGCTCGCGCCGGCAATTCCTGTGGTCGACAACGACGACATCTAACGCAGCATGACGGATGACAGCCTGCGGCGCGCGTATGTCACGCGCCGCTAACTGTGCGTCACGAAACCGGCGCCGCTATCGCTGCGGCGGCCGCATGCCTGGAATTGTCGGCATCTCCAGCACGTTCATCTTCACGCCGTTCGCCATCACGATGTCGCCGGGCTTCTGATCCGGCTTGCACGGGCCGATCCACTTCGCCTCGATCGTCATGTTGGTCGGCTGGCCGGGCTCTCTGCCCGGAATTTGCGGTCCGCCTTCTCGGGTCGAGGTCATCTTGATGGTGTAGGCCTGATCGAAGCTGCCGGTGATCACGGCGTGCGATGTCGACGTCGCCGGGCCGAACTTGCACACCGAATCCATCGTGATGGTGCTGCCCGACACCTGCACGTCCTGTTTCGAGCAGGCCTCCTTCGACATGCCGCCGAACTGGCTGTTCATCAGCTTGTCGGTTTTTGCATCGACGCAGTGCTGCATGGCCTGCGGCGGCAGGCTGTGACCCTCGAAGGTCATCTTCATGTCCCACAGTCCGGCCTTGCGGGTGGGAAGCTCCGCGGCGGAGAGCGTGGTCGCGGTCAAAACAGCGGTGGTGAAAACAAGTGTGATCGCAATCGATTGACGGTTCATATCGGTCCTGTTCGGTCGGTCCTCCCCAAGTGGCGATTGTCCAAGAGCAATCGCATCGGTTCAAGCCGCGACGCTCACTTCAACAGCCGTGCGCTGGTATCCTTGTATTGATCAGCCTTCGAGAACGCCGAGCGTGAGCGCGCCGAGCCGGTCCGGATCGGCTACCGCTTCGATGTCCGCGATTCTTCCATTCGCGATCGCGACGCGCAGCACCAGCAGGAGCCGCCCGTTGGGCGCGACCACTGCGCCGACCGCGCTGTCGATCAGTGCCGTCCGGGCTGTCTGAGCGCGTCCCTGATAGTATTTCGCGACCGCGGCCGCGCCGCGGATTTCGGCCGTTCCGCCCATCCGCGCCGCGGTGAGATCGGCGCGGTGCACGACGTCCGGATCGAGCACCTTCAGCAGCCCTTCGAAGTCGCCGCTGCGTGACGCGGCGAGAAATGCGTCGACCACCTGCTTCTGTCCGGCGATGTCGGTGTCCGGCGTCTTGTCGGCACCCTGCACGCGGCGGCGCGCGCGGCTCGCAAGCTGCCGCGCCGCGGCCGGCGTTCGTCCGACGATCGGCGCGACATCGTCGAACGGTACGTCGAACATGTCATGCAGCACGAAGGCGATCCGCTCGGCGGGCGTCAGCGTCTGCAGCACCACGAGCAGCGCGAGCCCGACCGAGTCGGCCAGCAGTGCCTCCTGCTCGGTGGCGTCGGGGCTCGCGACGGGCTCGGGCACATGCGGTCCCATCGGCTCCTCGCGACGCGACTTCCGCGAACGCAGCATGTCGAGGCAGATCCGCGCCACGACAGTGGTCAGCCAGCCACCGAGGTTGTCGATCTCTTCGCTGTCGGACCGGCTCAACCTGAGCCAGGCTTCCTGGATCGCGTCATCGGCCTCGCCGAGCGAGCCCAGCATCCGGTAGGCGACGCCGCGCAGACGCGCGCGGTTGGCCTCGAAACGCTCCGCCAGGATTTTTTCTTCGGTCATCGGTCACATTCCCTCATCCGGCTCCGTCATCACCATGACGAACGGGAACCCGCCGGTGTGACAAACCGCGGCGGGCGCCTCGGCCGAACGTTGAACCCATTGAAACCAATGAAGGAAATTCAGTCATGCATGCCTGTATGAAGCACCTGATGTTCGTTCTGCCGGATGCCTTGAAGGCCATGTATGCGCTGGACAAGTCCAGCGAGGACGCCGGCGTGTCCAAGGTCATGCGCGAGATCGTCTATCTGCGCGCCAGTCAGATCAACGGCTGCAGCGTCTGCGTCGGCATGCACTCCAGCGCGCTGAAGAAGGCCGGAGAGTCCGACGACCGCATCTTCTCGGTCGCGGCCTGGCGCGACACGCCGTACTTCACCGATGCCGAGCGCGCCGCGCTCGCGCTGGCCGAGGCGATGACGCGGCTCAGCGACAAGGCCGATCCGGTGCCGGACGACATCTGGAACGAGGCAGCGAAGCACTTCGACGAGAAGGCGCTCGCCGCGCTGCTGGTCTCGATTGCTCAGATCAATGTCTGGAACCGGCTCAATGCGGCGGTCCGGCAGGTGGCCGGCGCGAAGTGGAACTGAGCGGATAGATCCCGGCTCTCTCCCGTCGGGGGAGAGAGCCGGTAGCGCACATCAACGCTTACGATGCGATCGCCTTCGTCCAGCTCGTGGCCCACGGCGCGACCTCGAGTGGCGTGCCGTCGAGCGAACGGCGAACCACGACGTTGCCTTCCGCAATGATCAATCCGCGGGGCATCCGGAAATCAAAGCTGTGGCGACCGCTGCCGAGACCAGCCTGTTCCAGGTCGTCGCGATAGCGGTCGGCCAGCGTCTGGCCGATCAACTGCCCGCCCACATAAATGTCGAGGCACACCGGAGCCTCCGGGTGCTCGACATTCTGCGCCCAGCCGGCGACGCGCTCCCGGTCGATGCAATCGACCTGGCCGCGCCAGCCAAGCCCGGGCTGCTCGGCCTCGAGCCCGGCGCGCTGCGCAATATGCCGGCGCGCCGCCTCGACCTGCTGGCCATCCTGGCGGCGCGGTGCGCAGTAGCGGGCGACCGTCCGCTGCTCATCCGGGTAAAGCGCGGCGAATTCGTGGGCGTTGTGGAACATGCCGCGGCTGTTGTCGTCCAGGAAGGTCTCCGACAGCGCGCCCTCGGCGACGATCACGTCGTGGGTGTCGAGCTCGACGTGGATATATTCGACCTTGTCGACCCGCTCGGGCTGCACGATCGATGCGCCGTTGACCAGGTCGCGCGCCTCGATCAGCACGCCCTCGAAGTACATGGCGTGGTGCGGCGAGATCCAAAGGTCGCGCCGCGGCACGTTGTCGTCGAGTGCGTGGGCCTTGATGCAGATCGGCAGCAGGTCCTTTCGCCCGAGCACGAACCGCCCGTTGTAGGAGCGCCGCCCGATCCATTTGATCGGACGCAGCGCGCCCGACATCGTGCGCACGCGGTCGCCGATCGCAAGACGCTCAACCGGGGTCTCGCCGTTCTCGACCGCGATCAGGGTGCCGGGCGTGTAGCAGGCGACGATGTCGGTTTCGTTCGAGCCGAAACCGATCGTCGTCGTGGCGCCCGACACAAGCACCGAGAAGTCCGAAGGCGACAGGCCGGGCATGTCGAGCGCGACGGTCTCGATACCGCCATTGCCGTCCGTGCCGTGAAGCGTCAGCGTGTCGTTCCAGTAGGTGCCGGATTGCTCGACGAAGCCGTCGATCTGGAGGAAGTCACCGGTGCCAAAGCCGTCGATCTCGTTGGTCGGCGCGTTCGCGGCCGAGAATTCCAGCGTTCCCGGATCGAACGTGATCGCGCCCGTGCCGGCCGCATGCGCGCTGCCAAGCAGCAACGTGCCGCTCTCGATCATCGTGCCGCCGGTGTAGGAGTTGTTGCCGCTGAGCACCACGGTGCCGTCACCGGCGACGTTCACATGGCCCGCGCCGGTCTGGCCGGACGGATCGCTCGATCCCGTCATGTCGGCGATGTCGCCGCTGACGGTCGTCGTCTGGCCGGCAGTCTGGCCCGAGCCGAAGGTGATGCTCTGGTTGCCCTGGATGAAGACGCCCTTGCCGTAGGCTTTGCCGGCCGCGCCATCGCCTGCGCTGACGCCCGCGGTCACCGATCCCTGGCCGAGCGTGCCGCCGGAGATGTTGAGCGTCGCGCCCTGCATGACGAAGATGTCGCCGCCCGCGCCGAGACCGCCGCCGCCGCCATGATTGCCCTG
>CAKZHN010000115.1 GCA_936924235.1 uncultured Rhodoplanes sp. | reverse complement strand
CAAGGCACGCGGGCACCGTCGTAAGGTGCCCAAGACGACTTGCGCCATTTCGGCGCTCCGCCCCCCTCACGGGGGCATGACGAACCCGGGCGCCGCCCGGGATGAGAGACAAATGGAGTTGAGCATCCGCGCAATCGTGACGCGGAAATGAGAACGCATGTCTGGAAATTTCAGGGAAAAGAAAGTGCGAGCCACATCCACTGTCGTCATTCCGGGGCGCGAGCGAAAGCGAGCGAACCCGGAATCCATAACCCCGAGTCGTAGTTATGGATTCCGGCTCTCGCTTCGCTCGGCCGGAATGACAGTGGAGTTTGGTGATGCAATCCGAACAGAAACGCCTACCGCGCCGGCATGTCGCTGAACATCACGCCGCCCTTGGCCTTGTCGGTCTTGGGCGTCTCGACCAGCGTGATCACCACAGCGTCGGCCGGCACCTTGTAGTTCTTCACCATCGCGTCGGTGATGTCCTTGCAGAGCGCGGACTTCTGCTCCTGGGAGCGGTTGCCGACGGCGTAGACGACGATCTCGGGCATGATTGTTCCTCCTGTCGATGCCTTCGCGCGCACTATAACGGGCGTTCCGGGGCGGCAATACTCCCGTCCGGGCTTACGACCGATGCGAAGGCGCAATGGCACGCACGCCATCGTGACTGCGCCCTCGCCCACACCCCCGTCGCCCACCGCCGCGAATGCTGCAATAATCCACCGGCTGGGGTGTTTACCGGCTGTCGCCGTTCTCACGGTTCGCTTGGGACGGTTTGCTTGGAGGAATGAGCACAATGAATATCCACTCGAAACTGCCGCAGGACATCATCGGGCTGATCACGCCCGCGCCGGTGTCGCGGCGAAGCTTCTTCATGACGGCCTCGGCCGCCGCGGCCGCGGGCTACACGCTTGCCGCCGGTCCGGTGCGCGCGCAGGCGATCACCACCGACACCACGGGGCTCAAGGCGGGCGACGCCACCGTGAAGGTCAACGGCGGCGACATGCCGATCTATTTCGCACGGCCGGAGAAGGCGAAGAACCCGCCGGTCATCCTCGTGGCGATGGAGATCTTCGGCCTGCACGAATACATCAAGGACGTGACGCGGCGCCTGGCCAAGGCCGGCGCGCTGGCGATCGCGCCGAACTACTATTTCCGCTCCGGCGAGGATCTGACGAAGATCACCGAGATGCCGAAGCTGATGCCGATCGTGAACGCAAAGCCCGATGCGGAGCTGTTCGCCGATCTCGACGCCACCGTGGCCTGGGCGAAGTCGCAGGGCGGCAACACCAACAAGCTCGCCATTCTCGGCTTCTGCCGCGGCGGCCGCACGGTGTGGGAATACTCGGCGCACAACAAGAACCTGAAGGCCGGCGTCGCGTTCTACGGCTCGCTGGTCGATCCGCCGGCGCAGAAGGCGATCTGGCCGAAGGCCCCGAGCGAGCTCGCCGCCGAGGTGAAGGCGCCGGTGCTCGGTCTCTATGGCGCCGCCGACCAGGGCATTCCGGTTGCGCAGGTCGAGGCCATGAAGGAGGCGCTCGCCAAGGCCGGCAAGAAGGCCGAGTTCAAGATCTATCCCGACGCGCCGCACGGCTTCCACGCCGACTACCGGCCGAGCTACCGCAAGGAAGCGGCCGAGGACGGCTGGAAGCTCGCGATCGACTGGCTGAAGAAGAACAAGGTGCTGAGCGAGGGCAAGTCGGCCTGACGTTGCCTCGCTGCTGCAACACGCACGTCACCCTCCCCCGTCCGGGGGAGGGTGAACACCAACTTCGTAAGTTAGTGTGCATCCAAATTCCGAGAGCAGCGGTATCGGGACCAGACGCAGCAAACCGACGAGGACGACCATGATGCTCGACCGCAGACATGTTCTGACCTTGCTTGGCGCAACATGCGCCGGAACCCTCGCCTCACCCGCATTCGCGCCCTCCGCATTCGCACAAGCGCCCGCCATGAGCCGACCGACCGCCTTCGCCTACTCGTTCCTCGGCCTCGACGGCGGCAGCCTTCGCCTCGCCGAGCACGCCGGCAAGCCGATCCTGATCGTCAACACGGCTTCGCTGTGCGGCTACACGCCGCAATATGCCGGGCTGCAGCAGTTGTGGACGCGCTACAAGGACAAGGGCCTGCTCATCATCGGCGTACCGTCGAACGACTTCGGCAGCCAGGAGCCCGGCGGTCCCGCCGAGATCAACAAGACCGCGCATGACCAATACGGCGTGAGCTTTCCGCTCGCCGCCAAGGCTGAGGTCCGCGGACCCCAGGCGCATCCGTTCTACAAATGGGCGGCGCTGGAGCGCCCCGGCGATGGCCCGCGCTGGAATTTCCATAAGTACCTGGTCGGCAAGGACGGCCACATCGCCGCGGTGTTCTCCACCGAGGTCGAGCCGACCGATCCGAAGGTGATTGCTGCGATCGAGAAGGAATTGCGGTGAGGTGATGCCCCGCGCTGGCGAGCCATCAACGCGGTTCACGCGCGTCTTCGACGCGCTATGGGCGAGCGGCCAGCGCGGGCACTTAAGAGGCGCCGCGAATCAGTTGCGAAATTTCGCACTGCGAACGGCCACGGTAACCGGTTCCGCGTTAACCTACAGGCAATGCCCCGTTCATGTGGGCTTGGCTTTAGCGCCTCAAGCCCTGCGTCCAGCGCCCGCAAACCTAGCTCCCACGTGCATTTTCAGCCGAGAGCCCAGGTTCCTTTTGCGGCAATAATCTTAACAGCGGGCAGATGCTGCAAATCCTTTGTCATTCATTGACTTGGCCCCCGAATAGCTTCATTCCATCGGTCAAGCCTTATGCGGCTCATTCATTCAGTTTGACTTTGGAGGTCATGATGCGCAGTGCAGCAGCGTTTGCATTGGCGATGTCGGCGTCTTTGTTGGTCCTCGCTTCCGCGTCCGCTCAGAACCTGCAGCCGCCGCCGTTGGCGCCGGCTCCGGCGCTTGCACCGGCCCCGGCACTCGATCCGGCCGCAGCGCCTGCTCCGGAAGCCGCAGCGCCGGCCCCGGCCCGCACCACCGGCCAGTCGATGCGTCCCACTCCCGCCGCGGCCCAGGCCCCGGCGCTTGCTCCGCAGCAACCGCAGCAGCGCCAGGCGATCGCCAGCGCGCAGCCGGCCTGCAGCAATCCGAACGCGCTCGGTGTCTCGCGCACCGTCGAGATCGACACCACAGGCGGTCCGGGCTTCGGCTTCGAGCACTTCAAGCAGCATGACTTCCTTCGCGACAAAGAAGTGGTGCTGACGTTCGACGACGGCCCGTGGGTGTCGACGCCGCACGTGCTCAAGGCGCTGGCCGACGAGTGCACCAAGGCGACGTTCTTCGCCATCGGCAAGCACGCCACCTACTATCCGGAAATCCTGCGCCAGGTCGTGAAGGCCGGCCATACAGTCGGCTCGCACACCTGGTCGCACGCCGACCTTTCGAAGAAGACTCCGGAAGAGGCCAAGGACGAGATCGAGAAGGCGATCAGCGCCGTGAAATGGGCGCTGGAAGACGCCGGCCCCGAGTCCGCGTTCTTCCGCTTCCCGGCGTTGCGCCATCCGCCCGAGATGGTCACCTATCTCGGCCAGCGCAACATCGCGATCTTCTCGACCGACCTCGACTCGTTCGACTTCAAGCTCCGCAAGCCGGAGCAGATTGTGAAGTCGGTCATGAGCAAGCTTGAAAAAAAGGGCAAAGGCATCGTGCTGATGCACGACTTCCAGCAGGGCACCGCGCACGCATTGCCGCAGCTGCTCGCCGAGCTCAAGGCCAAGGGCTTCAAGGTCGTGCACATGAAGGCATCCCAGACTGTGACGACGCTGCCGGAGTACGACGAGGCGCTCGGCAAGGAACTCGCCAAGGAGAACCAGTTGCCGACCGTGAGCCAGCGTCCGACCTCGAGCGTGGTCAAGACGGTCGACTGATCGAATTAAAAAAGGCGTCAAACAAACCTCAGGGGCGGCTCGATGCCGCCCCTTTTCTTTTGCGCCTCTTTTCTTTTGATGCTGTGGGCCGGATAGTCCGAGCCATGGCCCTGCCCGATCGCATCGAAGGTCTCGCCATCGTGTCCGACGACGGCATGATCGCGGACGATCGCGCCATCCAGCCGGACGCGCTGAAGCTTCCGGCCGACCAGCGCTACTTCCGCAGCACGCTCGATCAGGCCGCGGCGCTGGTGCACGGCAAGCATTCCGGCGAAGGCGGCCCCGATGCCGCGCACCGCACGCGGCTGATCCTGACCCGGCGGATCGCGGGGCTCGCGCCCGCCCCGGGCGAGCCGCGCGCCATGCTGTGGAATCCCGAAGGCGCCACCCTCGCGGAGGCCTGGGATGCGCTCGGCCTCTCGGGCGGGCTCCTCGCCGTGATCGGAGGCACCGGCCCGTTCGGCCTGTTCCTGCCTCAGTACGACGCCTTCCACCTGAGCCGCGCCGAGGGCGTGCGGCTGCCGGGCGGCGTGCCGGTGTTTCCCGGCATCCCGCCCGCAAGCCCGGAGGATCTCATGGCCCGCCATGGGCTGAAGCCCTCCCCGGCGGAGGTCCTCGACCCCGCCGCCCGCCTCGTTCTCACGATCTGGCGGCGCTGATTGTCCACAGCGATCGATTCGCCATGGGTTTGGCTAGGCCTCAGAAATACCGTGACGAATCACGGCGAATCAGTACTTATCCACAGGGAACTCTTGAATTGCAGTCACGCGGTTCGGCGGCGTCCTGGGTGAACGCCGATCCGTTACGAGGTTCCTCCCGCGTGGCGTATCAAACTTGGGGCGGCGCTTGCGCCGCCCTCTTTCATTTCAGGGACTCGATAGACGCGGGCAGCCGTCAGCGGTGATCCATGGCGGCGCTCGGGCCCGAGCCGACCGCGACCACCAGCAGCAGCCCGCCGATCATCGACAGGTTCTTCAGCGCCTGGGTGAGGTTCGCCTGGAAGGCGTCGCCGCTCATGTCCCAGAAGTGATGGACGAACACGATGGTCAGAGCGGTGAACACCGCGAGCGCGAGCGCCCCCCAGCGCGCCTTGAGCCCGACCAGAACCATCAGGCCGCCGATGATCTCGACCGCGGCCACGAGATAGCCCAGCGCTTCGTATTTCGGGATGCCCTGCAGATACGGCACCACCTGCTCGGGGATCGGCACGTTGTTGTCCGCCAGCATCTTGGCGACGACGCCGATGTTCATCAGCTTCTGGACGCCGGCGACAACGAAGACGAGCGAGAGGAATATCCGGCCGAGCGTATAGGCGGCGTTCATGGTCCAATCTCCTGACCCTCAAAACGAGGGACGATGATCTCTCCGCATCCGGAGAGCGGTGGCGGCCTTCGAGCACTCCCACCCGACTAAATTTTGTTGTTCAACCGCCGTCCCGGTTCAACCGGGCGCTTCCAGCGGAAGCGCCGCGGCGCGGGCCGTTCAAATCTCAGTAACAATTGCGCGGATGGACGCGGGCATAGCTGCCGTCACGGCGACGCAGCCAGCAGCCGTCCTGATACCAGTAGTAGCCCGCGCGCCGCGGCTCCATCGAGGAGCCGATGGCGGCGCCCGCCGCAGCCCCGATAATTCCGCCGGCCACCGCGCCGCCGGCCCGGCCGGTCGCAGCCCCGCCGATGATGGCGCCCGCGGCGCCGCCCAGGAGCGCGCCGCCGAGTGCATCCTGCGCCTTCGCGGGCTGCACCGGCAGAGCGGTGGCGATCATGGTCAGCGTCACTGCCGCAGTCAGAATGCGCGTCATGTCGTGATTCCTCGTGATCGTCCCGCCGGGACGCAAGTTACAGAGGATCATTCGAAGGTTCAATGGGTTGCCCGGTAGGCCTCGTCAGCCCGCTGCCGCAGCGGCGGCCGTGGCGACGTCCTTGAGCGGCTCCTTCTCGCGGACCTTGAGCGGATCGATCGCTTCGACCAGCTTGAGGAACACCGGGCCCGGCAGCGGCGGCGCGAACACGTAGCCCTGCGCGGCGCGGATGCCGAGTTCGCGCAGATGCACGACCTGCTCGAAGCTCTCGACGCCCTCGGCCACGACGTCCATACGCATGTTCTGCGCGAGGTCGATCAGCGTCTCGATGATGGTGTTGGAGTTGCGGTCGATGCCGATCGAGTCGATGAACAGCTTGTCGATCTTGATGATGTCGGCGCCAAGCTTGAGCATGTAGGACAGGCCGCTGTGGCCGGTGCCGACGTCGTCGATCGCCACCTAGATCGGAAGAG
>CAKZHN010000114.1 GCA_936924235.1 uncultured Rhodoplanes sp. | reverse complement strand
GAGCTTCAAGCCGGTGTGGCGGCCGCCCTTCATCAGCAAGCTTGCCCCTGAAGATCGCTGCCATCTCAACGGGCTCGCCTGCCAGGAGGGCCGGCCGCGCTACGTCACGCTCGTCGCCAACAGTGACGTCGCCGACGGCTGGCGCGACCGCAGGGCCACCGGCGGCATGGTGCTCGATGTCGCGACCGGCGAGCCGGTGGTGCAGGGGCTGTCGATGCCGCATTCGCCGCGGCTCTACGACGACCGGCTGTGGGTTCTCAATTCGGGCGCGGGAGAGTTCGGTTATGTCGACCTGGACGCCAAGCGCTTCGTGCCGATGGCGTTCTGCCCGGGCTATGCCCGGGGCCTGTCGTTCGTCGGTCCCTATGCGCTGATCGGGCTGTCGCTGGCCCGCGAGAACCGCACGTTCCAGGGGCTCGGCCTCGACGAGGCGCTGGCCAAGCACGGCGCCGAGGCGCGCTGCGGGCTCTTGGTCGTGGATATAAGGAATGGCGACACGGTCGGCTGGGTCCGGCTCGAGGGCATCGTCCGCGAGCTGTTCGACGTCGCGGTGTTTCCGGGGGTGCAGAATCCGGCGGCGATCGGCTTCGTCAGCGACGAGATCAAGCGGATCATCTCGATCGACGAGGGCTGAGAAAAGCTTGCAAACCGCTTTGGAAAGCCCGTGTAAGCGCTTGGCTTTCCAGAACAATGCTGCTTCTGCTTGACGGCGCGCCACAACCGCTATAACAAGCCGCATCGCTCAGCGGCCCGGCGACGGACTTCCGCGGCGAACCTGCTCCCAAAAAGGATCGCGCTTTGCGCTCCGGTCTCCTCCTGAAAGGTGGGGCTTGGGTGCTTATCTGCGTTTCGCTCGTTTGCGTTGGCGTGCCTGAAATCAGTTCGAAAGCGGTTCAGTTCATCCGATGGCCAAGATCAGCCCGTTCAAATTCCTGCAGGAGGTCCGCTCGGAGACCGACAAGGTCACCTGGCCGACCCGCAAAGAAACCACCATCACCACCATCATGGTGTTCGTCATGGTGGCGGTCGCCTCCATCCTGTTCACGGTGGCCGACCAGATCATCCGCTTCTTCATCACCCTTCTCCTCCAGATCCAGACCTGACAGCGATCATGCCGAAACGCTGGTACATCGTTCACGCCTACTCGAACTTCGAGAACAAGGTCGCGGAGTCGATCCGCGAGCAGGCCAAGCAGCGCAACCTCGTCGAGCTGTTCGACGAGATCATGGTGCCCAAGGAAAAGGTCACCGAGGTGCGCCGCGGCCGCAAGGTCGACACCGAGCGCAAGTTCTTCCCGGGCTACGTGCTGGTGAAGATGGACCTCACCGACGAGGCGTTCCATCTGATCAAGAACACGCCGAAGGTCACGGGCTTCCTCGGCGCCGACAACAAGCCGATGCCGATCTCGGAGGCCGAGGCGCAGCGCATCCTGCAGCAGGTGCAGGAGGGCGTCGACCGGCCGAAGCCGTCGATCACCTTCGAGGTGGGCGAGCAGGTCCGCGTGTCGGACGGCCCGTTCGCGTCGTTCAACGGCACCGTCGAGGAGGTCGACGAGGGCCGCTCGCGCGTCAAGGTCGCGGTGTCGATCTTCGGCCGCGCCACGCCCGTGGAGCTGGAATTTACGCAGGTCGAGAAGGTATAAGGCCTGCGTGAAGACATCGACGGTTTCGGCCGGCGATGAAAACGTGAGACGTGGGAGGTGCGGCGGTTGCCAACCGTCTAGATCCGCACCACGGCTCCTGAACCGGCCCGGAAGGCTCAAAAGCCTGCCGGCCAACTGGTAGGAGAAGTAGCAAATGGCAAAGAAAGTCACCGGCTTCCTGAAATTGCAGGTGCCGGCCGGCGCCGCGAATCCCGCGCCGCCGATCGGTCCCGCGCTCGGTCAGCGCGGCCTCAACATCATGGAGTTCTGCAAGGCGTTCAACGCGCAGACGCAGAAGCTCGAAAAGGGCGCGCCGATCCCGGTCGTCATCACGATCTACGCCGACCGTTCCTTCACGTTCGAGCTGAAGACCCCGCCGATGTCGCACTTCCTCAAGAAGGCGGCGAAGATCGAGAGCGGCTCGAAGACTCCCGGCCGCGACAGCGCGGGTTCCGTGACCAAGGCTCAGGTCAAGGAAATCGCCGAAGCGAAGATGAAGGACCTGAACTGCCACACCGTGGAAGCGGCCATGAAGATGGTCGAAGGCTCCGCCCGTTCGATGGGTCTGCAGGTGAAGGGGTAACGGTCATGGCAATTGGAAAGCGCACTGCAAAGGTCCGTGAGGGCGTCGACCCCGCGAAGGCCTATCCGCTCGAAGAGGCGGTCAAGATGATCAAGGAACGGGCCAAGGCCAAGTTCGACGAGACCATCGAGATCGCGATGAACCTCGGCGTCGACCCCAAGCACGCAGACCAGATGGTCCGCGGCGTGGTCACGCTGCCGAACGGCACTGGCCGTACGGTCCGCGTCGGCGTGTTCGCCCGCGGCCCCAAGGCCGACGAGGCCAAGGCCGCCGGCGCCGACGTGGTCGGCGCGGAGGACCTGTTCGAGAAGGTCAACGGCGGCACGATCGAGTTCGATCGCTGCATCGCCACCCCGGACATGATGGGCCTCGTGGGCCGTCTCGGTAAGGTGCTCGGCCCCCGCGGCATGATGCCGAACCCGCGCGTCGGCACCGTCACGATGGACGTCACCAACGCCGTGAAGGGCGCCAAGGGCGGCTCGGTCGAGTTCCGCGTCGAGGCTGCGGGCATCCTGCAGGCCGGCGTCGGCAAGGCGTCGTTTGCCGCCGACAAGCTCGTCGAGAACATCCGCGCCTTCACCGACGCGGTGAACAAGGCGAAGCCGTCGGGCGCCAAGGGCCACTACGTCAACCGCGTCTCGATCTCCTCGACCATGGGACCGGGCATCAAGGTGGACATGGCAACCCTCGCCCCCGCCGCCGCGGAAAAATAATTGTCCGCGCGAACGACAAAACCGAAAAGGCCGGCTTCGCAGCCGGCCTTTTTTGTTTGTGCTGTCGTTCCAGGAGCTTGCCGGATTTGATGTAAAAAGAAGATCATGAGCTCCGCCGACATCACATTTCAGAACGCGCTGCAGGCGCTGAACGCCCGCAATTTTTCCGCGGCGGAGCGCCTGTTCAAGCAGGTGCTGAAAGCGAACGGCAAGCATGTCGGTGCGTTGAATCTTCTGGCCATCGTGTTCATGCAGCAGGAGCGCTTTGCCGACGCGGAGCCGTACATCGAGCGCGCGGTGACGCTCGCCCAGTCGGACGTGTCCTATTACAATTTCGGCCTGATCTCGAAGCGGCTCAACAAGCCCGAGCGCGCGCTCGAGATGTTCGGCCGCGCGTTGCGGCTCAATCCCAAAGTCGCGGAAACCTGGAACAGCCGCGGCGCGGTGTTCAACGATCTGAAGCAATACGACAAGGCCGTCGCCGATTTCGACCAGGCGCTTGCGCTCGCGCCGAACTACGCGGAGGCGTTCAGCAACAAGGGCAAGTCGCTGCACGAGCTCGGCCGCCATGACGAGGCCATCGCGGCTTTCGATCGTGCGGCGACGCTCAATCCCGGACTCGCCGAGGCGTGGCTCGGCCTCGGCAACGTGTCCTACAGGCTGGGCCGCGCGCGGCAGGCCCTGGCTTCCTTCGACAAGGCGCTGACGCTCAAGCCCGGCCTCACAGCCGCGCGGCTCGGCCGTGGCTACGCGCTGCTTGCGACCGGCAACCATGCCGAGGCCCTGGCCGACTTCGACGCGGTGCTGGGCGAGGCGCCCGACGTGCCCGGCGCCTGGTTCGGCCGCGCCGTGGCGCTCGACCGGCCCCGGCGGCGCAGGGAGGCTGCCGCCGCCTACCGCAAGGCGCTCGATCTCGATCCGGCCTATCCGTTCGCCAAGGGCCTGCTGCTGTATCAGAAGATCTTGATGTGCGACTGGTCCGGCATTGCGGATCTGGTTGCCGAAATCGAAACGGACATCGCCCAGGGCCGCAAATCGGCCGGGCCGTTCGGCTGGCAGGCTGTTGGGCGATCGCCGCAGTCGTTGATGGGCTGCGCCGAGATCTTCAACGCCGAACGGTTTCCCGCGGTCGTGAACGACCGCAAGGGCCCGGTCCGCTCCCATGACAAGATCCGCATTGGCTATCTCAGCGGCGAATTCCGCATTCACGCCACGTCGCATCTCCTGATCGGCGTGCTCGAGGCGCATGACAAATCGCGGTTTGAGACCTACGCGTTCGACAACGGCGCAAGCGACGGCAGCGAGACGCGAATCCGCATCGAGCGCGCCTTCGACCAGATCGTCGATATTGCACACCTGTCAGACGAAGAGGCGGCCGCGGCTGTGGAGCGCGCCGGGATCGACATCCTGGTCGACCTGAACGGCTATTTCGGCGACGGCCGGACCGGCGTGTTCGCGCGGCGCCCGGTGCCGGTGCAGGTCAACTATCTCGGTTTCCCGGGAACGATCGGCGCCCGCTACATCGACTACATCGTCGCCGATGCCACCGTCATTCCCGACGAGCACAAGCCGTTCTACTGCGAGAAGGTCGTCCGGCTGCCCGGCTGCTATCAGGCCAATGATGCGAAACGGCCAATCGGCAGCCGCCAGTTCACCCGCAGCGAACTGGGCCTTCCCGAGAGCGGCTTCGTGTTCTGCTGCTTCAACAACAGCTACAAGATCGCTCCCGAGACCTTCGATGGCTGGATGCGGATTCTGAAACGTGTCGAGGGCAGCGTTCTCTGGCTGATCGAGGACAATGCGGACGCCGTTGCCAATCTCAGGACCGAAGCAGCGGGCAGGGGCGTCGATCCTGAGCGCATCATATTCGCCCCGCGCGTTCCGGTGGCCGATCATCTCGCCCGTCATCGCGCCGCGGACCTGTTCCTGGACACGCTGCCGTACAACGCGCACACCACGGCAAGCGACGCGTTGTGGGCGGGATTGCCGGTGCTCACGCAGATCGGTGGCACATTTCCGGGGCGTGTCGCCGCGAGCCTGTTACGGACGATCGGCCTGCCGGAGCTGATCGTGCAGACGCAGTCCGACTACGAGAATCTTGCAGTGGAGCTTGCGACAGACCGCGCCCGATTGAGCGGGCTCAAGACCAGGCTCGAGCAAAGCCAGCTGACGAGCCCGCTGTTCGATACGCAGTCGTTCACGCGGCATCTGGAAGCTGCCTATGCGGTCATGCACCAGCGGTCTCAGGCGGGTTTGCCGCCCGAGCATCTGGACATCTAGGCTTCAATTCTTCGGCTTGAAGTCGATCGCCTTCACGGTGGCGGCCACGGCGGCACGCTGCTCCTCGATGTTGGCGGCAAATTCATCCGGTCCGCCGACGTTGATCACCGAGCCGGTGGCGGCGAGCCGTGCCGCAATCGATCCGTCGGCCGCGGCCTCCTTGAAATCGGCGGCGATCTTCTCCTTCAGCGCCCGCGGCGTCGTGGTGCGGCCGATCAGGCCGTGCAGGCCCTCGAACACCAGCGACGGATAGCCTTGCTCGCGCGCGGTCGGTACGCCGGGCACCAGGTCGGTGCGTTCCTTGTTGTTGACCGCGATCAGCTTGATCCGGTCTGCCTTCCACTGCGGCTGCAGGATCGCGAGTGAGGCCATCACCACCTGGATGCGGCCTTCGGCCAGGTCGGTGGGCGCCTGGTTGATGTCGCGATAGGGCACCTGTGAGATGTTGAGCTTCTCGGCGTGGGTGTAGGCCCAGAAGGTGAATTCGGTCAGGCCCGCGACAAGACCCGAGTTGAACTGCCCCGGCGCGGCACGCGCGGCCTCGGTGAATTCGCGGACGTTGGTATAAGGCGACGACTTCGCGAGCGCGAGCGCGAGGATGGTGTTGGAGGCACGCGCGACCGGCACGAGATCCTTCGGGTCGTAGGGCAGCTTGGAATGCACAAACGGATGAACCGTGAAGTTGCCCGACGGCATATAGAGAAAAGTATGGTCGTCATCGGTGCCGAGGAATGCCGTGATGGCAATGAAGCTGTCGCCGCCCGGGCGGTTGTCGATCACGACGGGCTGGCCCCAGCGCTGCGACAGCTTCTCCGCGAACAGCCGCGCGCCGATGTCTGCTGCGGCGCCCGGACCGAACGGCACGATGAATTTCACGGTTCGCGTCGGCCAGTTTTGCGACTGGGCCTTGCTGGGCGCGCCCGCAGCGACAAACGTGAGAAGAACAGCCAACAGGGCTGCCGAAATCCGGACTGCG
>CAKZHN010000113.1 GCA_936924235.1 uncultured Rhodoplanes sp. | reverse complement strand
GCAACAGCACCCCGAATTCGGTTGCGACGCTCGGCCCCGGCTGATCCTGCAACGAGCCCGGCCGCAGAACGCCTTTGAGGAATGCGCCGGCTTCCGTGAAGGTCGAAGTCCCCGATGGCGACAATGGCGTTTCAAGCTGGCCTTCGAGCACCAGCTCCCAGTTCTTGCCAAAGCCGTAGTTGTAGACAAAGGCCGGCGCGATCAGCGTCTTCTGGTCCGGGGTGCGTTGGATGCCGGCGGGCTGCAATTCGACTTCGACCTCGTGCAGGTCCGCCACGGCCGCGTCCGTGCCGTCGAACGGCCGGTACGCCAGCGCTGGCCCGGACACGACAACACCCGCCAGAACCAAGCCCGCAGGGATGGCTGTCCACGCCGTCCGACCGACGCACCGCCGCATCGCCATCACTCGCACCACCGTTCCCGGCCCTTCACGGACCGGGCTGGAACACCCAAAGCGCGGCGGGCTCCCTGCCCCGCGCGCGCACCGCGACGTAAAGCCGATCCAAGTCCGGCACGAACAGCCCGGTCCGGGCTCCCTCGACCGTCGGCACACGGCCGAGCCGCGGCAGCTTGTCCCGCGCGTCGAACACATCGACGAAGCCTTCGCCGCAGATAACGTAGATGCGCTGCCGCCTGGCGTCGATGAACAGATCGTCGACGTCGCCGCAGGTGTCGACCTCGCCCACCACTTGGCCGCCCACTTGGCCGCTGTCGGTGGCAAATCCGACGAGCTTCGCGGGCTTGCGGAACACGGTGAACACGCGCGGCTGGTCGCGGTCCAGCGCCATGGCGAAGTTCGCGGCGTGGCTCATCGGCCATTGCGTGACGAGCTTGCCGCTCGATCGCTCCAGCACCGCGATGGCATGGGCTTCGGGCAGGTTGACGAAGATGCGGTCGGTCTTGGCGTCGATCTGGAAGCTTTCGGGGTGGGCCTTCAGCGCGTGGTTCGCGACCGGCCTGGCGGTCGCCGGGTCGATCACCGACAGCGCGCCGCTGCCGTAGCCGACCACCAGCCGCGCGCCCTTGGGGTCGAAGCGGATGTTGTCGGCATCCGAGCCGAGCGCGATCCGGCCGCGTTCGGTGAAGTCGTCGCCGCGATAGAGATGGACCGAGCCGTCGCCGGCATTGGCCGCGTACAGCATATCTTGGGCGTCGAGATAGCCGACGCCCTGGGGCTCGCTCAGGCCGGTGATGCGGTGAACGACGGTGCGCTTGGCCACATCGACCACGCCGACCGTGTTGTTGCCGAGCTCGGCAATGAACACATGGCCGCGCTTGAGATCGACCGCGAGATGGTCGATCCGCCCGGCGACATTGCCGAGCGGAATTTTTGCTTCGAGCTGCATCGGGGCGTCCTCCGCCGAAACCGTTGCGGTCGCGTAGACGGCCAGCAGCAGGGCGGCGTAGAGAACACCGAGGCCTTTCATGCGCGCTGCTCCACCTTGAGCCCCAGGCGCGACAGCGCGTAACGCGCGATCGCGGCCGGCGCGTCGTCCGGAAACGGGTGGACCGAGCTCACATTGATCTCGCCCAGCACGTAGCTGTCGGTGCCGTCAGCGCCGGGCGGGCCGAGCATGAAGTCGGCATCCCAGATCATCGGCAAGTCATGGCGGGGGATGCCCAGCAGAGCGATCAGCTGCGGCGTCCACTCGTCTTCCATCAGCCGGCGCAGGCGCTGAAAGCGCGGATCGGTGCTGGAGCAGTAGAGCCGCGATCCGGCCTCGGCGCGCGCGGCGGGCTCGTCGACCAGGGCTTTGACCTTCTGGTGGCCGAAGCCGGCGCAGCGGTCGCCGGCCATGTAGCAGCGCACCACACCTTCGGTCAGGCGCGCCTGGAACGGCTGGTCGATCACGCTGCCATCCTCGAAATACCCGGCGCAGCGATCGAGAAACGCGTCCAGCGTCAGCTCTTCCGGTTCGGTCTTGGTGGCATCCAGCACGCGCACCATCGGCCGGTTGGGCAGTGCCTCGACCTTCCAGACGCCCTGCCCGCCGTTGCCGCGGTTGCGCTTGATCACGCGGGGACCCGCGGCGAGCCGTGCCGGCAGCTCGGCGCGCATCGCCTCGATGGTTCGATAGAGCGCCGTGTCGCAACCCCAGCTCATCGTGCGGGTGCGATGGAGCACCTCCTTGGTGCCCATCTTGAGGGTCACATCGGGGTGCGTGCTCACCCACAGGCCGCGCGTCGCAACCTCGCGCAGCAGCGCGTCGAGCTTTAAGCGGTTGCGCCCCTCATGGATCGGGTTGACCCAGACCAGCACGCCATCGAGCCCGGCGAGCTCTGCGCGCACGTCGTCGACAACATCGTCTTCGTAGACCACCGGCACGGCTTCGATGCCGACATCGGCGAGTTCCGCGAAGACGTCCTTGAAACGGCTGGTCTCCGGCGTGGCGCTGCGGCGGGCCGCTTCGTCGCCGCGCCACAGGATGCCGAGCTTCCGCGTGCGAGTGCTGGTCACGAAACTTCTCCCCGGTTAGTTCTGCTTGAGAAATTGCAGCACCGCGGCGCTGTCGCGCCGGACCGCGTCCTGGTCGTTCTTCTCGAATGGGCACAGCGCCGCCCACTGCACGGCCTCGGCGTCCTTGCCCTCCTTGGCCTTCTGCTTCGCGGTCCGGATCAAAGCCGCGGCGCTGTCGCTGCCGCGGCTTTCGCCGTTCGGCATGATCGTCAGCCGCTGGTAGTCCTCCGGCGCGCTGGTGTCGGCCTCGCATTCCTTGACGGCCGAGAGGCCGTCGGCGAACGCGCGCGGCGCGAACAGCGCGGCAAAAACAGCAGCGGCGATGGCCGCCCTTCTCCAGACCATGGTCGTTCTCCCCCGCGTTCTCGTTGCCCGGCCGTTACCGGCCTTTCACGGGCGTGTTTCCGGTCGGACCGATGGCGGTCACCTGCAGGATGACGTCACCGTCCTTGGCCCAGGCATAGTGCGGCGTTCCGGGTGGCTCCGAATAGAGCGTGCCGGCCGGATAGGCCTTCAGCCTGGTTTCGTCGAAGGTTTCGCCGACCGCGAAATAGAACGTGCCGGACATCACCAGCACGGTCCGCTCCGCATCCGGATGCCAGTGCGGCATGACCTTGGTGCCGGCCGCGAACTTGATGCGGTCGACATAGAGCCCGGGCTTCGACGGATCGCCGATCAGCGTGACGTGCTGAGGCGCGCCCGGAAGACCATGATAGACCACGTCGTCCGGAAACCTGACAATCGACTCCGGACTGCTCTCGGCCCGCGATGGCGGCGCGCTGCTCCACGACAGCGCGCCGGCCAACGCACAAGCCATCATTGCCCCGACATATGCCCTGCGCATGCTTTCTCGCTCTCAGTTCAGTTCGTCTTGCTGGCGGTCTTGTCGATCGCCGCACGCAGGCCCTTGGCGAGCTTGATCGCGTCGTCATTGGCCCAGAAGTGCATGAAGTAGAGCCGCGGCTGCTCGTCCAGCATGTGGCTGTGCAGCGCCGTGATCTCGATGCCGCCCGCACGCAGCGCCTTGATCACCGGATTGACCTCCTCGCCGATCATCACGAAGTCGCCGGTGATCGCGGCCTTGCCGCCGCCGGTCGGCTGGAAGCCGATCCCGGTCGCGACGCCCATCGGGCCCGCGGGTTCGAGCTTCATGCCGCCTTCGGTGATCGGGTCGCGCCGCGGCACGCCGAACTGATAGACGCCGCCATTGGCGTTGCCTTTGACGCCGATGATCTGATCGAGCTGGGCGGTGTCGAGATCAATGGCGGGCGGCGGCGACGCCGGCGCGCCACCGGTGGTCACTGGCGCCAGCGGCGTCTTGCTCTGCGCGAGCGCGTCGTGGATCGCGGTCGCGACCTTGACCGCATCGCCGTGACCGGCGACGTGCATGTAGAACGTCGCAGGATTGGCGCGCAGCAGGTGATTGTGGATCGCGGTGATCTCGAGCCCGCCTTCGATCATCTTGGTCAGCACCGGAGTGATCTCGGTTTCGAGCAGCACCAGATCGCCCATCGCCATCACGCCGCCATGGGCGGGCTTGAGCGCGACCCAGCCGCCGAGCGCCAGCGACGGCTTGATGGTCACGCCATCCAACGTGACGTTGAGATCGGAGCGCGCGAAACCGTAGCGGTGCACGTCACCGGCCACGGCCGCAGGCTTTCGGCCAAATACGCCATCGACCTTGTCCCAGTCGACCTGCTGCGCCTGGGCCGCCGTCGTCATCAGGGCCAGGACGCCGGCCAGCGCAGCGCTTCGCGAAAGATTTCTCATGGGATTTCCTCCGGTTTGGTTTCGTGTGAACTCATCGGCATCCCCCAAACGGAGGAGGCTCGCGGAACAGTTCGCGCGCCGACAACGGCGGCGGCGAGCATTCGCCGCGCCTGCGCGCACATAAATTTTCGGGTGGAATTGGGCCGGGCCGTTTCGTCCATGCGCAATCGCCTCGACACGTCGAGTGTTGCGCAGAGCTTGGACGTGAGAACCCGTCTGAAGGGGAGCCTGCGTATCCCCCAGCGCGAACCTAGGCGCGCGGCGACCCAAGTTCAAGGGATCGAGCGCAGGGGATAGGACGCAGAGGTAACCTCAGGACCAAGCCCGGCGAACCTCTATGTCGGCAACCGGACTCGCCGTCTGCGGGCCGCGCTAATGTCCCGGCATCACCGACGCGGGATGCGGTCTGCGTCCGCTGAAGAACATGTAGAGCAGCCAACAATCGATCATGACGGTCACGGCCATGACGGTGTAGGCCCACGGGCTCTCGATCAGGTGCAATTCGATCAGCACCCGCGACAGGCCGAAGCCCACGATCCACGCATCGAAGCTCATGCAGATGCGGCGGAACGTGTCGGCGTCCAGCCGCCGGATCATGAACGAGCCGAGCGGGATTCCGATCACCACGCAGGGAACGATGGTCCACAGCAGGTTCACGCTGTCGGAGATGAACAGGCCGAGGTGGTAGTACATGATCGCGGTCACGCCGGACTCGACCACGCGCACCAGCGCAAGGCCGGCGCGGAATTCGTTTTTGACGAGACCCTGATTGTTGAACAGGATCGCAAGCGGCGGGCCGGAGATGGTGGTCACCGAATAGAGCACGCCGAGCGCGGTGCCGAACGGCAGGCCGACCGCCCATGACGATTGAATCGGACGGCGCCAGCCGGCGCACTGCAGCAGGATCAACGGCAGGATCACCGCATAGGTGACGAACTTGATCCAGCCCGGATGCACCGCCGAGAGAATGAACGCGCCGGCCGCGATGCCGGGAAGCAGGCCGATCAGGATCGGGACGACTCTCCTCCAGACCGCCGGAACCGCCTTCAGGTTCATCGACAGCACATAGAGGTTGACCACGACCTCGATCATGACGATCGCGGGATTGAGCACGCGATTGGTGTAGAAGACGAGCGCGACCGGCACGGTGAGCGACGAGAAACCGTAGCCCAGTGCGCCGTTCACAAATGCCGCAAACAAAACGATCGCGGCGAGAACAATCACCGCCGTGTCAATTGAAAGCATTATGGATTGCCCAATCCCAAACCGCCGCTATTGCCATCATATCTAGACCAACATGGTCATCGCTAGGGGAACGCATGTGACCGATGGTTACTGGCCGCAACTGGTGAAGTTGTCGACGCTATTAACCATCCATTTGTGTGAGAGATATGGCGTTAAAGGCGGCAATGCGCGCGCAGTTACGGTATCGGGAACCGCAATTTTTCGCAGTTGCCTCAAGTTTTGCAGCCGTTGCTTAACTTTCGCGCTTGAGGCGAGCCTCGAGCTTGCGCAGCGCCAATTGTTTCAAGTCGGACTGCGCGGCGTTGGCCGGCCCCATGGTCGACACCTCGATGCCGGTCACGCTGTCAATCGCCGTCACCTTGACGGCGTTGCCGACTTTGATGAACTCGAAGTAGACCTCGTGCTCTTCGGGATCGCCCACCGCTCCCACCCGCTATGTCAAAAGATGCAGGCACCACATTGGCTTAGCTGAGTCTCGCCCGGGGCTGAACCCCGCGGGACTGCCCCGCGCAGACAGGTGTGTATTCCAGCCCTACCCTCCTATATAGCTGGCCGCGACCGTAGAACCTGTATGCCAATCACAAAAATCGCGTTTATCCGCTCGACAATCCTCGCCATCCTGGTCGGGGTCGGGGCCCTCATCGCCATCGTCACCTTCAACTTCTGGCTGGTCGAGCAGGCCCGCGTCACCA
>CAKZHN010000112.1 GCA_936924235.1 uncultured Rhodoplanes sp. | reverse complement strand
GGCGCCGTTGGCAAGCGTGGCGAAGCCTCGAAGATTTTTTTGCACAGTCGAATGCGTCCGCTGATCCGGGCCTTGAATGCGACGCTCCCCGAATCTCATGAAGCGAGAAATTATACTTAGGTTCAGGCGCGGCTACTTCACCGCCTCGACTTCGCCCGGCCGCCACGACTTGTCGAACCAGGGTTTGGTCGGCCCATAGAGACGCAGGATCGCAAACCAGCCTTTGCCCGGCGCGGTCCGCATGAAGCTGTCTTCCTTGCCGGTCGGCGCCTTGGGGCCGAACCACAGTTCGTAGGAGCCGTCGGCGGTTGGTTTCAGCTTCTCGTTCTGGCTGCTCAGGGTTGGCTGCAGGGCTTCGGTCTGCAGCAGCGAGCGGGTCTGCGGATCGTACAAGGTGACCGACCAGGATTCCTTCGCCGGCACATTCGGCGGCAGCTGCAGCCGGTAAAGCTTGCCGCCGTCGAGCCATTCGCCGCCGGCGTCGACCGCCACGACCGCGAACTGCATGCCGCTGCCGGCCGTCGGTGCGAACAGCGAGGGCGCCACCACGGCGTGGCCGTAGTGGAACGCGGCGCGCGCGTCGAACAGGCGCACGCCGCCGCGCAGGAACAGCGGGCCGCCGATCAGCGGCGTCATCCAGGCCGAGTCGGGATAAAGATAAGCGGCCGGATCGCGCGGCCGGAAGAACAGCGACCGCGCCGTGGCGCTGCCGACCGCCGCGGCGTCGGCCAGGATGCGCTTCATGCGCTCGTCGGGGCTGAACGGCCTGTCCTTGGCGATGCCGATGGCGGCGAGCTGGCCGAGCAGCTCGGGATCGAGCGTATCGGCTGGCTCCTGCTGCACCAGGGCGGCGATGTCGTCGTAGAACGACGCGCCGTTGGCCGGAAGCAGATTGGCGGCGTTGCCGGAGGCGTTGATGACGTCGACGGCCGGCGGATTGTCGGCGACGTCGAGCGGATAGACCTTGAGGCGTTCGAGGATCTGCATGACCGGCGGAGGTTGATCGCCGCCCGCCGCGATGCCCTGCACGACCGCCCAGACGCCGTTGGTGCGCGAGCGCGCCACATGATAGCCCGACGGAATCTTGCCCTTGTAGCCAGGCGGCACGATCAGGAATTTTCCGCCCTTGCCCTTGTCGGGCCCGGTGACGCCGAAGTCGGAAATGTGCCGCGACCACATGTCGTCGAGCACGCCCAGCGCGCGCGGCGGATAGTCGAGCACCAGCGGGCCCTTGGACAGGTCGAGGAAGCTCGACGCGTAGATCGTCTCGGTGCTGCCGGTCGGGAAGATGGTCTTGGAGTCGAGAAACTGCTCGAACACCACGAACGTATTGTCGGCTGCGCCCATGCTGCGCTGGCCGCGGCGCATGGCGACCATCGCGGCGCCGGGCATCGCGTTGAGGAACACGTCGACGGCGCGGACATAGTCGAGCTCCGCGAGCAACTGCTCGGCGGCGTTCGGGCTCGGCCGGCCGTTGTTGAACTGCAGCGGACCGAGCCGGGTCTTGACCTCGTTCGGGATCGAGATCGAGCGGATGTCATTGGCCATGTCGGCTTGCGCGAAGGCTGTGGCCGAAGCGCAGATCAGCGCGAGCGCCGCGAGAGCTGTCCTTGTCATGGCCGGAAGCTTACACCGGCGCGCGGCAATGTGCCTGCGACAGTTCGGTCGCTGCGAGCAGCGCCTTGACGGCCTGTGGAGTACTCTCCGCCCGCATCACGCCACCCATCACGGCGATGGCTGCGGCTTCTGCCGCAAGCGCGGCCGCCGCGTTGCCGGCGCCGATGCCGCCCAGAGCCACAATGGGCAAGCCGGTTTCGGCCGCGCGCTGGATCGCGGCGTTGCCGAGCGCCGGGCCGTAGCCTGGCTTGCTGACGGTCTCGTGGATCGGGCTGAGGGTCACGTAGTCGGCACCGGCCGCTTTCGCATTCGCAGCATCAGCCACGCTGTGCGCCGACAGCCCGACCAGGGCCGAAGGACCGAGCAGATGCCGCGCGCGGGCGATGTCGGCCATGTCGCGCACATGCGCCGCGCCGGTTTGAGCTTCGGCGGCAAGCTCGATGTCGGCGCCGATCGACAGGCGGCCGCCTGCGTCGCGCACGATGCCGGCCAGCCGAAATGCCAAAGCCTTCCGTTCGTCCGGCGGCAGGTCGCGGTCGCGCAGCCAGAACCATCGTGCGCCTCCAGTGATCGCATCACGCACGACCGCTTCGAGCGGCCGCCGCGCCAGATGGCGGTCCGTCACAATGAGGAGCCGCGAGGGCAGCGCGCTCATGAGCCGACCAGGCCGAGCTGCGGGCTCGATGGCTCGGCCCGGGTGCGGCGCGGGATGCGGCCGGCGCGCCAGGCCAGCCGGCCGGCTTCCACGGCATACCGCATCGCACCCGCCATCAGCACCGGATCGTCAGACTTGGCGACCGCAGTGTTGAGCAGCACCGCGGACGCGCCGAGCTCCATCGCGATGGTCGCATCGGAAGCCGTGCCGATGCCGGCATCGACGATCACCGGCACGCTGGAGCGCCGGCAGATCAGCTCGAGATTGGCCGGGTTCGCCACGCCCATGCCGGAGCCGATCAAAGAACCCATCGGCATCACGGCCGCGGCGCCCAGGTCCGCGAGCCGCTGGCACACCACCGGATCGTCGGTGCAATAGGGCAGCACCACGAAGCCCGCGTCGACCAGCTGCCGCGTCGCGTCCAAGAGCTCGGTCACGTCTGGATAAAGCGTCTCGCGGTCGCCGATCACCTCGACCTTGATCCAGTTGGTGTCGAGCGCCTCGCGGGCCAGCTCCGCGGTCAGCACCGCGTCGCGCGCGGTCTCGCAGCCTGCGGTGTTGGGCAGGAAGCGATAGCCTTTCAGCATGTTGATGGTGTCGGAGCCGCGGCGGTCGAGCGAAATCCTGCGGATCGACATGGTGACGACCTCGGCGCCGCTCGCCACGACCGCATCGGCCATGATGCGCTGGTTCGGATAGCCTGCGGTGCCGAGAAACAGCCGCGAACCGAGCGTGACGCCCGCAATCGTGAGCGGATCGGTTTCATTCATGGTCAACCTCCCTGCACGGCGCGCACGATCTCGACGCGGTCGCCGTCGGCAAGCGTCGTGTTCTGCCATCGGTCCTTGCGGATGAGCGCGCCGTTGAGCGTGATGGCGTAGCCCTTGGGACTCGCGAGCTCGAGATGCTCGGTCTCCTTGAGCCACAGCTCGGCGAGGTTGCCGGACGCGCTCTCGCGCGGCTCGCCGTTGACAGTGAGGATCATGCTCGTGCTCCTGCAAATTGCGCGGACGGTGCGTTGCTGCGTTGAAAGCGCGCGAGGCCGAACCGGCTGGCGGCCTCGGACATCGCGCCGGTCGTGATCAGCTGCTCGATCGCCGTTGCGGTCACCGGTGCGAGAAGAATGCCGTTGCGGTGATGACCGGTGGCGAGGAGGAGCCCAGGGACGCCGCTCACGCCGATGATCGGCGCATCGTCGTCGGTGGTCGGTCGGAAGCCTGACCATACGGCTTCGATTTCCATCTCCTCGCTCGACGGCAGCGCACGATGCACGCCTTCGAGCAAAGCCAGCACGCCGCCCGCGGTGATCGCCGGATTGAAGCCTGTGTCTTCCATGGTCGAGCCGACGATCAGTTGCCCATCGCCTTTGGGCGCGAGGTGGATCTGCTCGGTCCAGATCACATGCCGCGGCGCGCCGGTCTGCCGGCTGGTGCGCAGCGCCAGCGCCTGGCCTTTGAGAGGCCGCATCGGAATGTCGAGTGCGGCCGGCAGGATGCCGTCCGCGCTCCACGCTCCGGCCGCGGCGACGACGATCTGCGCCTGACAGCGGCTGTTGGCGGTCAGCAATCCGCAGCCTCGCCCGCCCGCCATGTCGAGCGATGTCACGGCGTTGTTCTGAAACAGCAACCCGCCGCGACGGACGAACGCGGCTGCGAGCGCCGGAACGAGCCGCCGCGGATCGACCTGATGATCGTCGGGACACGAGATGCCGGCGGCGACCGCGGCGCGCAGGCCGGGCTCGATGCCGCGCACCTCCATTCCGTTCAGCCAGCGCGTGTTGAGACCGGCGCGCCGCTGCTGCTCGTGGCGAAAGCGGAGCCGCTCGACCTCGTCGCGGCCGAGCGCCACGACCAGCGTGCCCTCGTCGCGATAGTCGATGGATGCGCCGGCCTCGGCTTCGAGCGTCGCGCGGAATTCCAGCCATTGCCGCTGGCTGTCGAGCGCAAGCGCCAGCAGGTCGTCGCCGCCCGGCTCGTGTTCGGCCGCGGCGGCGAGCATGCCGGTCGCGGCGAAGCTCGTGCCGCTGCCAGGCTCCGCGCGGTCGAACACCGCGACAGACAGGCCGCGGCACACCAGCCGCCAGGCGATCGACAGGCCGATCACGCCGGCGCCGATCACCGCCACGTCCACCTGCGCAGGAAGTACCGGCGCAGGACCGGCGCCATCGGCGCGCAACTCGGCCGGCGGCTTCAGCCGCGCGCCGAGCGGGATCGTCCTGTCCGCATATAAGGTCATCGTCGTCTCCGTCGGTTTCGGCGGAGAGCCTGGAGTTTTCGATGACCGGTGGGGGCGCTCGAAATCCAATCCCTACGCCGGTATGAACCGGATCAGGTTCGAAGGATTTCCGCGCCGACCTCAGCGATGCTTCGGTCCCAGCGGTTTCTCAGCCCCTTGCCGGGGATCTCCCTGGAATGAACGGAATGTGGGACGAAGACGCGCCGGCGTCAACCCGTCAGGCCGCTGCAGTCTGCTTGAGACGGCCGAGCTCGGTCCGGATCAGGCGGCGGTAGGGACCATCGCGCCGCAAAAGGTTGTCGGGCGCGCCGTCCTCCATCACATGGCCGTTCTCGAGGAGCACGATGCGGTCAAAGCCGCGCACCGTCGAGAGACGATGCGCGATGGCAATCACGGTGCGGCCGTGCATCAGGCGGCTCAGCGATTCACGGATCGCCTCCTCGGATTCCGAATCCAGCGACGACGTCGCCTCGTCGAGCAGCAGCAGCGGCGCGTCGCGCAGGAACGCGCGGGCGATCGCGATCCGCTGCCGCTGGCCGCCGGACAGCTTGACGCCGTGGGTGCCGACGACAGTGTCGAAGCCATTCGGCAGGTCGTCGATGAACTCGCAGCGCGCCGCAAGCGCAGCCGCGACCACCATGTCGTCGCTCGCATCCGGCTTTCCGTAGCGGATGTTCTCCATGACGCTGCGCTGGAACAGCGACACATCCTGCGGCACCACTGCTATCGCATCCCTCAGGCTGTCCTGGGTGATATGCGCGATGTCCTGGCCGTCCACCAGGATACGTCCGGCCTGCACGGCGTAGAAGCGCTGGATCATCGCGAACAGCGTCGACTTGCCCGCGCCCGACTGGCCGATCAGGCCGACGCGCTGGCCGGGCTCGACCTCGAGGTTGAAATTGTTGAACACGCCATGGCCGTCCGGATAGCGGAATGAGACGCGCTCGAAGCTGAGTCTCGCGCCGCATTGGATGAGCGGCTTTGCTTCCGGATGGTCCGCCATGTCATGGGCAACAAGAAGCGTCGGCAGCGCTTCGGCGAGCCGCGCCAGATGCTGCGTGGCATCGACAAGCGCCACCGCGAGGTCGCGCGTGGCATGCAGAATGGTGAGGCCGAGCGTGCAGGCCAGGATGACGTCGCCTGTGGTTGCCGCGCCGCGCTGCCACAGCACGATGGCCCAGGCGAGCAGCCCGATGGTGAGCAGGATCGTGAAGCTGGCATGGATGAGGCGCAGCTTCTCCAGGTAACGGAGGCTGCGCTGGCGCGCCGTCAGTTCGAGATCGACCACGCCGTCGAAGCGCCGGTGCTCGCGCCTGCGTCCGCCGAAGGCGCGGACCAGCGACACGTTGCTGATGACGTCGACCATCTCGCCATCGATGGCGGCGGCTTTGTCGGCGAACTCATGGTGCAGCGGCTGGCCGGCCGCGGCCAGGCGGAACATGAACATCACCATCACACCGGACAGCGCCGACAGGCCGAGCGCCATCGGCACGCTCACGGTCGCGACCAGCGCAATCGCCGCGGCGGTCGCGACGACGGGCGGCAGCACGTTCCAGATGAACAAATTCTCCATCGTAAAAATGGCATTTGAGGCTGCGGTGATGCGGCTCGACAGTGTTCCCGGTCCGCGATCCGCGAAATAGGACAAAGAATGACCGGTCAGATGGCGGAACAGATCGCGGCGCAGGTCGCCGGTGAGAT
>CAKZHN010000111.1 GCA_936924235.1 uncultured Rhodoplanes sp. | reverse complement strand
GGGATGGCGCGGTCGAGGCCGATCGGTCCGCGGCCGAAGACCAGCGAGCGCAGGAACGCGCCGACGAACACCGCGCCGACGATCATGGCGAGCTGCGGAAAGCGCGTGCTGACCTCAAGCGCGCCGCTCGAGTTCTGCTCGGAGCGGAGCCCGATCAGGAAGAAGAACAGCCCGAACGCCACCAGCGCGGCCAGCACCGCGTCCTTCAGCGCGCCGGCGACGGAGATCGAGCGAGTGTGCGGGGCTTTGTCTGGCACCGGCATCGCGTCCCGTTTCAAACCTTTTCGACCTCGGGACGGCCCAGGATGCCGGTCGGCAGGAAGATCAGCACCACGATCAGGATCGAGAACGCGGCGACGTCCTTGTATTCGATCGAGAAGTAGGCCGACCAGAAGGTCTCGATCAGGCCAATGAGGAGCCCGCCGAGCATCGCGCCGGGCAGCGAGCCGATGCCGCCCAGCACCGCCGCCGTGAAGGCTTTCACGCCGGCGACGAAGCCGATGTAGAAGTCGATCACACCATAGTAGAGCAGGTACATGATGCCGGCGACCGACGCGAGCGCCGCTCCGATCACGAAGGTGAGCGAGATGGTGCGGTCGATGTTGACGCCCAGCAGCGAGGCCATCTTCAGGTCCTGCTCGCAGGCGCGCATGTCACGCCCGAGCCGGGTGCGCGAGATCAGCCAGTGGAAGCCCGCCATGAGCACGAAGGTGGTCACCACCACGATGATCTGCACGTTTGAGAGCTGCACGTTGAAGCTCTCGCTCGACATCACGGTGTGGCCGCCCGGAATCAGCGGCGGCAGCGGCTTGACGCGGGCTCCTTGCGCGATCTGCACGAAGTTCTGCAGCACGATCGACATGCCGATCGCCGAAATCAGCGGCGCGAGGCGGAAGCTGTGGCGCAGCGGCCGGTAGGCGATGCGCTCGACGGTCCAGCCGTACAGCGCGGTCAGCGCCATCGCGATGAGGAGCACCAGGAACAGGGCGATCGGAACCGCGGTGACGCCGATCGCCATCAGCGCCAGAAACGCGGTCAGCGCGATGAAGCCGCCCACCATGAACACGTCGCCATGGGCGAAGTTGATCATGCCGATGATGCCGTAGACCATCGTGTAGCCCAGCGCGATCAGACCGTAGATCGAGCCGAGCGTGACGCCGATGATGAGCTGCTGGACGAAATATTCCATGCGCGTCCCGCTGCCGCTGCGCGCAGGAATCCTGTTCGTCACAGGATCTCGCGCGTCCCAGTTTCCCCTGCCGCCGAATCCCCTGCAGCAGCCGCAGTTGGCGTGCTTAGCAGGGGGGCGGGCAGGGGGCAACGAGATCGCATGCCGCAATTGGCGGCTGTGAGTTCAGCGCGAAAATGAAAGCCGTGCGCTTCAGGAAGCGGCACGGCTCGTCGCTCGATAGTGCTGGCGAGCCGAGGGCGTGCAGCCAGCGGAAACTACAAGTGGAACAGGCGCGGTCAGCGCTTGGGAGGCTCGGTGGTCGGCCGCACGCCGGCCCAGGGGTCGCTCTTGGCCACTGGGCCTTGCGACTTCATGCGCTTCATCTGCTCGTTATAGGCGCGCTCGTTTTCCCGCTGGTCCTGGCGCTCTTTCTCGTACTGGAGATCGAGCGGGGAAGGCGCCTGCTGCTGGCCCATACCGCTTCGGCTGCCGCTCATTTGCGCCGCTGCCGGCGCCGCGAGAACCGCAATCATGGCCGCCGCTGCAAGAATTCGTTTCATGGTCGATACCCGGTCACGCTGGACGTCGTTGGTGTGACTTGAAACATTCTAACACGGCGCGCGGAAGGCTCAAAGATGGCCCGGGCAGAAGTGAGATCGGGACGATGCCTTCGCGCGCGTTAAGGAGATCGTCGAAAAGATTGCGGCCTCGGCCCTGATCGGCCTGCCGTCGTCATGAACAACCCGGCCACCGAGCCCTGCCTGAAGCGCTCCGTGCGCGGCTCGCATGGCCGACTACGACCGGGACGGCTGGACCGGCGAAATTTGGCTCAATCCGGATGGGCCTTAAGAGGCCGGAAGCTCTGCGTAGCGCGCGGAGGGCTGCGAAAGCCGTGGGATGGCTCCCATCCCGGGAATCCACTACATTAGAGGCATGAGCTGGACTGACCAACACCCTGACATGGCGGGCGCTTTTGCCGCCGTCGCTGAAGCCAAGTTCGTCGAGCAGAAGGCGTTCCGCGACGCCATGAGCCGCCTCGGGGCGGCGGTCCATGTCATCACCACGGACGGACCGAGCGGCAAGACCGGTTTCACCGCGACCGCGGTGTGCTCGGTGTCGGATGCTCCGCCGACCCTGCTGATCTGCATCAATCGGGGCGCCACCAGCATGCCGATCCTGCGCGGCAACGGCGTGTTCTGCGTCAACACACTGCGCGCCGGCGACGAGGTGGTGGCCGATACCTTCGCGGGCCGCACCAAGGTGGCGCGCGAGGCGCGCTTCGACACCGGCCACGAGTGGTCGACGCTGGCGACCGGTTCCCCGGTGCTGATGAGCGCCGTGGTGGCTTGCGACTGCCGGGTGATCGAAATCAAGGCAGTCGCCTCGCACGACATCTATTTCGGCATGGTCGAGGCGATCCACCAGGGCGCACCGGGACCGGCGCTGGTCTATCACGACCGGCTTTACAAGCAGGTGTAAGCACCTGGCGCACGCAGCCTGGGTTTCGTTCCAATTTGTTGGATTTTTGGGCGGTTCCGCCGCCGCGATTTGGCATCAATTCGGCCGCCAAAGGACCCTCTGTCGCTCAGAGGGCAGACGCATTCGGCACCTTAGATGACCATCAGGGGAGGGCCATCCAAGGAGCATGATGATGAGCCAGCAGAATCCCAACCAGAACCCGAACCGCGACCAGCAGCAGCAGAGCAATCCGAAGCCCGGCCAGCAGCAGGGCGGCGGGCAGCAGAAGCCCGGCCAGCAGGGTCAGCAGGGTGGCCACGAAGGCCAGCAGGGCGGCCAGCGTCAGGGCGGCAGCCATGAGCGGGACCGCTAGCGCGCCCCGGCTCGACGAATTCAAAGCCCCGCTTCACGGCGGGGCTTTTCATTTGTCCACACCGTTGTGCTGATCGATCAGGTGAGGTGGCGTTCCCCTTGGTGGACCGCTCGCTTATGCTCCGCCCATGGCCACCGTCACGGCACTCCCGCTGTTTCATCTCTACGGCGATCCGCCGGACGATCAGGCGTTCGACTTCATCCATGTCGAGACCATCGCGTCGCGATCGTCGGCGAACGACTGGCTGATCCGCGCGCACCGCCATCGCAACCTGTTCCAGGTGCTGCTGATCGAGCGCGGCGGTGGCGACATGACCTTCGAGGCGAGCTCGCTGCCGTTCGCGGCACCGTCTGCGATCCTGGTGCCGCCGACCACCGCGCATGGCTTTCGCTTCCATCCCGACGTGACCGACGGCTGGGTGGTGAGCTTCACCGAGGACGTGGCGTCGGCGCTCGGCGAGCGATCCGGCGAGTCGCTGAAACGGCTGAAGACGCTTGCTACCGACCCGGTCATCCCGCTCGGCGACAGCGCCGAGGTCGCGCGGCTTGCCGCGCTGTGCCGCGACCTGCACGAGGAAAGCAGTCTCGCGCGCGAGGGCTTTCGCCTCGCGATGCGCGGATTGCTCGCGCTGATCGCCATCGAGGTGGCGCGGCTTGCGGCAAGCCGGGCGCGCACCGGCACGGTGACACTCGCGCCGGCCGACGCCACGGTCGAGGCGTTGCGCAAGCTCGTCGAGGAGCATTTCCGCAAAGAGCGCCTGATCAGCTTCTACGCCGAGAAGCTTGCGATCACGGCGGACCGGCTCAACGATCACGTCAAGCGGGCGAGCGGCGTGACTGCGGGCCATCTCATCCGCCAGCGCCTGCTGACCGAGGCCAAGCGGGCGCTCGTCTTCACCGGCCAACCGATCCACGAGATCTCATACGACCTCGGCTTTGCCGATCCGTCGCATTTCGCGCGCTTCTTCCGCAAGCAGACCGGCACCACGCCGCAGGCGTTCCGTGAGGGAAGGGGCGGTTAGCCGGGCATTTTTCCCGTATCGCGCAGCACCGCCTCGGCCTCCCTGAACGCGTGATTGCCGGCCGGCACGCCGCAGTAGTTCGCCTGCTGCAGGATGATCTCCTTGATGTCGTCGGGGGAAAATCCGCCGACCGTCACCGCGGCCCGCACGTGCAGGCGGAACTCCTCCCAGCGGCCGAGGCTGAGCATCGTGCCGATCACCAGGATCCGCCGTGTGCGGTCGTCGAAATGCGGCCGTGTCCAGACGTCATTCCAAGCCGCGCGGGTGATGTGGTCGACCCACTCGGAATTGAAGGCGTTGCGGCTCTTCACCGAGCGGTCGACCCACTCGTCGCCGAGCACGCGGCGGCGTGCGGCCTCGCCGCGTTTCAAGCGTTCGGCGTCGTCCATGGTGAACTCCTTTAATTCTTCAGGAAGTTCAGCACCGCTTCGGTGTAGGCCTTGGGCTGCTCGATGTTTGACAGGTGCGCGGCCTCCAGGCTCGTAACCTTCGCGCCCTTGATCATCTTGGCGATCTCCTGGCCGTATTCCGGCAGCGTCGCCGGGTCCTTGCTGCCGACGATCACCATGGTGGGCGCCGTGATGGTCGGCGTCGACTTGCTGAAGTCCATGTCGCGCACCGCCTCGCAGCAGCCGAGGAAGCCGTCGAGCTTGGTGCCGACGAACATCTTCACCACCTTGGCGACCTGATCCTGCGCGCGCTCGCGGAATTCCTTGGTGAACCAGCGCTCCATCTGCGGGCCGGAGAGCTTCTCCAGTCCGTTGTCGCGGGCGAACTTGATGCGGTCGTTCCACGGCTGCTTGTCGGCATAGTGGTAGTGCGTGTTCGACAGCACGAGCTTGCCGACGCGGTCGCGCGCATTGGCGCCCATCCACTGGCCGACCATGCCGCCCATCGACAGGCCGCACCAGTTGAAGGTCTTGGCGCCGGCGGCGTCCGCCACGGCCAGCGCGTCATTGCCGAGCATGTCCATGGTGTAGGGGCCTTTCGGGGCGCCGGACTGGCCGTGGCCGCGGCGGTCGTAGCGCACCAGGCGGAAATGCTTCGACCATTCGGGCGCCTGGTCGTCCCACATGTGCAGGTCGGTGCCGAGCGAATTGCACAGCATCAGCACCGGCGCGCTGGCCGGGCCCTCCACCTGGTAGTTGATCGGGCAGCCGTCCTTGGCATTCACGGTGGGCATAACGCGTCCTCTTTCAGCTTTCGTTGCAGGTGTTGGGAATGGTTCTTGGCGTTGACACTAGCATTATTCTTTTTTGGTTTTGGATTGCCGGCTGGCGTTTCTGGATTTTTCTTTCTTCGCCCCGAGTGTCCGGGGCGTGCCGCGCGACGCAGTCACGACTCCCAGCATCAAGCCCAAGCTGCCGAAGTGCTCCTGCACCGCGGCGCGAGCAGCCTCAGGGTCACGATTGTGCAAGGCGCGGAGCAGGGCCCGGTGGTGTTCGAGATGCACCGTATCGGCGTAGCTTTGCTGGGCAGCAGACGAGACATTTGCCAGCCTCGCCAGTTGCGCCTGATTGAACATGGCAACCAACAACGGATTGCGGCCGCCCGCGAGCAGCAGCCCGTGAAACGAATCGTGGGCGCTCTGCGCGGCGGCGGCGTCGTGTTTGAGGATGGCCCGCTCGAGCGTCGCAAACGCGTCGTCCAATTGCCGAAGTTCCTGGTTGGTCAGCCGTTCCGCGGCGAGTTCGGCGCACTTTTGCGCAATCTGTGAGCGCACCATGTTTGCCAGTGGCGCGGCTTCGACGATGACGCTCTCGTCGAAAATACCCCTGCCGCCCTTGGTCGCCACCGCGACCACGACCCTCCTTCCGGCCGGCTTGTCGATCATGCCGAGCCCGTGGACGACGCGAAGCGCCTCGCGGATCGAGTTCCGGCTGACCCCAAGAAGCCTGGAAAAATGCGTCTCTGTCGGCAACGTCTGGCCCGGCCTGAGCTTTTCGTCGGCGATGTAACGGCAGATTTCCTGGGCCGCCCGGGTGATGACGCTTTCGCGCTTGATGGGCGCTGGTCGGTAGCTCATTGTAGAACAATCCTACAATTCCGTTTGACCCGAGGGATACCCGCAAATAACAATTGGCAGGCTCGGGCAGAGGAGCGGTGACAACGATGTTTTCACACCAAACGTCTGATGTTGCAAAGCTGGTAGAGCCGGGACGCATCCACCGCC
>CAKZHN010000110.1 GCA_936924235.1 uncultured Rhodoplanes sp. | reverse complement strand
TCGGCGCGGACGGCGTCTTCGTCGGAATGTCGACCTTCGGCGCCAGCGCCCCCTACAAGGAGCTGTATAACCATTTCGGCATAACGGCCGCGAAGGTGGCCGATGCCGCGTTGAGCCGGCTGGGGAAAAGGTGATAACAACCTCTCCAGCCTAGGTTTTTCTTCGTGTCACGGCCGGGCCTAAAACCCGGCCGTTCGCGTCCTATTTATGAGGTCTGCGAATGCTCTGGGCGGGCGTGACCATCGACAAGCGGGAGCGAACATGACTGTCCGGGTAGCGATCAACGGATTTGGCCGGATCGGCCGCAACGTGCTGCGTGCCATCGCAGAAGCAGAGCGCCACGATATCGAGGTCGTCGGCATCAATGATCTCGGCCCGGTCGAGACCAACGCCCACCTGCTGCGCTACGACAGCGTGCACGGCCGCTTCCCCGGCCAGGTCACCGTCAAGGGCGACACCATCAGCGTCGGCAACGGCGCCATCAAGGTCACGGCCGAGCGCGACCCCTCGAAGCTGCCGTGGAAGGATCTCGGCGTCGACATCGCGCTGGAGTGCACCGGCATCTTCACGTCGAAGGACAAGGCCTCGGCCCACCTGACCGCGGGCGCCAAGCGCGTGCTGGTCTCGGCCCCGGCCGACGGCGTCGACCTCACCGTCGTGTTCGGCGTCAACCACGACAAGCTGACGAAAGACCACAAGATCGTCTCCAACGCCTCGTGCACGACCAACTGCCTCGCCCCGGTCGCCAAGGTGCTCAACGATGCGGTCGGCATCGACAAGGGCTTCATGACGACGATCCATTCGTACACCGGCGACCAGCCGACGCTCGACACCATGCACAAGGATCTCTATCGCGCCCGCGCCGCGGCGCTGAACATGATCCCCACGTCCACGGGCGCCGCGAAGGCCGTGGGCCTCGTGCTGCCGGAGCTCAACGGCAAGCTCGACGGCGTCGCGATCCGCGTGCCGACGCCGAACGTCTCGGTGGTCGACTTCAAGTTCGTGGCCAAGAAGGCCACCAGCAAGGACGAGATCAACGGCGCGATGAAGCGCGCCGCCGAGCAGCAACTCAAGGGCATCCTCGGCTACACCAACGAGCCGAACGTCTCGCTCGACTTCAACCACGATCCGCACTCTTCGATCTTCCACATGGACCAGACCAAGGTCATGGACGGAACGTTCGTGCGGGTGATGTCCTGGTACGACAACGAATGGGGCTTCTCCAACCGCATGGCCGACACGGCCGTGGCGATGGGCAAGCTGATCTGATCCACGGTTGAAAGCCCGGTCATGAGTTCGTTTCGCACGCTCGATCAGGCCGACGTGAAGGGCAAGCGCGTTCTGCTGCGCGTCGACCTCAACGTCCCGATGGAAAACGGCAAGATCACCGACGCGACGCGCATCGAGCGCGTCGCGCCGACCATCACGGAGCTCGCCGACAAGGGCGGCAAGGTGATCATGCTGGCGCACTTCGGCCGGCCCAAGGGTCCGGACCCGAAGGAGTCGCTGAAGCCGGTGGCCGCCGCCGTCGCGCACATCGTGAAGCGGCATGTCGGGTTTGCCGAGGACTGCATCGGCGACAAGGCCGCAACCGCGATCGCGGCGATGAAGCCCGGCGACATCCTTTGCCTGGAGAACACCCGCTTCCACAAAGGCGAGGAGAAGAACGATCCGGCGTTCGTCGCGGAGCTCGCCAAGCTCGGCGATCTCTGGGTCAACGACGCGTTCTCGGCGGCGCATCGCGCGCACGCCTCGACCGAAGGGCTCGGCCACAAGCTCCCGGCCTATGCGGGCCGCACCATGCAGGCCGAGCTCGAGGCGCTCGACAAGGCGCTGGGCGCGCCCAAGCGCCCGGTGGTCGCCATTGTCGGCGGCGCCAAGGTCTCGACCAAGCTCGATCTCCTGGAAAACCTGATCACCAAGGTCCAGGGCCTGGTGATCGGCGGCGCCATGGCCAACACCTTCCTGCATGCCCAGGGCATCAATGTCGGCAAATCGCTGGTCGAGAAGGACCTCGCCGACACCGCCCGCCGCATCCTCGACAAGGCCGAGGGCGCGGGCTGTGCCATCATCCTGCCGGTCGACGCCACCGTGGCGTTCCACTTCGCCGCCAACGCGCCTTCGCACCTCTATGGCGTCGACGCGATCCCGGCCGACGGCATGATGCTCGATATCGGCGACCAGTCGGTGGAGCGGGTCATCGGCGCGCTGGACGACGCCGCGACCCTGGTCTGGAACGGCCCGGTCGGGGCCTTCGAGCTGACGCCCTTCGACAAGGCCACCATGGCGCTCGCCCGCTATGCGGCGGCCCGCACCAAGGCCGGCAAGCTCATTTCCGTGGCAGGGGGTGGCGACACTGTGGCGGCGCTGAATGCCGCAGGGGTTGCTAACCAATTTACCTATGTTTCCACTGCCGGCGGTGCGTTTCTGGAGTGGATGGAAGGCAAGGCCTTGCCCGGCGTCGAGGTCTTGAGGCAAAAATAGTTCCAACAGTTGTATTGCGGCGCAACCAACGCGCCGGCCGCACGTTTCGGAATAACCACCCGCAGCCATCAGGGAGCACGCGATGAATCTCGCAGACCTCAACAAAGTCGCGCAGGCCATGGTCGCGCCCGGCAAGGGCATTCTGGCCGCCGACGAATCCACCGGCACCATCAAGAAGCGGTTCGACGCCATCAACACCGAATGCACCGAGGACAATCGCCGGGACTACCGCGAGATGCTGTTCCGTTCGGCGGAGGGCATGAAGCACATCTCCGGCGTCATCCTCTATGACGAGACCATCTGGCAGAAGGCGAAAGACGGCACGCCGCTGGTCGACATCATCAAGAAGGCCGGCTCGATCCCCGGCATCAAGGTCGACGAGGGCGTCCAGCCGCTGCCGGGCTGCCCGGGCGAGACCATCACGGTCGGCCTCGACAAGCTCGCCGAGCGGCTGAAGAAATACTACGAGCAGGGCGCGCGCTTTGCGAAGTGGCGCGCCGTGATCGACATCGGCCAGGGCATTCCGACCTACACGGCGATCCGCACCAACACCCACGCGCTCGCCCGCTACGCGGCGCTGTGCCAGGCGGCGAACATCGTGCCGATCGTCGAGCCTGAGGTGCTGATGGACGGCGCCCACGACATCGACCGTTGCTTCGAGGTCACCGAGCTGGTCCTCAAGACCCAGTTCGAGGAGCTCTACTTCCAGCGCGTCGCGCTGGAAGGCATGGTGCTGAAGCCCAACATGGCGATCGCCGGCAAGAAGGCGGCCAAGCGCGCCGGCGTCGACGAGGTCGCCGAGAAGACCGTGAAGCTTCTGAAGAACTGCGTGCCGGGCGCGGTGCCGGGCATCGCGTTCCTGTCGGGCGGCCAGTCCGACGAGGAAGCCACCGCGCATCTCGACACCATGAACAAGATCGGCGGCCTGCCGTGGCACCTCACCTTCTCCTACGGCCGCGCGCTGCAGCACGCGCCGCAGAAGGCGTGGTCGGGCAAGAGCGAGAACGTCGCGGCCGCGCAGCGCGTGTTCACGCACCGAGCCGCCATGAACGGCCTCGCCTCCAAGGGCCAGTGGAAGCAGGATCTCGAGAAGAAGGCGGCCTAGGCCGTCTTGCAGCCCTGACCGGCTGAACCTACCCTCCCCGGTGTGTCCTCACGCCGGGGATTTTCTTATGCGAATGATGTTGCAGCGGCTCCTGCCGCTCATGCTGGCCGCGCTCGGGCTCATCGGGGCGGCTCGCGCCGAAACATTCCCGTCCAAATCCATCACCATCATGCCGCTGCTCGCGGCCGGCACCGGGCTCGACGTCACGGTGCGGCTCTATGCCGAGCAGCTCTCGCAGAGCTTCGGCAAGCCGGTCATCGTCGAGAACAAGCCCGGCAGCGCGGGACTCGCCGGGATCGCGGCGCTGAAGGCCGCGCCGGCCGACGGCTACACGCTGATCGTCGCCACCAGCGCCGTGATGGCGATCCGGCCGACGCTTCTCAAAAGCGCGCCCTACGATGCGCAGAAGGACTTCATCCCGATCGCGCTCTACGTCAAGTCGCCGTTCATCCTGGTGGTCGATCCGAAGCTGCCGATCCACTCGGTCCCGGAGTTGATCCAGTACGTCAAGGAGCGGCCCGGCCAGCTCAGCTATTCATCGTCGGGCGTCGGCGGCGCACCGCACCTGTCGGCCGAGTACATGAAACAGCGCTTCGGCATCGACCTCGCGCACGTGCCCTATCGCAACAGCCCGCAGTCGATCGCCGACATCGCGGCCGGCCACGTCGCCATGGCCTTCGCCGAAGCCGGCGCGTCGCTGCCGCTCATTCATGATGGCAAGCTCCGCGCGCTGGCGGTGACCTCGTCCACGCGGCTCCCCACCGTGCCCGGACCTGCCGCCGTTCGGCGAGGCGGTCGGCACGCCGGACTTCGAGACGGTGTCCTGGCATGTGCTGCTCGCGCCGGCCGGCACGCCGCCGGAGGTCGTGGCCAGGCTCCATGACGAAATGAAGCGGATCATGGAGGAGCCCGAGATGCGCAAGAGGGTCGCCGATATCGGCCTGCTCCCGATCGACATCGCGCCGGTCGAAAGCCAGATGGCCTATATCAAGGCCGAAGGCGAGAAGTGGGGCACGCTGGTGCGCAAGCTTGGCCTTGAGGGCTCTCAATAAAAGACCGCACCCGAGCTTTTCGGTTGGCCAAGATTTGGCCCGTTTCTCCGTAGTAGGCTGCGCGCGCAATTGTGGCCGTATCCTATGCTTCCCCGCATCCTCCTGACGCTGCTGGCTTTCCTCGTCGCAAGACCGGCGGACGCGCATCCTCATGTGTGGGTGACGTTTCACAGCGAAGTTGTCTACACGCCAACCGGCGCGATGACCGCGATCCGTCACATCTGGACGTTCGATGACATGTATTCCGCCTTCGCGCTCCAGGGGATCGCTCATGCCAAGAAGGACGAATACACGCGCGACGAGCTGACGAGCCTGGCTCAGCTCAATATGAAGTCGCTCAAGACCTACGACTACTTCACCTACGCCAAAGCCGATGGCAGGAAGATCGTCTTTTCCAACCCGGTCGACTCCTGGCTGTCGTACATCGAGTCCACGCTGACGCTGCACTTCACCTTGCCGCTCAAAGCGCCAATCGCAGCGAAGAGGATGGAGATCGAGGTTTATGATCCGTCGATCTTCGTCGATTTCGAATTCGCAAAGGAAAAGCCCGCTTTGCTCGAGGGCGCGTCGCAGTGCCAGCTCAAGCCGGAGTTTCCGCGCCAACCGACAAGCCGGGAGCAGCAGCTGATGAGCGAGCTCGACAACGACCCCGACGCGGTTTCAAGCACCTACGGCGAGGTCTTCGCCAACAAGATTCTCGTGACTTGTCCTTGAGGGCTCGTTGTCGGCACCACAGCGTGGCCAAACGGGCCATGCGCAGGTTGCCGGCGTCAGCGCTTCCGCGTGACGCCGACAACGAACACATGCATCTTCGCGGGCCTTATTCCGGCTCGCCGTGCTCTTCCATGCAGGTCCGATAAAGCGCAATCGGCGTGGCCATCTGATTGTAGCCCTTGAACCCAGCGATGCGACCGTTGCACTCACGCAGCGCCTTGGCGCGGGAGGCCGAGACGCCCTCCTCGCTCACGGTTTCGACCGCCTGCGCGCGCGCCGCGTAGCCGCGATGCGATGCGCCGCTCTTCGCCAGCACCGGCGTCGCGGTCGTTGCAACTGCAAGTGCCAGAGCCAGTGCCGCCCCGGCGATTTGGAAATTGATCATGGTACCCTCCGTCATTGTGGGCTCTGCGCCCGGTTGTTGCGCGGCGAACATGGCGCATGGATCGGGCGTTAGCCCGTTATGCGCTGTGAGGCGCCGCTAGCTATTGCGAGAAGACCTGGTTCTGCCCCGGCGCGGCGCCGACGCTCATCCAAGGGGTGGAGGCGTCGTCGGGGCCGGGCAGCACACGTGGGGATCACTTGCGGATGGAGTAATGCGGCACCTGCATCGGTGGTGTGCTTCTTCGCCCCTTGCGGAAATAGGTGCTATTGCACGCTTCGTGCCGAGCGTGCCGAAGGTGTGCGTAAACGCACTTGCCCGTCGCGTCAGTTCAGGCGAGCGCGGCGAAGCTCGCGCGCCATGCGGCTGGAATCGCCCCAGGTCGAGAGCCAGATCACGGCGTCGGTCACGACCGAGATCGCGCGGTGCAGCAGCCGCCGCGCTGCGTCCGGATCGCTGATCTGCGACTCGGCCGTATGCAGATGCACCTCTTCCTCCACGCGGATCGACTCGATGATCCGATGCAGCCCGGCGTCACGGCCGGCGAGGAAGAACAGCTGATCGTCGAGATGCTGGTGCACGGCCGCCTCCACGGCCGCGGTGCAGACCCAGATGCCCTGACGGCCGGTCAGCGCCGTGAGAAAGCCGAGCAGCCAGCCGCCATAGGACCAGAACGGCATCACGCGGCAGGGCCGCGCGTGACGCTCCGGCATCGCGGCGCTGAAGGACGCGCAATGCTCGATCTCGTGGCCGAGCATCTCGGTCAGCGCCGGAACGACGTCGGGACAAAGCCACCGGGCGACGGTGATCTGCGCCCGGTAGATGCGGATGGCGCCGTACTCGCCCGCGTGATTGACCTTCACGATGCGGGCGACGGTCAGGGCATCGCGGGCGGATAGCGCAGGCGACTGGCGATCGAGCATGGGAACGCCCCCAAAACGCGCCTGCAGCCGGCGCATCACAAATCTTAACCCGGATTTTATTACAGCCCTATCCGCGGTACCTTCTTGTGAACGTCCCCTTCCCATTTCCGCCCCATTGCAATCGCATCCGAAGCCATGGCCAAGCCGCCCAAAGACCCGACACCCCGCCCTGCCCCGCAGCTCTATCTCGTGACGCCGCCGGTCGGCGCGGCCGACCGCTTTGCCGCGGCGCTGAAAGCCGCGGTCGGCGCGGCCGACGTCGCGGCGGTGCTGCTCCGCCTCGAGCCCGCAGGCGAGCGCGACCTGACCAACCGGGTGAAGACGCTGGCCGCCATCGTGCAGCCGGCCGGAGCCGCGCTGCTGCTCGACGGCCATGCCGAGCTTGCCGGCCGCTCCGGCGCCGACGGCGCGCATCTGACCGGCATCGAGGCATTTGTGGCCGCGGTCGAGAGCCTCAAGCCCGCGCGGATCGCGGGCTGCGGTGGCCTGCACAGCCGCGACGACGCCATGGTCGCGGGCGAGCGCGCCGACTACGTGATGTTCGGCGAGCCGGAGGCCGATGGCAGCCGGCCCTCGTTCGCCGCCATTCTCGAGCGTGTCGGCTGGTGGGCCGAGCTGTTCGAGGTGCCGTGCGTGGCCTATGCGGCGACGCCCGATGAGGTGGGACAGCTCGCCGCGGCCGGTGCCGACTTCGTTGCGGTCGGTGGCGGCATCTGGGACCATCCGAAGGGTCCCGCGGCCGCCGTCGCGGAGGCAGCGGCAAAGCTCGCAGTGCCGGAGAAGGTTTGAATGAGTAGCGTTCGCAACGGATGGCGGATCGGAGCCGCGGCCTTCGCCGCGGTGCTGCTGTCGCAGGCCGCCATGGCGCAGCCCAAGCCTGCGCAGCCGGCCAAGCTGGCGCAGCCCGCTGCTGCCGCCGATGGCGATGGCGACGTGGCCTACGCGGCGTTCCAGCGCGGGCTCTATCTGACGGCGTTCCGCGAGGCCACCAAGCGGGTCGACGAGAAGAACGATCCCAAGTCCATGACGCTGCTCGGCGAGCTCTATGCCGACGGGCTCGGCGTGCCGAATGACGACAAGAAGGCCGCCGACTGGTACAAGCTCGCCGCCGCGCGCGGGGACCGCGAGGCGATCTTTGCGCTCGCGATGTTCCGCCTCACCGGCCGCGCCGGCGCGATCGACCGCAACGAGGGCGCCAAGCTGCTCGCCGAAGCCGCCAAGCTCGGCCATGTCATCGCGGCCTACGACCTCGCGCTGCTCTATCTCGAAGGGCAGCTCCTGCCGCAGGACTTCACCCGCGCCGCCGAACTGATGAAGGTGGCGGCCGACGCCGGCAACCCGCAGGCGCAATACGCGCTCGCGACCTTCTACAAGGAAGGCCGCGGCGTGAAGATGAACGCCCAGGAGGCGACGCGGCTGCTCGCGGCCGCGGCCCGCTCCGGCTACACCGACGCCGAGATCGAATACGGCATCGCGCTGTTCAACGGCACCGGCGTGAAGAAGGACGAGCGCGCCGCGGGCGAATTCCTGCTCAAGGCCGCGAAGAAGAACAGCGCGCCGGCCCAGAGCCGCCTTGCGCTGATGTACGCCTCCGGCAAAGGCCTCAAGGCCGACCCGATCGAGGCCGCGCGCTGGCACCTGATCGCCGTCGCCGGCGGCAGCAACGACCAGTATCTCGAGGACTTCGTGCGCAAGATGACCCCGGCCGACCGGGCCGCCGCCGAGGCCAAGGCCAAGCCCTGGATCGCGCGCATGCAGCCGCGCGGACCGACCCCGTTCGATCAGACGGGGCCTGCCCCGCAGCAGCCCGCCCAGACCCAGACGCTGGCCCCGGCGGCAAAGCCTTGACGGGGCTTGCCGGGTGGGGGCATTTGCCCGCCGGACGGTACGAAACGGCGGACAATTGGGCGAACGGTTCATGGCCAAGATCAGCGGCAGCGAAATCCGGCCGGGCATGGTGATCGAGCTCGACGGCTCGCTCTGGGCCGCGGTCAAGACCGGAGCCGTCAAGCCCGGCAAGGGCCCGGCCTATAACCAGGTCGAGCTGAAGAACATCCTCGACGGCCGCAAGCTCAACCAGCGCTTCGGCAGCAGCGACCGGGTCGAGGAAACCGAGGTCGAGCGCCGGCAGTTTCAGTTTCTCTACAAGCAGGGCGACCAGCTCGTGTTCATGGACACCGCGACCTACGACCAGATCGAGCTGCCTGAGGATTTCGTCGGCGAACGCGCGACCTTTCTGCAGGACGGCATGAACGTGCAGGTGCAGCTGCACCAGGATCGCCCGATCGGCATCAAGCTGCCGGAGACCGTCGTGCTCGAGATCACCGAAGCCGACCCGCACCTCAAGGGCCAGACCGCGGCATCGTCCTATAAATCGGCGACCCTGGAGAACGGGCTGCGCATCCAGGTGCCGCCCTTCATCGAGGCCGGCGAGAAGATCGTGGTCTCGACCGACGAGGTCACCTACGTGCGGCGGGCCGAGTAATGCCGCACTCCGCACTGCTCAACGTGATGGTCGGCGCCGCCCGCAAGGCTGCGCGCTCGCTGAAGCGCGACTTCGGCGAGGTCGAGAACCTGCAGGTCTCGCTGAAGGGCCCGGCGAACTTCGTCACCGCGGCCGACCGCCGCGCCGAGGAGACGCTATACGCCGAGCTCAGCAAGGCGCGCCCCGGCTACGGCTTCCTCGGCGAGGAAGGCGGCAAGCGCGAGGGCTCTGACCCGACCCACACCTGGATCGTCGATCCGCTCGACGGCACCACCAACTTCCTGCACGGCATCCCGCAGTTCTGCATCTCGATCGGGCTGGAGCGCTCCGGCACCATGGTGGCGGGCGTGATCTACAATCCGGTCACCGACGAGCTCTACACCGCCGAGCGCGGCAAAGGCGCGTTCCTCAACGACAAGCGCATTCGCGTCGCGGCCCGCACACGGCTGATCGACACCGTGATCGCCTGCGGATTGCCGCATCACGGCCGCAGCGATCTCGAACTCGGCTTGAAGGAACTGGGTGCAGTGCAAGACAAGGTCGCGGGCCTGCGGCGCTTCGGCGCGGCCGCGCTCGACCTCGCCTACGTGGCGGCCGGCCGGATCGACGCCTACTGGGAGCAGAACGTGTCGCCCTGGGATCTGGCGGCCGGCATCGTGCTGGTCCGGGAGGCCGGCGGCTATGCGACCGACATCGACGGCGGCGACGCGATGTTTTCCAAGCGCAATATCGTGGTGGGCAACGAATCCGTGCACCGCGAACTGCAGAAAATCCTGAAGGACGCCGGCAAGGGCTGACCCCGTCGCGTCTTTTTGCGCACTTTTTTGCAGCGCCGTGACAACGGACCGAATCGCCGCGATTTGCGTTGATTAGCCTAGAAGCAGCATTACTTTCGCCGCGTGCGTGCCATAATGTGGCTGCGTCCTTCGGCGACGAAAAGGCCGGCCATGGCGAAAGACGTCGATCCCTTCAAAGTGTCCTCACCGCGAATCTTCCTGGTGCGGATGCTGATATTCCTGATTTTGTGCAGCCTGATCGTCGTCGTCATCCATCCGCAGATCCTGACGGCCTTCAAAGCCAACCCGCCGCTCAACGCGCTGATCATCGGCGTGCTGGCGATCGGCATCATCCTGTCGTTCCGGCAGGTGATCCGGCTGTTTCCCGAGGTGGCCTGGGTCAACACCTTCCGACGCGCCGATCCGACCCTGACCCCGAAGCGGCCGCCATCGCTGCTGGCCCCGATGGCCGCGATCCTGCGCGACCAGGCCGGCAGCCTGTCGATCTCGTCGCAGACCATGCGGACCCTGCTCGACTCGATCGCCATCCGGCTCGACGAGGCGCGCGAGATTTCACGTTATATGACCGGGCTTTTGATCTTCCTGGGCCTGCTCGGCACCTTCTGGGGCCTGATCGAGACGGTGAGCTCGGTCGGCGGCGTCATCAACAACCTCAAGGTCGGCGGCGACGCCAGTGCGGTGTTCGACTCGCTGCGTGACGGCCTCTCCGCGCCGCTGTCCGGCATGGGCATCTCGTTCTCATCCTCCCTGTTCGGCCTCGCGGGCTCGCTGGTGCTGGGCTTCCTCGACCTGCAGATGAGCCAGGCGCAGAACCGCTTCCACACCGACCTGGAAGACTGGCTCGCCACCACGGTGAGCGACATCAACATCACCACCGCGGTCGATCCCACCGCGGTCCCGATCGGCAACAGCATCGGCGAAATGGGCACGGCGATCGAGCGGCTGCGCGAGGCCATGCTCCAGAGCGGCGCAAATGGCGGAGGCTCCGGCAAGGCCGCGACCACCGCCATGGCCAATCTCGCCGAGGCGATCCAGGGCCTGGTGCATCACATGCGCACCGAGCAGCAGATGATCCGCGACTGGGTCGACTCCCAGGCCGAGCAGCATCGCGAGGTGCGCCGGCTGCTCGAAATGATGGTACAGGAGCGCGTGGACCG
>CAKZHN010000109.1 GCA_936924235.1 uncultured Rhodoplanes sp. | reverse complement strand
CATAGGCGAGCGAAGCGACGCCGTCCTTCGGACGGCTATGCGGCAGGGTAACGGGGCAGACTTTCAGATGTCCCACTCGGTGCGGGGACGGACGATCTGGATGGTCGCGGCCTGTTCGCCGGACTGAACCGAATTGAAGCCGGTCGCGGTGAGCGAGGCGGCCGGCTGCGGCTGCGCCACCGCGCTCGCCACATGGCCGACCGTGACGCCGAGCGCGCCGACCATGACGCCGGCGAGCAGCACCGCGCCGAGGATGCCGCCGCGCGGCAGCAGCAGGCAGAAGCCGGCCACGATCTCGGCCGCGCCCGCGATCGTCAGGAAGCTCTGGCCGATGCCGAGCGTGTGGAACTGCTGGACCATCAGGCCTGCGCCGGTGAGCTTGGCGTAGCCCGCGGCCATCGCGATCACACCGAGCAGGATCTGCGCTGCGTAGATGCTTGCGGTCTTGGTCATGGCAGGCCCCGTGATTTCGATGGGCCAGCGTAATAGGCGCGGTAAGTATCGTTCGAATGTCGTATAAGGGAAAATACGTATCGTTCGTATCGTCCTGCGGCCCAACGATACAGACGATACAAATCCCCGGAACGGCGAAACATCGACGATACAAACGCCTCCCACTATGACAGGCGGGGGATGTTTGGATGCCGATTTCGGGTATGTCGCGCGCCGTCGGCAAGAGTGCAAAGATTCCGACGAAGGCCAAAGCCAAGGCGGTGAAGACCAAAACCAAGAGCGCGGCCAAACCGGCCGCAGCACCGGTGCGGTCCAATCCCGCTCGTCCCGATCCGGCCCGGAACAAGCGCAAATCCGCATCCCACAAGCCCGCCTCCCAAAGCAAGCCTGCGTTCCAGGAGGCCCTGGCGGATGCCGAGCGCTACGCGCTCGCGCTCGAATCGATCAACGAGAACCTCTACGACTGGGATATCGAGAACGACACAGTCTATTTCGCGCCGGGCCTGTTCGAGCTGCTCGGGCTCAGCCCCGCGCAGATGCGCAAGCCCAGCGACTGGATCGGCCGCATCCATCCCGACGACCGGTCGCTGTTCAAGTACACGCTCACCGAGCACCTGAAGGGCAAGACCCCACGCTTCTCCATGGAGCTGCGCTACCGCGACAGCGCCGGCAATCTGCGCTGGGCCCGGTTGGCCGGCATCGCGCTGCGGCGGCCGGACGGCTGGGCCACCCGCATGGTCGGCGCCGCGGGCGACATCTCCGAGACCAAGCAGCTCGACGAGGCGCTGGCCGCCTCCGCCGACGTGCTCAAGGTCATGAGCCGCTCGACCTTCGAGCTGCAGACCGTGCTCGACGCGGTGGTGGCCGCCGCGGTGCGGCTCTGCGAGGCCGATGCGGCGCTGGTGTTCCGCCGCGACGGCGATCTCTATCACCTGGCCGCCGAGAAGGGGCTCAATCGCAAACAGAAGGACTTCCTTCGCGACAAGCGCCTGCCGCCGAGCCGCACCACCGTCCTGGGCCGCACCGCGCTGGAGCGGCGGGTCATCCACATTCCCGACGTCGCGAAGGACACCGAATACAACTGGCCCGAAGTCCATAACGTCGCGGATTTCCGCGCCATCGTCGGCGTGCCGCTGTTGCGCGAGGGCGAGCCGATCGGCGTGATGACCCTGACCCGGGACGTCGGCCGGCCGTTCAGCGCCCGCCAGCTCGAGCTGATCTCCACCTTCGCCGACCAGGCCGTGATCGCGATCGAGACGGTGCGGCTGTTCGAAGAGGTGCAGAAGCGCACCAGCGAGACCGAGCGCACCCGCGAAATCCTCGCCACCATGATCGACAACATGGACGACGGCATCGCGCTGATGACGCCGGAGCACGACGACGTGCGCGTGCATTTCGTCAACAACCGGATGATGGAGTTCCAGAAGTATCCGGCCGACGTGGCCTATCCGGAAAGCCTGCTCAGCGACATCCGCCGCTTCCAGGCCCAGCGCGGCGATTTCGGCCCGCTCGACGACGTCGAGGCCAAAGTCCGCCAGGAGGTCGCGCATATGCGCACGCCGCAGGGCGTGCACTTCGAGCGGCGCTCGGCGAGCGGCCACCACATCGAGGTCACCTACAAGACGCTCGACAACGGCACCATCATCAGCATCCACCGCGATATCACCGCCCTGAAAGAGCGCGAGCAGTCGCTCGCCGCCGCCAAGGAAGCGGCCGAAGCGGCCCGCGCCGACGCCGAGAGCACGCGCCAGGTGATGCAGGTCGTGATCGACAACATGAACGAGGGCGTGCAGCTCTTCGACAAGGACTTCAAGGTGGAGTTCGTCAACCGCCAGCTCCTTGATTACTTCGAGTACCCGCCGGGGATCGGCGGACCGGGCGCCACCGGCTTCGACGGCTTGCGCTTCATGGCCAAGCGCGGCGACTACGGCGCCGACGCCGACGTCGAGAAGATCGTGGCCGAGCGTGCCGCGCGCATCCGAGACCCCAAGGGCAGCAAGAACTTCCGCCGCACCGCGAACGGCCATCTGGTCGAATTCTCGTTCAAGCCGCTGCCCGGCGGCCGGGTGCTCGCGGTCGGCCACGACATGACCGAGGTCAAGCACCGCGAAGAGGCGCTGCGCTCGGCGGCCGACATCCTCAAGCTGATCAACGACGGCCGGGTCGATCTCGACACCGTGCTGCAGCGGCTGGTCGAGGCGGCGACGCGGCTTTCGGAAGCCGACGGCGCCAACATCTTCCAGCGCGACGGCCAACGTGATGGCGAAGTGTTCCGTGTCACCGCGAGCCACGGCTATTCGCCGGAGCTCACCGACTTCATGAAGCGCCAGGCCGTGAAGCCCGGCCGCCAGTCGCTGTCCGGCCGCACCGTGCTGGAGCGCCGCATCGTGCACATCCCCGACGTCGGCGCCGATCCGGAATATGCCTGGTCCGGCCCGCGCCAGTTCAACGAATACAGCGCCATGCTCGGCGTGCCGTTGATGCGCGAGGGCACGCCCATTGGTGTTCTTGCCCTGACGCGCCACAAGTCGATGCCGTTCACGCCGGCGCAGATCGAGCTGATGTCGACCTTCGCGGATCAGGCCGTGATCGCGATCGAGACCTTGCGGCTGTTCCGCGAGGTGCGGGCGCAGACCGCCGAGATCGAGCGCACCCGCGAGGTGATGCAGACCGCCTTCGACAACATGGACGACGGCGTGGCGCTGGTCGACCGCGAGATGCGCCACGTGTTCATGAGCCGGCAGCAGATCGAGGCGCGGCACCTTCCCGAGGAGCTGGTGCGCCCGGGCACCCCGGTGCGCGACATCATGCTGTTCCAGGCGCGCCGCGGCGACTACGGCCCGGTCACCAGCGAAGCCGACGTGCGGCGTTACGCCGACGCCGCCTTTGCGCGCATGACGACGCCCGGCGGCACCCGCTATGTGCGGGAGCAGGGCGGCCGCATCATCGAGTTCAGCTTCAAGCCGATCGCCGGCGGCAGCATCCTCGGTGGCTTCCGCGACATCACCGACTTGCGCCACCGCGAGGAGGCGCTGGCGCAAGCCAAGGCGGACGTCGAGCGCACCCGCACCTTGATGCAGACCATCCTCGACAACATGGACGACGGCGTCTCGCTGTTCGACAAGGATTTCGTCTGGCAGTTCACCAACAAGAACCACATCGACCGCCACGAATATCCGCCCGAGCTGCTGAAGCCCGGCGTCACCGGCACCGACCGCATCCGCTACCAGGTCAGGCGCGGCGAGTTCGGCCCGGTCGCCGAGGAGGACGTCGAGCGCCGCGTCGCCGAAATCTGCGCGATCCTGCGCGACCCGCGCGGCGGCGGCTACGAGCGCCGCACCGTCAAGGGCCGCTACGTCCAGTTCAAGTACAAGCCGCTGGCCGACGGCAGTCTCCTTGGCGTCTATCGTGACATCACCGAATTGAAGGACCGCGAGGAGGCGCTGGCCCAGGCCAAGGAGGACGTCGAGCGCACCCGCGCCGTGATGCAGACCGTGCTCGACAACATGAATGACGGCGTCATCCTGGTCGACCGGGACTTCAACTACGTGTTCGGCAACAACCAGTTCCGCGAGAAGCTGCGATTGCCCGACGCAGTGACCAGTGCCGGCAATTCGGTCGATGAGATCATCCGCTTCCAGGCGGCGCGCGGCGATTTCGGTCCGGTCGAGGACGTCGAGCGCACCGTCAAGGAGCGCCGGGCCAGCATGCTGTCGCCGGGCGGCGTCCGCTACGACCGCAAGACCGTGAGCGGCCGCCATATCGAATTCGTCTACACGCCGCTCGCCAATGGCGGGCTGCTCGGCATGCACCGCGACATCACCGAATTGAAGGACCGCGAGCAGGCGGTCGAGCAGGCGCGCAGCCTGCTGCAATCGGTGCTCGACAACATGAGCGACGGCGTCACGCTGTTCGATCCGGACTTCCGCATGAAGTTCACCAACCAGAGCCTGGTCGATTTCATCAAGCTGTCGCCCGAGATGGCGCAGCCCGGCGTGACGCTGCTCGATATCCTGCGCTTCCAGGCCAAGCGCGGCGACTTTGGTCCAGGGCAGGCCGAGGAGCTGGCGCGCAAGCGCTACGAGTTCATCGCCAAGCCCGGCGGCGCCTATTTCGAGCGGCGCACCTCAGAGGGCATGCATCTCGAGTTCCGTTTCATTCCGCTGCGCAACGGCGACACCATCGCGGTGACCCGCGACATCACCGAGCTGAAAGACCGCGAGGAGGCGCTGGAGACCTCCAAGGAGGCCGCCGAGATCGCCCGCGACGAGGTCGAGCGCACCCACCACACCATGCAGACGGTGTTCGACAATCTGGTGGACGGCGTGTCGCTGTTCGACAAGGACTTCCGCTGGGTGTTCTCCAACCGCCATCACCGCGAGCTGCACGGCTACACGCCGGACCTGATCCAGCCGGGTGATTCCGGCATGAAGCTCATCCGCCACATGGTCACGCGTGGCGAATACGGCCCGGACGCCGATATCGACAAGATTGTCTCCGACGTGGCGGGACGGATGCGCAAGCCCGGCGGCAACCGCTATGAGCGCCGCACCTACGGCGGGCGCTACATCGAATACATCTTCCGCGAGCTCGAGGACGGCGGGCTGCTCGGCGTCTATCACGACATCACCGAGTTGCGCGAGCGCGAGGCGGCGCTGGCCGCCGCAAAGGAATCCGCCGAAAACGCGCGGGCCGAGGCCGAGGACGCCAACCAGGCCAAGTCGACCTTCCTCGCCACCATGAGTCACGAGATCCGCACGCCGATGAACGGCGTGCTCGGCATGCTCGAGGTGCTCGAGCACCAGGGCCTCGACGAGTCGCAGCACAAGAGCGTCGCGACGATGCGCGATAGCGCGAACGCGCTGCTTCGCATCATCGACGACCTGCTCGACTTCTCCAAGATCGAGGCTGGCCGGCTGGAGCTCGAGGAGACCGCGTTCTCGCTGTCCGGCCTGATCGACGGCGCCATCGACACCTTCCGGCCGCAGGCCGCCGCCAAGGGCCTGACGCTCGATTCCTTCATCGAGGCCGGCTCCAACGACGCGCTGGTCGGCGATCCGACGCGGGTGCGGCAGATCCTGTTCAATCTGGTCAGCAACGCGCTGAAGTTCACCCAGCGCGGCGGCGTCCGCGTCCGCGGCGGCACCAGGCCGCTCGGACATGGCGCGACGCGGGTGACGCTGTCGATCACCGACACCGGCATCGGGCTGACCGCCGAGCAGCGCGCCCGGCTGTTCCAGCCCTTCGCTCAGGCCGATTCCTCGACCACGCGGAAGTTCGGCGGCACCGGTCTCGGCCTGTCCATCGTGCGCCGGCTCACCGAACTGATGAGCGGCGCGGTCGAGATCGACAGCAAGCCCGGCAAGGGCTCGACCTTCACGGTGTCGCTGACGCTCAAGGCAGCGCCCGCGGATTCGCCGCTCGCCACGCTGCTGCGGCCGGAGACGGCCGCGAAGGACGGCGCGGCGCAGAAGCGCGAGCACTTCCGCGTGCTGGTGGTCGACGATCATCCGGTCAACCGCGAGGTGCTGGTGCGCCAGCTCGACCTGCTCGGCATTGCCGCCGACAGCGTCAACGACGGCGTCGAGGCCTTGGAGGCCTGGGCGGCCGGCCGCTACAACGCGGTGCTGGCCGACATCCACATGCCGCACATGGACGGCTATGAGCTGACCCAGCGCATCCGCGAGGCCGAGCAGGGCGGCAAGCATGCGGGCCACACGCCGATCGTCGCGGTGACGGCCAATGCGATGAAGGGCGAGGAGGAGCGCTGCATCGAGGCCGGCATGGACGCTTACCTCGTCAAGCCCGTGAACATCGAGCGGCTGCGCACCACGCTGGAGCGCTGGCTCACGGTCGGCAGCGCCAAGGGCCATGCGTCGGTCGGCAATGGCGAGGCCGGCGCAGCGATCGACAGGAGCGTGCTCGGCGCCTGGCTCGGTGACGATCAGGCGGCGATCGATTCGCTGTTGCGGAAGTTCGAGGACACCGCCGCCGACACCCAGCGCGAGATCGACAGCGCCTCGCGAAACGGCAATCTGGCGCAATTGGCGGCGGCTGCGCACAAGCTGAAGGGCGCCGCGCAGGCGGTCGGCGCCAAGGGCGTCGGCGCGGCCGCTGCCGCATTGGAGCAGGCCGGCAAGGCCGGCGACCGCGCGCGGGCGCGCGACGGGCTTGGGCCGCTGGCGGTGGAGCTGCGGCGGGCCTTGGCAGAGATCAGCGCGTCGCGGCAGTGATTGCGGTTGGATTCTTCAGAAGTGCCGCGTTGCTGCCACACACTCCGCCGTCACCCCCGCGCTTGACGCGGGGGTCTATGACCCGGCTGCAAAAGCGGAAGACTTACGCAAGGCCGGCATCGGCTGCGGCATCGCATGGATGCCCGGGTCATAGGCGAGCGAAGCGACGCCGTCCTTCGGACGGCTACGCCCGGGCATGACACCGCCTGTGTTGCGATAGCGTGGGAATACTACGGCCAGCGATGTCAACGCCGGCCAAGTGCCGCCGTCACTTCCCCGCGCGGTTGAACGCCATCTTCACCGCGATCACGTAGGTCGCCTTCGGCGTCATCGTCACCATCATGCGGTTCGCCGTGGTGGTCACCGCGAGGTCCGACGTGAAGCTGTCGCCGTTCGCCACCGCCGAGATGTGATTGCCCTGCACGTGACCAGAAATCTGGCCGGAGACCTTGTAGGCCGCCTCGCTCCAGGTGCCGGAGATACGGCCGCCCCGATCGACGACATTGCTGGTCAATTCGAATTTGTAGTTGTCGCTGGCGCAGCGGATGCTGAGTGCGAGGCTGTTGTTGGCGGCGCCGTAATTGTAGTTGGCGCGGCAGCGCAGGTTTTCCTTGATGTCGCCGGTGAGCTCGATGGTGCCGCCGCCGTTCCAGGTGCCGGCCATCGCGGCGAACGGATGCTCGGGCTTCGGCAGTGAAGCCGGCTGCACGATCGGTGTCTGAATCTCGACCCGGCCCTCCGGCGATTCGGCGCGGGCCGCGGGAACAAGTGCGGAAATCAAAAGCAAAGCGGCGGCGCCGCGAAGAATGCTGGTGTTCATTGTCACGCCTCTACTCTTGCCCCTTCATGACACTCATTGGTCGCTCGGCATGGGGTCCGGGTTCACGCCCCCACCGGCCGTAATGGTAACCCACCGCCGCCTAATCCTTCGGCGGCACAAACATATAACCCACGCCGCGCACCGTGCGAATGGAATCCGGATGGGATGGGTCGGCCTCGATCTTTTTGCGCAGACGTGTGATCCGCAGGTCGATGGCGCGGTCGAAGGCCTCCATCTCGCGATGGGCGGCGGATTCCAGCAGCCAGTCGCGCTGCAGCGGCCGGTTGGGGTTCTCGGCGAACAGCTTGAGCAGGTCGTATTCGCTGGCCGTCAGCGTCTCCTCGCTGCCGTCGCTGGGATCGATCAGCACGCGCTTTTCCAGGTCGAGCACCCGGCGGCCCATCCGCACCCGCGGCCCGGAGGCCGAAGGCGTGCCGGTGACGCGGCGGAGCACGCTTTTCACCCGGGCGAGCAGCTCGCGCGGCTCGTAGGGCTTGCCGATATAGTCGTCGGCGCCGGTCTCCAGCCCGACCACACGGTCCACGGTGTCGGACGAGGCCGTCACCATGATGATGCCGATCCGGCCGCTGCGCTCGCGCAGCCACCGCGCCAGTGCGAAGCCGTCCTCGCCGGGCAGCCCCACATCGAGCAGCACCAGCGCCGGCAGCTCGCGCTCGACCAGCCGCCGCAGCGCCACGCCGCCGTCGGCGCTGCTGACGCGGAAGTTCTGCTTGTCGAGATAGTCGCAGAGGAGCTGACGCTGGGTCGCCTCGTCCTCGACCACGACGATATGCGGACGGTGATCCATGGCCCCCGACGGATCTATTCCCACTCGATTACAATGCCGAGACAGCGCCTATTTCAAAGCATCCGCGCCGGCCTTGGCGATCTGCGCGTCCTGCGACGACAGCACGCCGGAGACGCCGATCGCGCCGACGATCTTGCCGTCGAGCATCAACGGCAGGCCGCCTTCCAGCGGCACGATATCCTTCAGCGCCAGGAAGCGCAGGCCGGGTCCGCCGCTGGCGATCGCGTCGTCCAGCACCTTGGACGGCCGCTTGAACATCAGCGCGGTCTTGGCCTTGCCCTGGGACAGCTCGATCGAGGACAGCTGCACGTCGTCGCGCCGGTGCAGCATCACGATGTGGCCGCCGCTGTCGATGATCACGATCACCACGGCCCAGTTGTTCTTGACCGCCTCGCCTTCGGCCGCGGCCATTGCCTTGCGGGCGTTCTCGATGCCGATCGGCGGCCCATAGGGCGGCGGCGGGGTCTGCGCCTTTGCGGGCAGCGCCGCCAGCAGCGCCAACACGCCAGCGCACACGAACATCCTCAGCCTGATCATGGGGCCTCCACCCGAATCCATCGGGGCGCAGCATAAGTGTCCAAGGCCAAAAGGGAAACTGCCCGTGAGGGAAGCAGTCGGCGATGCCGCAGTCGCGCGGCTGTGAAAGGGTCGACGGCCGGGATGGCCGGAATGTGACGCATTCGCGGAGCTTTCGGCCCGTGCCGAAGGCGCAATCGGGCTTATATTCAGGCCAACGATTGAGGAGAACGAAGCATGTTCATGTTCAAGAAGTCGCTCGACGTGCCGTCCAAGGCCGAGGCGCTGCCGGGGCGGCCGAACCCGATCCGCACCGCGTCGAACCATTTCGTCAACGGTCATGCGCTGAAGGGGCCCTACCCCGCGGGAGCCGAGACCGCGATCTTCGGCATGGGTTGCTTCTGGGGCGCCGAGCGCAAGTTCTGGGAGCTGGGTGACGGCGTCTATGCCACGGCGGTGGGCTATGCCGGCGGCTACACCCCGAACCCGACCTATGAGGAGGTGTGCTCCGGCCGCACCGGGCACAACGAGGTGGTGCTGGTGGTGTTCGATCCGAAGAAGATCTCCTATGAGGCGCTGCTCAAGACCTTCTGGGAGAACCACGACCCGACCCAGGGCATGCGCCAGGGCAACGACATCGGCACGCACTATCGCTCCGGCATCTACACCACCTCGCCGGCGCAGAAGAAGGCCGCCGAGGAGTCGAAGGCGATGTTTGGGAAGGCGCTCGGCGCCAAGGGCTTTGGCGGGGTCACGACCGAGATCGTGGACGCGCCGGAGTTCTACTTCGCCGAGGACTATCACCAGCAGTACCTGGCGAAGAATCCGCACGGCTATTGCGGCCTCGGCGGCACCGGCGTGTCGTGCCCGATCGGCACCGGCGTGAAGGCCGCGGCTGCGTCGTAAGCGGAAGCGCTCATGGCGGTATCCCCCGACCTGCTGATCAGCCAGTTGCCGAAGTGCGAGCTGCATATCCACATCGAAGGCAGCCTCGAACCGGAGCTGATGTTCGCGCTGGCCAGGCGCAACAACATCCGCCTGCCCTATGAATCGGTCGACGCGCTGCGCAAGGCCTATCAATTCGCCGAGCTGCAGGATTTCCTGAACGTCTACTACCAGGGCATGTCGGTGCTGATCACCGAGCGGGACTTTTTTGATCTCGCCTGGGCCTATCTCGAGCGTGCTCACGCCGACAACGTGCGGCATGTCGAGATGTTCTTCGATCCGCAAGGCCATACCAGCCGGGGCGTCGCCTTCGAAACGGTCGTGAATGGACTGCATCGCGCCTGCCGCGAGGCCGGCGACAAGCTCGGCATCGGCGCCAGCCTGATCATGTGCTTTCTGCGCCATCTCGACGAAGCCGATGCCGAGCGTACCCTGGATGCGGCGCTGGCGCACAAGGCGAAGATCATCGGCATAGGACTCGACTCGGCGGAGCGCGGTCATCCGCCCAGCAAGTTCAAGCGTGTGTTCAACCGCGCGCGCGACGCAGGCTTTCATTGCTTCGCGCATGCCGGAGAGGAGGGTCCGCCCGCCTATGTCTGGGAGGCGCTCGACCTGCTGGGCGTCAGCCGCGTCGATCACGGCAATCGGGCGCTGGAGGATGCGGTGCTGGTCGGCCGCCTCGCGCGGGACAAGATGCCGCTCACCGTCTGCCCGCTGTCGAACCTGAAGCTCCGTGTGGTCGACGACCTCAAGCGTCATCCGCTGCGCGACATGATGCAGAAGGATCTGCTGGTGACGCTCAACTCGGACGATCCCGCCTATTTCGGCGGTTACGTGAACGACAATTATCGGGCGCTTGAAAGGTCGATCGCGCTGACGCCGGACGAGATCGTTGCGGTCGCCCGCAACGGTTTTTTCGCGGCGATGATGTCCGAAGACGATCGCAAGGCGGCCGTAAGCGATTTCGACGCGACCTTGGCGCGCTTGCAGCGATGACGTCCCATCATGCCCCGTGCCAGAGCCTTCCGAAGGACATTCTGCGTTTCATTGACTCGCTGTAGCCACACACTCCGCTGTCATGCCCGGGCTTGACCCGGGCATCCATGAGCGCGTGCGGCGAATGACAGCCTTACGCAATGCTTCCGTTGCCGAGCCAGGGTCATGGACCCCCGCGTCAAGCGCGGGGGTGACACTGCCTTTGTGTCCCCAGTGAATTCACACTCGAATCCTCAATATTATTTCCTTCTCTGTCAGACCCTGTATCCCGGGCATGCCTTGCTCGTCTGACGGCGTCGTCGATCGCGATGCCCGATGACTGATCGGA
>CAKZHN010000108.1 GCA_936924235.1 uncultured Rhodoplanes sp. | reverse complement strand
GGTCCGGCGAAGAAGTCCGGGGGCCTCGTCAAAAATCGCCACAGTGGAGCGCCGGGAGGCGTGCGTGCCGGTCATACGGCACGCGGCACCTCCAAGAGGTGCCAGACTATGACGTAGCGCCAACCGGCGCTCCGCTCCCTCACGCACGTGAGGGAAAAAAGAGAAGGCGCCGCCCCAGCGCCACACTGACACCCGGGGCCGATGAATCACGCCTGTACGCCCCCTCCCCTTGAGCATTGCCGGAGAGCCTGGAATACATGGCCTACAAACAAAAGCTGAAAGCGTCTCCATGAACAACGCCGATCTGATCGTCTCCACCCTCAAGGCCGCCGGCATCCGCCGCGGCTTCGGCATCCCGAGCGGCAACGTGCTGCCGCTGATGGACGCGATGCGCAAAGGCGGCGTCGATTTCGTGCTCACCGCCCATGAGGGTTCCGCGGGCTTTGCCGCCGACGTCACCGGCCGCATGAGCGGCGCGCCGGGCCTGTGCATCGCCACGCTCGGCCCCGGCGCGACCAACCTTGCGACCGGCGTCGGCAACGCCTGGCTCGACCGCTCGCCGATGATCGCCATCACCTGCAACCTCGTCACCGAGCAGCTCGGCCGACGGATCCAGATGTGGATCGACCATCACGCGCTGTTCGCCCCGATCACCAAGGCGTCTTTCCGCCTGGAGAAGGGCAAGATCGTCGAGACCATCAACGAGGCGGTGCGCATCGCCATGAGCGAGCCGCGCGGCCCGGTGCATCTCGACCTGCCGGAGGACGTGGCGCTGGCGCCGGCGCGCGAGGAGATCGCCGCCGCGAAGGCCGCGACGCCGCTGTCACCCGCCGCCGACGCGGCCATAGCCAAGGCCCACGAGCTGATCGCCAAGGCGAAAAAGCCCATCGCGGTGCTCGGCTCGACCGCGATGCGGCTTGGCAAACCGGATCTGCTGCGCCAGGTCATCGAGCGGCATAACCTGCCGTTTGCCACCACCACGATGGCCAAGGGCATGATCGACGAGGATCATCCGCTTTCGATCGGCGTCATCGAGCGGGCCTGCCGGCAGCATCAACGCAAGCTTCTCCGCTCGGCCGACCTGATCGTCGGTCTCGGCTACGACACCATCGAGGTCGAGTATGAGGCCTGGATCGCCGAGGTGCCGCTGCTGCAGATCGACATCGACAAGGTCGACGTCGCGCCGTCCGTGACGGTCGCCCACGAGGTCACTGGCGATCTCGATCATTCGCTTGGAAAGCTCGCCGCCCTCCCCGCCACCACCCACGACTGGGCCCCTTCAGCGCTCGCCAAGCACCGCGAAGCGTTTCACTTGGCGCTCCGGCCGGCGGCCAACACGTTCACGGCGCATGCCGCGATCGACGCGGTGCGCCGCGCGCTGCCGCGCGAAGGCCTGCTCTCGTTCGACGTCGGCGCGCACACCCACCAGATCGCGAGCCAGTGGACCGCCTACGCGCCGAAGACCTTCCACGTCACCAACGGCTGGTCGTCGATGGGCTTCGGACTGCCCGGCGCCATCGCGGCGAAGCTCGCGCGGCCCGATCTGCCGGTCGTCTGTCTCATCGGCGACGGCTGCTTCCAGATGACCTGCGGCGAAGTGACCGTCGCCAAGCGCATGGGCCTGTCGTTGCCGATCGTGGTGCTCGACGACAAGTGGCTCGCTCTGATCAAGGTGAAGCAGATCCGCCGTCAGTTTCCGCTCTATGGAACGGAACTCCAGGCCGAGGAGTACACCGAGCCGCCGCAGCATTATTTCGGCGTGCCCGCGGTCGGCGCGCGCAGTCCGCAGGCGCTGGAAAACGCGATCAAGACCGCGCTCAAGGCCAAGGGGCCGACCGTGATCGAGGCCGTGGTCGATTCCGACCACTATGTCGAAACCGTCTATGACTGATGCGGCGTGAGGATTGCATGCTCATGCGCTTCGCCGCATCATGGGCCCAACAACTGAAAGGAACGATCCATGTCCAAGCTGCGCCACATCGCCGTCATCGTTGAAGACCCGGAAACCTCGGCGAAGTTCTTCGAGGAGGCCTTCGACATGAAGCGCGCCGGCACGGCACGGCGCGGCATCTACATGTCGGACGGCATCTTCAACGTTGCGCTCCTGAAGAAGGAGGGCGACGAGAAGCTCGGCCTCTATCACTTCGGCATGTGGGTCGACGACCTCGATGCAGCCGAGAAGAAGGTGGTCAAGGCCGGCGGCGAGTATCTCGCCGGACGCCCGACCTCGCCGAACTCGTTCTACGAGGCGAAGTACAAGAGCCCGACCGGGCTCGTGTTCGACCTCACCCACACCGGCTGGGCCGGTGCCGTGAAGGACGTGGTGCCGCAGAAATAATCCGGCGTTCGCGTCGATGTCGAAGCCCGATCCCGTCGTGGTGGTGGGCGCAGGCCCGGTCGGCCTGTGCCTCGCGCTCGCGCTGGCGCAGCAGGACGTTTCTGTCGTTCTCATCGAGTCGATGACCGACGAGAACTTCCTCGACCAGGTGCCGCGCGCCGGCTCCAACCACCCCACCACCCTCGAATTCTTCGACCGCATCGGGCTCTACGAAAAGATGGAGCCGCGCGGGCTGATCGCGCCCAAGTTTCATTACTGGGACCGGCAGGACAACGCACTGATCGCCGAGTTCGATCACGCGCTGCTCAAGGACGACACCAAGTTTCCGTTCGTGCTCCAGTGCGAGCGCATCAAGATCATCGAGGAGGCGCTGAAGCTCGCCAAGGCGCATCCGCTGGTCGACGTGCGGATGGCGACGGAGTTCCTGGGCTTCACGCAGAACGCCGATGCCGTGCTGGTGCAGGTCAAGAACGCCGCGGGCGAAGCCGAGACGATCCGCGGCAGCCATCTCGTCAGCGCCGAAGGCGCGCGCAGCATCGCCCGCAAGGAGCTGAACCTCGAATTCGAGGGCTTCACCTATCCGGAGCGCACCATCAACATCGAGGTGGCCTACGATTTCCGCCGGCATGGCTACACCGAACGCAACTACATCTCCGATCCGGTCGAATACTCCAATCTGTTTCATTGGAAGGGGCCGCCGGATCGCTGGCGGATTCACTTCCCGACCAACATCGACGACGACGAGAACGAGCTGAAACGCCCCGAGGCGTTGCAGAAGCGATTGCAGCAGTTCCTCGGCATCGACCACGAGTTCGAGATCTGCGGCTGCAATCTCTACACGGTGCATCAGCGCGTCGCCGCCAAGTTCCGCGTTGGCCGCGTGGTGCTCGCCGGCGACTCCGCGCACGTCAACAGCCCGATCGGCGGCATGGGGCTGAACAGCGGCGTGCATGACGCCTTCAATCTCGCCGACAAGCTGGCCCGCATCCTGCATGGCACTGCCGATGATGCAGAGCTCGACAGATACGAACGGCAGCGGCGGCATGTGGCGGTCCAGCACACCCAGGCGGGGACCATCCGCAACAAGCGGCTCCTCGAGGAGCGCGATCCGGCGGTTCGCAAGCGCAATCACGACGAGCTTCGGCGCCAGGCCGAGGACCCAACGCTGGCGCGCAAGTTCCTGCTGCGCACCGCGCTGTTCGACAGCCTGCGCGAGGCCGAGCGGATTTTGTAATGCTGTAGGAGGCGATGTGGTGCGACGGATTGCTGTGCTCTTGACGTCCGTGTCCGTTGCCACCGCCGCACTGGTTGCGCCTGCATTCGCCGAGTGGCCCGACCGGCCGCTGAAACTGATCGTGCCGTTCGCGGCGGGCTCCAGCTCCGACACCATCGCGCGCATCGTCGCCGCCAAGGCGGGCGAAAAGCTCGGCCAGCAGATCGTGGTCGAGAACCGCGTCGGCGCCAGCACCGTGATCGGGACCGATGCAGTCGCGAAATCCGCGCCCGACGGCTACACGCTGGGCCTTGCCAACACCACGACGCACGCGGCGAGCGCCGCGCTGAACTCGAACCTGCCGTTTGATCCGGTGAAGGACTTCACCCCGGTGGCGATGATCGGCTCCTCGCCCTTCGTGCTGATCAGCGCGCCGCAGCTGCCGGCAAAGACGCTGGCCGAGGTCGTGGCGCTCGCCAAATCCCAGCCTGGAAAGTTGAGCTATGCGTCCGCCGGCACCGGCACGCTTGCGCATCTCGCCGGCGAATTGTTCAAGCGCCAGGCCCATGTCGACATCACCCACGTGCCCTATCGCGGCACCGCGCAGTCCATGGTCGACCTGATGCAGGGCCGCATCGAGCTTTCGGTCAGCACCATCCCGCCGACCTTGCAGCAGATCCACGAAGGCAAGCTCCGCGCCCTCGCCGTGATGGGCGAGCATCGCAACGCCATGCTGCCGGAGATTCCGACCGTCGCCGAAGCTGGCGTGCCGGGCTGCGAGGCCGGGCTGTGGACCGCCATCGTGGTGCCGGCCGGCACGCCCGCGCCGATCGTGAAGCGGCTCAACGAGGCCATGCTGGCGGTCGCAGCGGCCTCGGACGTGCAGCAGGCCATGAAGATCCAGGGCGTCGATCCCGAGCCCGGCTCGCCCGAGGCGGTGGCCGAGCGGATCAAGGCCGACGTGGTCAAATGGAAGGACGTGGTCACGGTGGCCAAGATCGCAGGAGCGCAGCAATAGGCGTCGATCGCGACATCGACCGAACGGTTTGTATTGCACAGCGCGACATCAGCTTGCATATGTTCCAGGCGACAAAGCCAACGGGACGCAAGCGATGAGAAAGCTCTCCATCATCGGCATCGGTGCGGGCAATCCCGACTACATCACGGTGCAGGCCACCAAAGCATTGGAAACGCTCGACGTCGTGTTCCTGATCGACAAGGGCGAGGAGAAGGACGATCTCGCCAAGCTGCGCCGCGAGCTTTGCGATCGCTACGTCAAGAAGCCGTTCCGGTATGTCGAGGCGAAAGACCCCGAGCGCGACCGCAAGCCCGCCTCTTACGAAACCGCAGTGACCACCTGGCACGACAAGCGTGCCAGGATCTACGAAGCCATGATCCGCGAGCAGCTTGCCGGCAACCAGCACGGCGCATTCCTGGTCTGGGGCGACCCGTCGCTCTACGACAGCACGCTCCGCATCGTCGATCAGGTCGCGGCGATGAAGACGGTGGCGTTCGAGCTCGACGTCATTCCGGGCATCACGGCGGTCCAGGCGCTGGCTGCACAACACCAGATCGCGCTCAACCGCATCGGCGGGCCCGTCAACATCACAACCGGCCGGCAACTGGCGAAAGGTCTGCCCGGCGACGACACCGTCGTGATGCTCGACGGCGAATGCACCTTCAAGGCCGTGAAGGAGGCCAACGTCGATATCTACTGGGGCGCCTATCTCGGCACCGCCGATGAGATCCTGATTTCCGGCAAGCTCGCCGACCGCTCGGCCGAGATCGAGCGCGTGCGCAGCGAGGCGCGGACGCGCCACGGCTGGATCATGGACACTTATCTGTTGCGGAGGACCTAGGGCATGATCCCGAAAAGTGTGAAGCGGTTTTCGGACAAGATCATGCCCCAAACAAGAAAAGGAGCGGCGGCTCTGATTCAACGAAGTTGAATCAGAGCCTAGCGCGGCGTGGCGGCAATGGCGGCAGCGATCAGCAGCACGATCATTTCACCGGCCTGCTCCAGCGCGCCCAGCACATCGCCGGTCTGTCCCTGGATGTGCCGCCAGCTCAACCATGCAACGAAGGCTCCGGTGCCCGCGAGCAGCAGCAGCGCGACAATCCCGGCCTTGATGCCAAGACCGACCAGCAGCGCGGCGGCGCCGATCACCACCGCGGCAAGCGACACCGCCGGTGACGGCATGCCGGCATCAGTGCTCAGGCCGTCGGCGCGCGCCGGCGGCACGATCCGCATGAACAGCGGAATGGCGGCGCGGCCGCCGGCATGGGCCGCAACCAGCGCCGCAAGCACCGCCTGGTCGTCGCCCAGTTCAGCGATGGCGCAGACCCGCAGCATGAACGACAGGATCAGCGCGGCCACGCCATATGTGCCGATCCGGCTGTCGCGCATGATCTCGAGCTTGCGCTCGCGGGTCGTGCCGCCGCCGAAGCCGTCGGCCACGTCGGCAAGCCCGTCCTCGTGCAGAGCGCCCGTGAGCAGCGTGGTCGTCGCGACCGTCAGCACCGCGGCCGGCAGCAGCGGCAGGTGCAGTACCAGCGCCGCCGAAAACACGATCGCGCCGGCGAAGGCCACCACGATGCCGACCAGCGGCGCGCTCCACAGCGCTTGCGCCAGCTCGCCCTTCGCCACCGGTCCGTCATGCCGCAGCGGCAGCCGCGTCAGGAAAACGAAGCCGAGCTTCAGCTCGGTCAGGCGCTGCAGCAGCCAGGCTTGGTTGATCATCGGTCGAAGTCCCCGCATGAGCCTTATAGAATTGTTCGCACCCAGGCCGCCAGCTATGGTGAACCTGACAACCGGCCCGGCACGAAGATCGTTATGAGCGCAACATCACAGGCTGGCGACGAACGGGAGCCGGCGCCATTCCGGACGCTCGCCGAGTTGCGGCAGGCCTGCCTCGACCTGCCGGCGGGCGACGATGCCGCGGCTGCCGCCGTCATGGCCCGGCAGGCCCAGCTCACCAAGCCGCCCGGCAGCCTCGGCCGACTGGAGGACCTGGTGGCCTGGCTGGCGCGATGGGGCCGCAACCCGCCGCGGCTGACGACGGTCGACGTGCTGGTGTTCGCCGGCAATCACGGCGTCACGGCCCATGGCGTATCCCCCTACCCGGCCGCCGTCACAGCCCAGATGGTGGCGAATTTTTCCTCAGGCGGTGCCGCGATCAATCAGCTCGCGGGTGCAGTCGCGGCAAAGCTTCGGGTGATCCCGCTCGATCTCGATACGCCAACCGCAGACTTCACCGCGGAGTCCGCGATGGATGAGGCGTCGTTCATCGGCGCGGTGACGGCAGGCTATCGCGCGGTGCGGCCGGAGGCTGATCTGGTTTGCCTCGGCGAAATGGGCATCGGCAACACGACCGCGGCCGCCGCTGTTGCCGCATCGCTGTTCGGCGGCGGCGGCGCGCGCTGGGCCGGCCGCGGCACCGGCGTGGACGATCGCGGGCTCGCACGAAAGCAGACGGTGATCGACAAGGCGCTGTCGCGTCATGCTGGCATCTCGAACGATCCGCTGCTAGTTGCCGCGGCGCTCGGCGGCCGCGAGCTGGCCGCGATTCTCGGCGCGACGCTCGCCGCGCGTCGCCATCGCATTCCGGTGCTGCTGGACGGTTTCGTCTGCACCGCGGCCGCAGCGCCACTTACAAAGCTCCGCGCCGATGCGCTCGATCATACGCAAGCCGCGCATGTGTCGGCCGAAGCCGGACATCGCATGCTGCTCGACGAACTGAAGCTCAAGCCGCTACTCGATCTCGGCATGCGGCTCGGCGAAGGCTCGGGCGCGGCGCTGGCAGTGTCGCTGCTGCGTTCAGCTCTCGCGTGTCACGACGGCATGGCGACATTCGCGGAGGCCGGCGTTGCCAACAAACCCCATTAGGTCTCGCGCGCGATAGCATGGAAAAAGGTGCCGGAGACAAGTCCGCGCCGGCTTCCAGTCTCCACCACCGGCTTGCCTTGAGCGTCCATCACCTCGACAAACGGTTCGTCACTGCCTTTGTCGATGATGCTGGCGTGATGGAATTCGTGACCGCGCACGACATCGCCTCTCGCGCCGAGCGGATGATCGGCAAGAAGCCGCGCCTGGCGATAGCCGAGATGCAGCCTGCGCTTGGCGAAGCTCGTGGCGTGCGACAGCAATCCTGCCATCGCATGACGCGTGCCGCTCGCGTCTTCCAAACCTTGGCCCAGCACCATGTAACCACCGCACTCGCCGTGAACCGGCCGCGTGCGCGCGAACTCTTTCAGTCCATTCTTGAAACGCTCCGCCGCCGCGAGCGCTCCCGCGTGCAGCTCGGGATAACCGCCCGGGAGCCAGCAAACATCGCAATGCTCCGGCGGCGCCTCGTCGCGCAACGGCGCGAACGGCACGATCTCGGCGCCGCTCCTCCGCCAGCCGTCGAGCACATGCGCATAGACAAAGGAGAAAGCTGCGTCGGAGGCGAGCGCGATGCGCTGGCCGGGCGGTTTCAGGATTGGAGCCGCAGAGGCCGCGAGACTGAGCAACGGCGCGGCCATCGCCATGATGGCGTCGAGATCGAGATGCCGCGCTGCCATCTCGGCAAAGCTCGCGAGCCGCGCGTCGAGATCGGCGTGCTCGCCGGCCTGCACCAGACCGAGATGCCGTTCCGGCAGCACCATTTTGTCGTCGCGCGGGATCGCGCCCATAACTGCAATACCGAGAGGCTTGAGCGCATCGGCGATCAGCGTGCGATGCCGATCACTGCCCAACTTGTTCAGCACCACGCCGCCGACGCGTACCTTCGGATCGAACGACGCGAAGCCCGCCGCGACCGCGGCGGCCGATTGCGACTGTCCCGACACGTCGAGAATGAGCAGCACCGGCAGCGCGAAGCGCGCCGCGATATCGGACGCTGCACCCGAGCGTCCTGGAACGCCCGGCACGCCGTCGAACAGCCCCATCGCACCTTCGATCACCAGCACGTCGGAAGCCTGCGCGGCTTCTGCCATCAATGCCTCGATGGTCGCGGGCAGCATGGCCCAGCTGTCGAGGTTCACGCCCTTCGCCGCAGTCGCGGCTGCATGGAACGCCGGATCGATGTAGTCGGGCCCGGATTTCGCTGCGCGCACAGCTATGCCCTTGCGGCGCAGCGCGCCGAGGAGGCCAAGCGTGACGGTGGTCTTGCCGGAGCTCGAACGCGGCGCCGAGACGATCAACCCGCGCGCCGTCACCGCGCGGCCTCGGAGACGAGATGCAGCAGTTGATTGCGCACATTCACGATCTCACCGATCACGATCAGCCCCGGCAGGCGATAGCCGAGCTTGCCGACCTCTGCAGCGAGCTTGTCCAGCGTGGTGATGACGATGTGCTGCTCCGGCAAGGTCGCGGCAACGATGACGGCCGCGGGTGTCGCCGCCGCAAGGCCACCGTGCCGCAGCGCTTCGACGATGTGCTCGATGTTGCGCATCGCCATGTAGATCACGATCGGCTGGCCGGTGCGCGCGAGCGCGCTCCAGTCGAAGTCGGGATCGGCGTGGCCGGTCACGAAGGTGATGGCCTGGTTGACGCCGCGCATGGTCGCCGGGATCGCCGCCGTCGCAAGGCCCGCGATACCGGCCGTGATGCCGGGAACGATGCGGTAGGGAATGCCGGCTTCTGCCAGTGCAATGGCCTCCTCGCCGCCGCGGCCGAACACGAAAGGATCGCCGCCCTTCAGCCGCAGCACCTTGTGGCCCTGCCGCGCCAGCTCAATCAGCCGCGCCGTGATATCGGTCTGCTGCGTCGAAGGCCGTCCGCCGCGCTTGCCGGCGAATTCCAGGGTGGCGCCGGGGCGCGCGAGCGCCAAGGTCTGCTTGTCGACCAGCGCGTCGTGCACGATGACGTCAGCCTGCACCAGCGCCGCCAGCGCATCGAGCGTCAGCATGCCGGGATCGCCGGGGCCCGCGCCGGCAAGCCAGACGTGGCCGGGCTCCATCTTGGGAAACCGGCCGTGCAGGATCGCGAGCGCTTCGAGCGGAGTCATGTGAGCAACGATTTCAACCTGTCATCGTCCGCCGCGGAATCGGCGGCGATAATCCGGATCGTACAGCGCGCTCTCGCGAAAATCATGGGCGGCGAGCGCCTGCCCGACGAGCACCAGCGCGGTGCGTTCGATCGGCTCGGCCGCGACCCTTGCACGGATCGTGCCGAGCGTACCGCGCAGGATGCGCTCGTCGGGACAGCTGGCCCGGACCACCACGGCGACGGGACAATCTTCGCCATAGAGCGGCAGCAGGTCATTCACGATCGCATCGAGGGCATGGATGGCGAGATGAATGGCGAGCGTCGCGCCGGTCGCGGCGAAGGCCGTCAGTGTCTCGCCGCTCGGCATCGCCGAGGCGCGGCCGGGCATCCGCGTCAGCACGACGCTCTGGGCGATCTCCGGCACGGTCAGCTCGCGGCCGAGCACGGCGGCCGCCGCCGCAAAGGCCGGAACGCCGGGCGTCACCGTATAGGCAATGCCGAGCCGCTCCAGCCGCCGGGTCTGCTCGGCGAGCGCGCTGTAAATCGAAAGATCGCCGGAATGCAGCCGCGCCACGTCCTGGTTCTTGTCGCGAGCCGCGACGAACTCGGCCTCGATCTCGTCGAGCGACATCGGCGCGGTGTCGACGATCCGCGCGCCCGGCGGGCAGTATTGCAGCAGCTCCTTCGGCACGATCGAGCCGGCATAAAGACACACCGGGCATTGCGCGATGAGATCGCGGCCGCGCACCGTGATGAGGTCGGCAGCACCCGGCCCGGCGCCGATGAAATGCACGATCACGGCGTGTCTCCGGTGATCGCCAGCGCGCAGGTGGCGGGACCCACTGCGACACGCGGTGCGATCAGGCGCGCGCCAGGACCAGCCGCGGCGAGCGCTGCGGCTTCCGATACGGAGGGCACGCCGGCGACGGCCAGCACGCGCTCCGATCGCGTGACGGTTTGCGCGCCGGCAGATTCGAGCGCGGCCTGGGCCACGACCGCAAGCTTCAATCCGCGCTCTGTGGCGGCGGCGGCGATGCCGGCTTCGGATGCCTTGGCCTGTGACGTTGCGATCAGACCCAGCGCGCTGCCTTCAAGACCGGACTGCGACAGCGCCGCGCCGATGGCCGCTTCGATCTCCTGCGCCGACGCGCCGGCCTTGCAGCCTATGCCCGCGACGATCATGGCTTGGTCCAGACCCATTGCGTCACCGGCATCGCCGGACGCCATCCGGTCTTTGTGCCGACACCGTCGGCGCGGGACAGCGCGATGCGGGTCAGCTCGCCGCCCTGCGATGCGTGGCGCGCGAGCAGCAGGATTTCGGTTTCCAGCGTCACAGCGTTCGCGACCAGCCGACCGCCGGAGCGGAGTGCTGCAATGACCGCATCCAGCAATCCCGGCACGGCCGCGCCGCCGCCGATGAAGATCGCGTCGGGTGTTGCGAGTCCCGCGAAGCAATGCGGGGCTTGGCCTTCGATCACATCAAGTCCCGGAACACCGAACGCCGCAGCGTTTCGCCGGATGCGCGTAGCGCGCTCCGGCTTCTGCTCGATGGCGATCGCGCGAAGCGAGGGATCGGCCAGCATCCACTCGATCGCGATCGAGCCGGAGCCCGCGCCGATGTCCCAGAGCAACTCGTCCTTGCGCGGCGCCAACGACGACAGCGTGATGGCGCGGATCTCGCGCTTGGTGATCTGGCCGTCGTGCTCGAACAGCGCATCGGGCAATCCGGCGGCCCGCGACAAAACGCGAGCATGCGCTGATGCCTGGACCTCCAGGGCCACGACATTGAGCGGGCCGATGTCGCCCAGGTCGAACCCGGCAGCAAGCGATGTGCGGATGCGCTCGTTCGGACCGCCGAGCGCTTCAAGCACGGTGAGCTTGGTTGCGCCGAACCCGCCGTCATTCAACAACGCAGCCAGCGTGCGCGGGCCGTCGCCATCCGACGTCAGCGCCAGCACGCGCGCGCCCGGATGCAGATGCGGCCGGACGAGATCGACCGCGCGGCCGTGCAGCGACACCAATGACGTTTCCGGCAGCGACCAGCCCATCCGCGCGGCCGCAAGACTGAACGCAGAGGGCGCAGGCACCACCAGCATTTCATTCGGATCGACATGGCGCGCCAGCACCGAGCCGACGCCATGCAGGAACGGATCGCCGGAGGCGAGCACGCAGACGCCGCGCCCGCGCAGCTCCGTCACCTCGGCAGGCGCCCGCTCGAACGGGCTCGGCCACGGCCGCATGGCGCCGCGAATGAGCGGCGCGGCCAGCTCCAGATGGCGCTTGCCGCCGAACACGATCTCGGCGTCCGCGATGAGACCGCGCGCGACCGCGCTCAGGCCGTCGACGCCGTCCTCGCCGATCCCGACGATGGACAGCCAGCGGCGCGGTGCGGCACTCTCAGCGGAGAGCGGACGAGCGGAAGACATGCGGCACGTTCTCATACTCGGCGGCACGGCGGAAGCGCGGCAACTTGCAGGCTTGCTGGCAGGCCGCGCCGATATCAAGACCACGCTGTCGCTGGCCGGCCGCACCGCCGCGCCCGCGGCGCAGCCGGTTCCGGTGCGGGTCGGCGGCTTCGGCGGTGTCGAGGGGCTCGCCGGCTATCTCAAAACCGAACGCGTCGATGCGCTGATCGACGCCACGCATCCCTATGCGGCGGTGATTTCGAAGCACGCCGCCGAGGCTGCGGCCTCGGCCGGTGTCCCGTTGCTGGCGCTGCGCCGGCCGGCCTGGACTGCCGCCGCAGGCGACCGCTGGATCGAGGTCAGAGAGATCTCCGACGCCGCAACCGCGCTCGGCCCGGAGCCCAAACGCGTGTTCCTGGCGATCGGGCGCAAGGAGGTCGCGGCTTTCACGGCGGCCCCGCAGCACCACTATCTCATCCGCAGCGTCGATCCGATCGGGCCGCCGCTCGACGTGCCGCACGCGACCTACGTGGTCAGCCGCGGACCATTTGCCGAGAGCGACGAGAAGGCGCTGCTGGCGCAGCATCGAATCGAAACCATCGTCGCCAAGAACAGCGGCGGCGACGCCACCTACGGCAAGATCGCCGCGGCGCGCGCGCTGGGGCTCAGTGTAGTCATGCTGCGGCGCCCTGCTCTGCCGGATGTTCAGGCGGTCGGCGATCCGCAACAGGCCGTGGCCTGGCTCGATCATGAGCCGCCGCCTTCGACGAAGCGCGGCGTGTAGACCAGCGGCGGCTGTCCCGGCCGCTCGATCACGCGCGTCAGCGGCGAGCCGATAATGATCAGCGTCGCCATGTCGGCCGCGGAAGGATCGGCGACATCAAGGCCGCAGATCGCGATCTTCTCGTCAGCGCGCCCGACCGCGCGGCCGAACACCACCGGCGTCGAAGCCGGCAACTGCCGCCGCAACCGCTCGAAAGCCTTGCCGAGCTGCCACGGCCGCGCCCGCGAGATCGGATTGTAGAGCGCGATGACGAAGCCCGCGCCGGCCGCCGCATCGAGCCGCCGCTCGACGACATCCCAGGGCTTCAGATTGTCCGACAGCGAGATCGCACAGAAATCATGGCCGAGCGGCGCGCCGACCCGCGCCGCGACCGCAAGCATCGCGGTGATGCCGGGCACCACCGACACTTCGAGGCTGCGCCAGGCGGCGTCGCCGCCGTCGATCTGCTCGCAGACCGCGGCCGCCATGGCGAACACGCCCGGATCGCCGCCCGACACCATCGCGACCTTGGCGCCCTGTGCCGCATGGCGCAGCGCGGCCGCCGCGCGATTGCCCTCCTCGCGGTTGTCCGATGCGTGGCGCGTCTGGCCGGGCTTTGCCGGCACGCGGTCGAGATAGGGACCGTAGCCATAGAGCGCGTCGGCCCGCTCGAGCGCTGCGGCCGCCTCGGGCGTCAGTGCCTGCGGGCTGCCCGGTCCGAGACCGACGACAGAAAGACTGCCGCTCACGACCGCGTCTCCCAGCCGGGCACGAGCACCACGGAGAAATACGGCGCGTCATCGCCGCGCTTGTCTTGAAGCCGCATGGTGACGGCCTCGGCCGTGGTGCCGCGCTCCACATAGATCGCGCGCGCGAGCCGCCCAGTCCGGGCCAGCACACGCCGCACCTTCTCCAGATGCCGGCCGAGCTTCATCACCACGGCAGCGTCGGCGTCGGCAAAGCGGCGCTCCAATTCACTCTCGGGCAGCGTCGCCGGCAGCACCACGAACACGTCATCGCCCTGCGCGATCGGCGCGCCGGCGAGCGACCAGCAGCCCGACATCGCGGTGACGCCAGGCACGATCTCGGCGCGGTAGCGCTGCGCAAGCCGCACATGCAGATGCATGTAGGAGCCGTAGAACAGCGGATCGCCCTCGCTCAGGATCGCGACCGTGCGTCCGGCATCGAGATGGCGCGCCACAGCCTCGGCCGAGCTGTCGTAGAACGCGCGAATGGCCGCGCCGTAAGCCTCGCACTCCTTCGGCAGCTCGGTCGTCACCGGGTAAAGCAGCGGCAACTCCTCGACACCGGCCCGCAGATGACCGTTGACGATGCGCCGCGCGTTGCTGGCATTGCCGGCTTTCGCGAAGTGCGCCACGACATCGGCCTCGGCGAGCGCCCGCATCGCCTTCAAGGTCAGAAGCTCGGGATCGCCCGGCCCGACACCGACGCCGATCAACCTTCCGCTCACAGGCCTGCCCTCGCCAGCGCGTTGATGGCGGCGGCCGTCATGGCACTGCCGCCGAGGCGGCCGCGCACGATGAGATACGGCACGCCCGAGGGATCGGCCGCCAGCGCGTCCTTGGACTCGGCGGCGCCGACGAAGCCCACCGGAATGCCGAGAATGGCGGCCGGCTTCGGCACGCCTTCCTCGATCATCTCCAGGAGCCGGAACAGCGCCGTCGGCGCGTTGCCGATGGCGACCACGGAGCCTGCGATCTGCTCGATCCAAAGCTCCAGCGCCGCGGCGGACCGCGTGGTGCCGAGCTGCTGCGCCAGCACCGCGACGCGCGGATCGTGCAAGGTGCAGCGCACCTCGTTGTTGGCCGGCAATCGCGACCGCGTCACGCCATGCGCCACCATCTCGGAATCGCACAGGATCGGCGCACCGGCGCGCAGCGCCGCACGGGCCGCAGCGACCAAGCCGTGGCCGAACTGAATGTGCTGGGCGGCGTCGGTGCTGCCGGAGGCGTGCACCATGCGGACGACGATGTCGGCTTCCTCTTCCGAGAAGCGCGACAGATCGGTCTCGGCCCGGATGATGGCGAACGACCGCTCGTAGATCGCGGTGCCGTCGCGGAGATAGTCGTGAGTGCCGCTCATGAGCGCATCCGAATAAGCCGCGCGAGCTGTTCGGGCAAGGCATCGGCCGTGACGGAGCCGAGGCGATCGTCGCCCCAGTAAACCTCGCAAGCGCCATTACGCCCGACGATCGTCATCGGCGCCGCCGCCGGATAGGCGCAGCCTTTGACGCAGCCGGAAATGTGAACAATGCCGGGGGCGCCGCTCATGACCTGCGCAACCGCAGGCGCCAGCGCGCGGGCCGGAATCTGCCCGGACGAACAGATCGGCGCGCCCGCACAGGCGATCACGCGGCGGCGCGGGTCTCCGGCATCGAAGATGAAGCCCAGCGCGTGGACCGCCGAAACGACCTCGTTCGCGATATTCCGCGGGACACCCAGCAGCAGCAGCGCGCGCTTGGGCGCGGTCCGCAGCTCCCAGATGCCCGCCTGAACCGCGATGTCGATCAAGGATTGCAGCGTCTCAGCGTCCGAATGCCCGAACGGCGGGGCGATCCCGATGGCGACGTCGCCCGAGCGTTGGGGATGCACGCCGATCGGCTCAGGTGCGGCGCGGCGGTTCGGCGCAGGGGCGCTGGCGACCAGATCGGCGACCGGCGACGAGAAGGCATCGAGACCGATGGCCCTGACGGCGTCGCGCACCCGGGCCTGCGGCGCGACGGTGACCAGGACTTCGAGCAGGCGCATCGCGCATTCGACGGCATAGTCGGGCCGGATATAGCCGAGCGAGACAGCAGCCGACGCAGTGCCGCCCAGGGCAACATGGAAACACGCCTCGCCGCCGGCAGCAGGCACCGCGCGCAGCCTGATGTCGGCCGGCAGGTCGTCGAGGTGCAACGGGCCGCCGCCATCGATGACGATGGACAGTTTGGCCGACAGGCGCGTTTCAAACGACGCGCTTGCTAGCGCTTTCCGCAGATCAGCGGCGAACGGCTCGGCATCGATCACGTTGTTGCAATCGAGACCTGACAGCGGATCCGCCGTCACCGGAATTCCGTCACTTGCCGGAATGTTGAGCACCGACACTTCGGCGGCGAACGGCGCAGCCGAGGCGTTGTTCAGTCCACGGATCTGGATGCTGCCGCGTGACGTGATCTCGATGATGCCATTGCCGTGGCGCCGCGCCGCGGCGCAGAGGCCCGCGAAGCCCGGAACCGGAATCGAGCCGGCCGGCGTCAGCCGCGCCAGCAATCCATCGCCGGTCGCCATCGGCGCCGACAGGCCGGGACAGGCGCCGCGTCGCATCGGCGCATTCATGGGCGCGTTCACGACACGGCCTCCGCGCGAAGCTCGGCGATGCTGCCTTCGAGATCGTTGCGGCGCGGATGCCAGAGGCCGAGTTGCCGCGCGTGCTCGAAGCGCTCGGCCATAGCCCGGGCCGCGGCGGGATTCTGCGACACCAGGAAATTGCGGACCTCGGGATCGGCGAGATAAGCGTCGTGCACGAGATCGAGCAGCGCGCTCGGCACCGCGCCGGTGGTGTGTGCGAAATCAATGAGCCGGTCGACGGTCTCGGCAAGCTCCGCCGCGCCGCGCGGACCATGCCGCACCTGGCCGGCGATGAAGCGCGGGTTGATCGCCCGCGCGCGCACGATGCGCGCCAGCGCCGCGGCGAGCGATCGCGCGCGCGGCCGCTGCGGATCGGTGGTGTCGAGCATCACCAGATCGGGATGGCGGCCGAGCGAGGCCGCTGCCGCCGCGAAGCCGCCAACGAAGGCTGCGTCCTCGGCGCCTTCGAGCAGATCGCGCGCCGGATCGTCGCCGGTGTGCAGCAGCAGATCGGCGGTGGCGACGCGCTCGGCGAAGGCGCCGGGCTGGTGCTCGGCTTCGCCGTTCGCGCCGCCGTAGACGTGCGACGCGGCGGCGAGATAAGCCGCACCGATATCGTCGCGATCGGCTTCGCGACCGATCAGGTCTTCCAGCCCGGCGCCGTAGGCGCCCGGCGCGGTGCCGAAGATGCGAGCCAGCGCCGTCCTGGCATGGCCGTTGGCCGAACGGCAGACCGCGGCAAGCGGATTCTCGTCGGCGGTCTCGTCGCGCGCTGCGACCGCCTGCACGGCGGCATCGAGCAGCGCGATCTGCGCCGGGAACAGATCGCGGAACAGGCCGGAGATGCGCCAAGTGACATCGACACGGGCGCGGCCGATCGCAGCGCAGGGCAGCACCTCGACGCCGGTGACGCGCCCTGTGGCGAGGTCCCAGACCGGGCGGCAACCCATCAGCGCGAGCCCTTGCGCAATCTCCTCGCCGCCGGTGCGCAAGGTCGCGCTGCCCCAGAGGTCGATCACCAGCGCGCGCGGCATCTCGCCGTGCAACTGCATGTAGCCGCGCAGCACCTCGTCGGCGGCCATGCGGCCGAGGTCCATGGCGGTCGGCGTCGGCAGCATGCGCGGATCGGCGGTGAACATGTTGCGGCCGGTCGGCAGCACGTCGCGGCGCTCGCGATGCGGCGAGCCGGCCGGCCCGGGCGCGACGCGGCGGCCGTCGAGCGCGTCGATGAGGCTTTGGCGTTCGTTGTCGGCGCTGGCTGTATCGTGCGGCGCGCGGCCGTAGATATGCTGGCCGTCCTTGATGGCGAGGTCCTTCAGGTCGCAGAGCCAGGCGTCGATCCGGCGCAATGCTTCGTCCGGCGACGCCTCCGCGTCGACGCCGGCTTCGCGTGCAAGGCCGCTGCGCTGCGCGGTCTCGGCGATGAGCCGCGCGAGCCGCTCGCGCCTGCGGCGATCGAGGCCGTCGGCCTGGGCGTATTCGTCGACCAGCCGCTCAAGCTCGCGCGCGTCGCCTGAAAGGTCCGCACCGACCAAAGGCGGCGGCAGATGACCCACGGTCAGCGCGGCGAGCCGCCGCTTGGCCTGCGCCGCCTCGCCCGGATTGCTGACGATGAACGGATAGACCACCGGCAGCGGTCCGACCACGGCCTCCGGGAAACACGACGCCGTCAGCGCCACGGCCTTGCCGGGCAGCCATTCCAGCGTGCCGTGCGCGCCCATGTGGACGATGGCACAGGCTTTCAGCTGGTGGCGAAGCCACAGGCCGAAGGCCATCAAGGCGTGACGCGGCGGCAGCGACGGATCGTGATAGTCGGCGCGGCGCTCGGCGGACCGGCCGCGATCGGGCGGCAGCGCGATGGTGATGTTGCCGAAGGACACGGCACGGAAACGGAATGCATTGTCCTGAACATCGGGATCCGTCTCAGCCGATCCCCACGCGGCCGTGATGCGTTCGCCGACTTCGGCGGGACAATGCGCCAAGCATTCGCGGTACGCGTCGAGCCACATCGAGGCTTCATGTTGCTCCAGCGAGTCGAGCAGGGCTTTCGGCGATGCAGGAGCGTGGGCCATCGCGTATCCCGCCCGCGCAAGATCATCGAGCAAGGCGAGCACGCTTGCCGGCACATCGAGGCCGACCGCATAGCCGGTGCGGCCGGGCGCGCCGGGATAGTCGGGCATCAGCACGGCGATCCGGCGCTGATCGCGCGGCGTCGCCTGCAGCTTCACCAATGCGACGACTCGATCCGCCACCATATCGATCCGGTCAAGTTCCGGTTGATTGGCGGTGGCGGCGAATGAAAGTCCGTCGACCGGCGGCGACTGGTTCTTGAACGCGATGGCGCCGGCCAGCACGCGGCCATCAAGCTCCGGCAATACGACGTGCATCGCGAGATCGGCCGCGCCAAGCCCGCGCGGGCTGTCGAGCCAGGCCGCGCGCTTGGTCGTGGCGACCACAGCCTGCAGCACCGGCACGTCCATCTCGTCGAGCGGCGATTCCGCGGCCCCCTCGCCGGTCGCAGCAAACGCCGTGGTGGTGACGATGACCGACGGCTTGAGCCTGCGCATCGCGTCGCGCAGGAACGCGGCCGACTCGGTGTCCTTCAGGCTGGTCACGAACAATGGTGCGGGCGCGAGACCGCGCGCCTCCAATGCCGCGGCGAGTGCATCGATCGGTGCGACATCGGCGGCGAGCAGCATGGAGCGATAGAACACGAGCGGGATGACTGGCTTGCCCCGCGGCAACGTCGCCAGCAGGCGATCGAGCTCGATCGCCTGTCCGGGCGGCGCATAACCGCCGCAGCGCGGCAGCGGTCGCGGCTCGGCGCAATCGAGCAGCGCCCCGGCGTGCCGCGCAAACCTGCGCAGCAGCGCCCGCAGATTGTCGCAACCACCCTCGCGGAAATAGGCCAGCAGCGACGCAAGCTCGTCCGCCGGCAACGTCGAGCATTCGGCTAACCGGGGATCGTCGCGGTCCTCGCCCGGCAACATCGCAAGCCTGATGCCGCGTTCTTTTGCCAGCGCCGACAGTCGGTCGGCGCCGTAACGCCACCAGTCGAGGCCGCCGAGAAGCCGCACCACGATCACCTTGGCGTGCGCGCCGACGCGGTCGATCCACAGATCGACCGACATCGGATGCCGCAGATCGCGAAGCTGCACCAGCCGCACGCTCGGCAGCGCGTCGCGCTCGGCGGCCCATGCGGCCGCGAGCCCCGCGAGGTCGCTGTCGGCGAACGACAGGATCGCGATGTCTCCGGGCGCCTGACCGAGATCAACCGGCTCGACGATGTCGTCGAGGCTGGTCGAGCTGGTCGAGAGAAGGTGCATCGGTCATCCGTTGAGCATGCGCACGATCTTGTCGCGGTCGAGGCCCTTCAGCCCGATCACCACGAGTTGGGTGCCGCGCTGTTCCGACGGCGTCCAGGCGCGGTCATATTGCGTGGTCACGCGGGGGCCGACCGCCTGGACGAGAAGCCGCATCGGCTTGCCGCGCACCGCGGCAAAGCCCTTGATGCGGAGCACGCCGGCGGCCTCGGCGGTGTCCGACACCAGTTTCGACAGCGCGGCGGGCTCGTCGATCTCGGGCAGCGGCACGACGAAGCTCTCGAAATCGTCGTGGTCGTGATCGAGCTCGTCATCGTGATGGGTCTTGCGGTTCTCGATGTCCGTCTCGGTGCCGATGTTCAGCCCGAGCAGCGCCGGCGCGTCGACCTTGCCGCCCGCGACCTTCACGATCTTCACGGCGCGCGGCAGCGCGCCGGCCATCGCGGCCTGCGCCTTTTCCATGCCGCCCTGATCGAGCAGGTCGCATTTGTTGAGCACCACCAGGTCCGCACAGGCGATCTGGTCCTCGAACACCTCCTCGACCGGATCGTCGTGGTCGAGCGCGTCGTCGGCCGAGCGCTGCGCCGCGAGCGCCGCCATGTCGTCGGCGACGCGGCCTGCGGCGAGCGCCGCGCCGTCGACCACTGCAACCACGCCGTCGACCGTGACGCGGCTCTTGATCGAGGGCCAGTGGAACGCCTGCACCAGCGGCTTGGGCAGCGCGAGGCCGGAGGTCTCGATCACGATGTGCTCGACCTTGGGCTCCATCGCCAGGATCACGTCGAGCGCAGGCACGAACTCGTCGGCGACCGTGCAGCACAGGCAGCCGTTGGCGAGCTCGACGATGTTGCCCTCCGGGCAGGCGGCGTCGCCGCAACCCTTGAGGATCTCACCGTCGATGCCGACGTCGCCGAACTCGTTGACGATCACCGCAAGCCTGCGGCCATTCGCATTCGCCAGCACGTGGCGAATGAGCGTCGTCTTGCCGGCGCCGAGAAAGCCGGTGACGATCGTGCAGGGGATGCGCGCGAGCGAGGTCATTCCGTGGACTCCGTGAAATCGAGCGGCGGGACGCGGGCAATGAGGCCGCGCTTCAGCGCGTCCGGCCGGCCCCGCCAGGGCATCAGGCCGTCCGCGGATTGCGAGAGCAGCTGCGCGCCCTTCACCAGGGCCTCGGCGTCGGTCGCGGCATCGAGATGGCCGAATACGTAGGTCCAGGCGTTCGGGCTGCGCAGCACGGCGCTGCAGCCGCGTTTGCAATTGGCGAGGCAGCGCAGCGGCGTCACTGTGACGCCCGAGTTCTCGGCGGCGCGAATCGTGGCCGCGGCCAGCGCCGCGCCCGGCCGCGGATAATCCTCCGGGTCCTCGGGCCTGCGGCACGTGGTGCAGACATAGATCACCGTCGCGGCGCTTTCGCGCGCGGGCGTTTCGACATTCGCGTCCGGCAGATCGGTCAGCGACAACCCTGCGGCTCCTTGAAAAGAGTCAGCATCCAGCAGGGTGCGCGAACGGCCACGGTCGACACGCGCGGCCCGGCGGCCGCGGTCGTGAACGGCGTCAGGGCACCCCGCCCGGCGCTCGACCGAATTGACGGCAGGTCTCCTGGCTCGCGGGTCGGCGCCCGTCACCGCCTTCCCGGGCCGAAACCCAGTGGCATTGTGGTACGAGCTCGCCGCTGACAGTTGCGGGGGCAGCTGCGGATTTGGACCAAAGGCCCGCACCGCATTCCCTTTTCACTCTTCCGCACGAAGAGACCGTCAATTCCGGACCAATAAATGGCCTGGGTCGGCCTTTGTCAATGCAAGCGCAGATTTGCCCGGGTTTGTGCCCTGTATAGCTTTCGGGCATCACCTTGTGTTTCAAAGGACCGGCCTGAAACGGCCAATTCACAGGGCTCGAGTCGTTCATTGGAAAACCACCTGCCATTGACCCTGGTGCTCGGCGGCGCGCGCTCCGGCAAGAGCCGCTACGCCGAACAGGCCGTCACGGCGCTGCCGCCGCCGTGGATTTACGTGGCGACCGCCGAGCCGTTCGACGACGAGATGCGCGCCCGCATCGCCGAGCACCAAGGCCGCCGTGGCGCGAACTGGCAGACCATCGATGCGCCGACAGACCTCGCCGGCGCGATCGAGGACGCGCCAGCGGACCGTCCGGTACTGGTCGATTGCCTGACGCTCTGGCTCAACAACCTGATGTACCGGAAGATCAACATCGAGACGGCGATCGAGAACCTCGAAGCGGCGCTTGCCGGGCGCGCGGCACCGACGGTGCTCGTGTCCAACGAGGTCGGCTTCGGCATCGTACCCGACAATGCCGAGGCGCGGCGCTTCCGCGATCTGCAGGGCCGGCTCAATCAACGGATCGCGGCGATGGCCGGCCATGTGATCCTGATGGTCGCGGGAATTCCGATGCTGGTGAAAGGCGAACCATGAGCGACGTCGACAACGCAGAAGCCGAGCGCCACCGCGCCAAGATGGCGAAGCGCAAGGCCGTGCAGGACGCCGAGGTCGCCGACAAGAAGATCGAGAAGGGTCTCCTGATCGTCCACACCGGCACCGGCAAGGGCAAATCCACGGCGGCGTTCGGGCTCGCGCTGCGCATGCTCGGCCGCGGCAAGCGCGTCGGCGTGGTGCAGTTCATCAAGGGCGCCTGGCAATCGGCCGAGCGCGACGCGCTGGAGAAATTCGGCGATCAGGTGTCGTGGCACACCATGGGCGAAGGCTTCACCTGGGATACGCAGGATCTCAAGCGCGACATCGCCGCGGCTGAGCGCGCCTGGGCCAAGGCGCGCGAGCTGATGGCCGATCCGTCGTTCGCGCTGATCATCCTCGACGAGCTCAACATCGCGCTGCGCTACGATTATCTCGATCTGGCCTCGATGGTCGCCGAGCTGTCAGCGCGGAGGAACGATCTGCACGTCGTGGTCACCGGCCGCAACGCCAAGCCGGAGCTCATTGCCGCGGCCGACCTCGTCACCGACATGAGCCTCGTCAAGCATCACTTCGCCGCGGGCGTGAAGGCGCAGCCCGGCATCGAGTTCTAGAGACATGCCCGCCCGCGCCATCATGTTCCAGGGCACCGGCTCGGACGTCGGCAAGTCGCTGCTGGTCGCGGGGCTGGCGCGCGCCTACACCAAGCGCGGCCTGAAGGTGCGGCCGTTCAAGCCGCAGAACATGTCGAACAACGCCGCGGTGGCCTGCGACGGCGGCGAGATCGGCCGGGCGCAGGCGCTACAGGCACGCGCCGCGGGCGTGCCGCCGAGCGTGCACATGAATCCGATCCTGCTGAAGCCGCAGAGCCAGGTCGGCTCGCAGGTGGTGGTGCAAGGCAAGGTCTACGCCACCGCCAAGGCCGCCGAATACATGATGATGAAGCAGAAGCTTCTTCCGCATGTGCTGGACAGCTACGAGAAGCTGAAGGCCGAGGCCGATCTCGTGCTGGTCGAGGGCGCGGGCAGCGCGTCGGAGATCAATCTGCGCCGCTACGACATCGCCAACATGGGCTTCGCCCGTGCAGCAAACGTGCCCGTCGTCGTGGTCGGCGACATCGACCGCGGCGGTGTGATCGCGAGCCTGGTCGGGACAAAAGCTGTGCTCGATGCCGAAGATGCCGCAACGGTGGTCGGCTTCATCATCAACAAGTTCCGCGGCGATCCGAGCCTGTTCATCCCGGGCAAGGAGGCGATCGTTCAAGCCACCGGCTGGCCGGCGCTGGGCTTCGTGCCGTATTTCTCGGAGGCGCGAAACCTTCCGGCCGAAGATGCGCTGGCGCTCGATCATGCGCCGCAGCGGCGCCCAGGCGCCAAGCTCAAGATCGCGGTGCTGATCCTGCCGCAGATTTCGAACTTCGACGATCTCGATCCGCTGGAGGCGGAGCCCAACGTCGATCTGGTGCGCGTGCATCCCGGCGCGGCGATCCCCGGTGACACCAACCTGGTGATCCTGCCCGGCTCGAAGACCACGATTGCCGGACTGAACGCGTTGCACGACGCCGGCTTCGACATCGACATCGCGGCCCATGTGCGGCGCGGCGGGACGGTGATCGGATTGTGCGGCGGCTATCAGATGCTCGGACGCACCGTGGCCGATCCGGACGGCGTCGAAGGTCCGGCCGGCACGGCGCAAGGCCTGGGCCTGCTCGACGTCGAGACGGTACTGACGTCGGAAAAGACGCTGACCCACGCCAAGGGCACGACCAGCGACGGCATGCCGTTCTCCGGTTACGAGATGCACATGGGCGTGACGCAAGGGCCGGACTGCGCGCGGCCCTTCGCTGAAGTCGATGGCACGCCCGAAGGCGCAGTTTCGGCCAATGGCCGCGTCATCGGCACTTATGTCCACGGACTGTTCGCCGACGACCAACAGCGCTCAGCGTGGCTCAAGCGATTGGGCGCAGGCCCCGCCAACGTTGCATACGAGGAACTGGTCGAGTCGACACTCGACCGGCTGGCCAAGCATCTCACCACGTTTGTCGATCTCGACCGTCTGCTCAGCCTAGCGCGCTGACCAGGACCGCCAGCACCGCAACGAGCGCGATCAGCAGAAAATCGGCGCGGCGGTAAAGGTCCAGCGCTGCCCTGATGTCGTTCGCATTCGCGTCGCGGCGGCCGTCGCCCATGAATGCATCGTCCACGGTGACGCCGTCATAGACCCGTGGACCAGCAAGCGATAGATCGAGCGCACCCGCCATCGCGGCCTCGGGCCAGCCGGCGTTCGGCGAACGGTGACTGCTCGCATCGCGCATCACTGTCTGGCCGGCGCGCGTCGCCGCCGCGCGATCGACCATCGCGGCCGCCGCGACGATCAACAACGCCGACAGCCGCGACGCCGGCAGGTTGATCAGATCGTCGAAGCGCGCCGAGGCGTAGCCGAAATCCCGGTGCCGCTCGGTCTTGTGGCCGATCATGCTGTCGGCGGTGTTGACCGCCTTGTAGGCCGCGCTGCCGGGCAATCCGCCGACCACGAGCCAGAACACCGGCGCCACCACGCCATCGGAAAAGTTCTCGGCGAGGCTCTCGATCGCGGCGCGGGCGACGCCGGCCTCATCGAGCGACGCCGGATCGCGGCCGACGATCTGCGACACGGCCTTGCGGCCGCCTTCGAGGCCTTCGCGGTCGAGCGCGTCGGCGACGCACGCGACATGCTGATGCAGGCTGCGCTGGGCGATCAGCGCGCTCGCGAGCACGCCGACCAGCACGAAGCCATAGGGCAAGAGCAGCAAGGTCCATTGCAGCGTGAAGGCCGCGGTGGCCGGAACCACGACGATGACGAACAGCGCCGCAAAGCCCGCGGCCTTGCGGAACGCGTCGCTCCGCTCCGGCCGGTTGAGCGTCCGGTCGAGCCGGCCGATCAGGCTGCCGAACCAGATCACCGGATGGCCGATGGCGGCCAGCACGCGGTCCGGATAGCCTGCCGTTGCTTCAATGAGCAGGGCCAGTAAGGTGGTCGCGATGCTCATTCGCCCTCAAACCGCCGTGCCCGATTCAGCCGCCGCGCTGGAACCGCTCGCCCATGGCGGCGAGCTTGCCGCGGCGCGGCGCATGTTTCCCGGCGCACCCGAACCCTTCATCGATCTGTCGACCGGGATCAATCCCCATCCCTATCCGGTGCCGGCGCTGCCGGCCGAAATCTTCGCCCGGCTGCCCGATCGCGCCAGCATCCGTGCGCTGGCTGCGGTCGCTGCTCAGGCCTATGGCGCGCCGTCGCCGGAACATGTGGCACCCGCGCCGGGCACGCAAATCCTGCTGCCGCATGTCGCGGCTCTCGTGCCGCCGGGCCGCGCCGCGATCCTGCGAACCACCTACGCCGAGCACGCGCGGGCCGCGGCGCTCGCCGGCCACGACGTGGCCGAGGCCGCCGGCCGGGAACAGCTTGCGCAGGCCGATCTCGCCATTGTCGTGAATCCGAACAATCCGGACGGGCGGATCGTCGACAAGGCCACGCTGCTGGGCATCGCCAAGGAGCTGCGCCTGCGCGACGGCATTCTCGTGGTCGATGAATCCTTCGCCGACGTCACGCCGGGCACGAGCCTCGCCGACGCGGTCGACCGCGACAACATCGTGGTGCTGCGCTCGTTCGGAAAGTTCTACGGCCTGGCGGGATTGCGGCTCGGCTTCGCGCTGGCGGCGCCCGACCTGATCAGCCGGATCGAAGCGGTGCTTGGGCCCTGGGCCGTCGCCGGCCCGGCGATCGAGATCGGCAAAGCCGCTTTGGCCGATGACGAATGGCGGCAACAGACGCTGCAGCGGCTCGCCGCGGATGCGCAACAGCTTGATATCTTGCTGGCGCGCGCGGGCCTTGCGGTTGCGGGCGGCACATCGCTCTACCGGCTTACGCGATCTCCCGATGCGGCTGAATGGTTCGGCCGCCTCGGCCGCGCTGGCATCCTGGTCCGGCGTTTCGCCGAAGCGCCGGACTGGCTGCGCTTCGGCCTGCCGGCCGACGAGAACGCGTGGCAGCGGCTGGCCGATGCTTTCCTGCAACGAGCCGCGGGAATCGCATGACGCAATGCGCGTCCTGCAGGCAGTTTAGAGCGGTTTTACTTGAACATCGGGCGCCGAAGCTCCAAGTAGCCGCGCATCGACGTTCGCCGTTGTTCATTCAGGAATTCTCTTGAGCCAAGCCCCTTCGCCCGCGCCGCGACCCGCGTCCCATTCTTTCGCAGCCTTCACCTACCCCGCCTACCGAGCCCAGTTCGCCTGCTACGTGCTGGCCATGATGGCCGACAATGTCGAGCACGTGATCAGCTACTGGATGGTGTTTCAGAAATTCCACTCGCCCGCGCTGGCAGGCTTTGCCGTGCTGTCGCACTGGCTGCCGTTTCTCTTGTTCTCCGTCGCGGTCGGCGGGCTTGCCGACCGCTTTGATCCGCGCCGCATCATCCAGTGGGGCATGGCGCTGTTCATGCTCGCCTCGGCCGGCTGGGGCTTCTTCTTTGTGACCGACACGCTCTCGATGTGGGGAGCGATGCTGCTTCTTGTCATCCACGGCGGCGCGGGCGTGCTCTGGCAGACCCCCAACCAGATGTTGATCTACGACATCGTCGGCCAGGCGCATTTGCCGAGCGCGGTCCGATTGAACGCCACCGCGCGCTATCTCGGCGTGCTGGTCGGTCCGGCGGTCGGCGGCGCCATCATGCTGTCGCTCGGGCCGTCCAAGGGCATCATCCTCAACACGTTCTTCTATCTGCCGATGGTGCTGTGGCTGTTCTGGGCGCCGGAGCGGCAAGCCGGCGCCGCAGTGCGCCGCCTCGCAGTGCGCGGCCTCGCCGACATCATCGAAACCATCCGCGCCATCAAAGGCTTCCCGGTCCTGACGTCGATGACGCTGCTTGCAGGGCTCACGTCATTCATGGTCGGCAATGCCTATAACGCGCAGATGCCGGGCTTTGCGACCGATCTCGGGCATGGCGATCCGGGCGTGTCCTACAGCCTGTTGCTCGCCGCCGATGCGGCGGGAGCGCTGGTCGCAGGCTTCGCGCTGGAAGCGTGGAGCCGCTTCAAGCCGACGCCGCAAACCGCGATCCTGCTTTCGGCCTTGTGGTGTTCGTCGCTGCTCGCCTTTGCCTGCGTCAATTATTACCCGGCCGCCCTGCTCTTGTTGTTCGCGGCGGGCTTCTTCGAACTCTCGTTCAACTCCATGGCGCAGGCCCTGGTGCAGCTCGACGCGCCGGTCGACCTCCGCGGCCGCGTGCTGGGCCTGTACAACATGGCAGGCCTCGGCATGCGGGCATTCAGCGGCATCACCGTGGGACTGCTAGGCTCGGCGATCGGTATCCACTGGTCGCTCGGCGTGTCCGCTGCCGTGCTGCTGGTGTTGCTGGTGTTCCTGCATCGCCTCGCGATGAGGCGGCCCTAGTCAGGGCTTGCGATAGAACGCGTAGTCGGCCGAATACGGCACGCTCAGCAGCGCGCCCGGGGACGGACAACCGCCTTCGACGTTGCCGCCTTTGGTGTCGAGCCGCTGCACCGTCGTCACACCGCTGAGCCGGCCGGCGCCGCGCTGCTCCGTCGCTTCGAGCTTCAGCTGCGGAATGTCCTGGGCCGTTGCGCCAGGCGCCCGGCCGACAGCCTTGGCGGCGACGATGCTGCCGTCGGCGAGCTCCCAACGCGGACCGGTATAGTGGCGGCCGACAGTCTTGCCGCCTTCGATCAGGGTCGCGATCGGCTCGCGAAATTGCCAAACGAGCTTGCCCGATGCATCGGACTTGCACTCGTAGACCTGCGCGCCTTCCGCGTGCAGCTTTGCAACAAGGATTTCGCCGGGTGCTGCAATCGCGTCGGGGACCTCTGCCCAGGCGGCCCCTGATACCGGCGCGATGATCAAAAGGACTGTGAGCAACACCTGCTGCATCGAAACTGCTCCAGTTACGCTTGATACTTTGTCTCGCTGCTCCAGTAATCCGGAAAGCCCACGATCCCTTGCAGATCGGTGAACGACACCGCTGGCGGCTGCGCCGCCTTTGAATCAGGTTTCAGGGCTTCGAGCGTCATCTGAATGGCGGAGACCGCCGAGGACAGGAGCATCACCGGATAGAGCGCGAGCTTGTAGCCGACCTCCTGCAGTTTCGCGGGCGGCAGCACCGGCGTCTTGCCGCCCGGCACCATGTTGGCCATGCATGGCTTCGTGATTGCCGAGCAGTAGCGGCGCATCTCGTCCTCGCTCTCCGGGGCCTCCAGGAAAATGATGTCGGCGCCCTCGGCCTCGAAATCCTTGCAGCGCGCAAGCGCCTCGTCGAAGCCGTGCACCGCACGGGCATCGGTGCGCGCCATGATGAGGATGTCGGCATTGGCGCGGGCGTCGACCGCGGCGCGGATTTTCATGCGTGCCTCCTCGCGCGAGATCACCTGCTTGCCGCGGGTGTGGCCGCATTTCTTCGGGCTGACCTGATCCTCGATCATGACGCAGGCGGCGCCGGCGCGGGCATATTCGGTGACGGTGCGCTGCACGTTCAGCGCATTGCCATAGCCGGTGTCGCCGTCGCCGATCAGCGGCACCTTGCCGGCCGCCGCGCAGCAGTTGCGGAGCGTGTCGAGCATCTCGCTGAATGAGATGAGGCCCGTGTCCGGCAGGCCGAGCCGCGCCGCCGAGACCGCAAAGCCGCTCATGAACGTGACCTTGAAGCCCGCGGCCGCGACGAGTTTCGCCGAAAGTCCGTCATAGCAGCCTGGCATGACCTCGATGCTGGGTTGGGCGAGCAATTCGCGCAGTCGTTGAGCGGGCGTCACGGCGTTTCCTCGATTTTATGAATACAAACCGCCGCGACGCTGGGCGTCCCGGCGGCTTCCGTCAACCAGCCCGGACATCAAGGCCACGACCGCCTTCGGCTCGGTCGTGCAGCGATAAGCGGGCTCATCCCTCTGGGTTGATGCGGTGCAACAAGCGGCTCCCGCGCCGGGTCCGCAGCGGTCTGGGCACCTCCCTTAATGGATTGATAAGAAAAGAAATTTTCTGAGCCAGTGGCGTCCGGCCCGAAGAGTGGCTATATTGTCTCTTTAGTGGGTGGCTGAGGCGTTCGTCGCGTCGCGCCCGCTAAATAGTGAAAATCCGATCTGTCGGCCCGTCGCTCTGGCGGGCCGAAGACCTTTTTGGAACCGACGGCTTTTTGGAAACCGACTGCAATGACTGCCCCGAACCGACCGGACCATATCCGCCTTACCTCGCATCCCGACCCGGAAGCGAAGGCGCGTTTCCCGATCCAATGGGATGCGCCGACCGCGCGCGAGCGCGGCCCCGTGATCGGCACGGTGTCGAAGCCCGGGCTGCGTAACGTCATCGGCAGCCATGGCGGCTCGTACTCAGTCTATCGCGCGCTGGCGGTCTCGGCCGGTGCGCTCGACCCGATCCGCCGCCCGGATCTGACCAACACCCATCCGGCCGCCACCATCGGACCGTTCCCGCAGTGGACCGAGCCGGAGAAGATCGTCTCGCTCGATCCGTGGGGCCATCTGGTCGCCGACGTCTACAAGCAGGAGATCGCCGAAGGCCTCGACATCCGCCCGAGCATCGCGATCACCCGCGCCCGCCTCGACCTGATCGAGATCCGCGAGGCGCTCGAAGCCGGCCGGCTCAAGGCCGACGGTCACTCGATCCACGAGAACGGCTCGGTGTCAGTGGTCAAGGTCGCGATCGATCCGGTGTGGTACCTGCCCGGCATCGCCAAGCGCTTCGGCACCACCGAGACGACACTGCGACGCACTCTCTTTGAACAAACCTCGGGCATGTTCCCCGAGCTCGTGACGCGCCCCGACCTGCACGTGTTCCTGCCGCCGATCGGCGGCACCACGGTGTACCTGTTCGGCGATATGGGCCGGCTGACCGACCCGCGCACCCGGTTCACCTGCCGCGTCCATGACGAGTGCAACGGCTCCGACGTGTTCGGCTCCGACATCTGCACCTGCCGGCCGTATCTCATTCACGGCATCGAGGAATGCGCGCGCGCCGCGCAGCAGGGTGAATTCGGCATCATCGTCTACAACCGCAAGGAAGGCCGCGCGCTCGGCGAGGTGACCAAGTTCCTGGTCTACAACGCCCGCAAGCGCCAGGAGGGCGGCGACGCCGCCGCGACCTATTTCGAGCGCACCGAATGCGTCGCCGGTGTGCAGGACGCGCGCTTCCAGCAGCTGATGCCCGACGCGCTGCACTGGCTCGGCATCCGCCGCATCGACCGCTTCGTGTCGATGAGCGACATGAAGCACGACGCGCTGGTCAGCCAGGGCATCGACATCGTCGAGCGCATTCCGATTCCGCCGGAGCTCGTGCCGCCGGACGCCCACGTCGAGATCGAGGCCAAGAAGGCCGCCGGCTACTACACGCCGGAGCCGCAGAAGCCCGGCGCGCTCGAGAACACGTCCGGCAGGCCGCTCGAAAAGTACTGATCGTGCCTGACGCGTCTGTAGCGAAGTCATTGCTGAACGCCTCCGCCGTGCGCGAGCGCGCGCACAAGATGCTGGCGCTCGGCGACGGCCTGCCGAACTTCCGCGTCGATCTCGGCAAGCTCGAAGCCACCGCGCAGCTCGTGATCGACACCACGCACGCCGCCTATCCGACGCTCGACGTGCCGTTTCATTCGCGCTGGCGGCATTTCGACATCGACGGCTTCGACTACTGGAACGAGATCGACCAGGCGATGGCCTGGCCGTCCCCGGCGGAGCGCTCGCGCACCGCGATGGATCTCGCCATCATCAGCGTGCTGCTCGATGCCGGCGCGGGCCCGAACTGGCGTTTCCTTTATGAGGTAAGCGGCGAGTATGTCAGCCGCTCCGAGGGGCTGGCGCTGGCAAGCCTCGTGATGTTCCGCAATTGCGAGTTCTCCAAGTGGCCGAGCTATCCGCTCCGCGTCGACGGCTCGATGCTCGCCGACTTCACCGAAGACAAGCTGATCAAGGGCTTCCAGGTCACGGCGCAAAACCCGCTCGCGGGCGTCTCGGGCCGCGTGGCGCTGCTGCGCCGGCTCGGCGAGACCGTGCTGGCCAAGCCTGAGGTATTCGGCATCAAGGACACGCCACGCCCGGGCGGGCTGTTCGATCATCTCGCAGCATTGGCCGAGAACAACCGGATCGCCGCGCCCATAATCCTGCGCGAGGTGCTGACGCATCTCGGACCGATCTGGCCGTCGCGGCTGACGCTTGGCGGCGTGGCGCTGGGCGATTGCTGGAAGCATGCGTCGCTCAAGACCGATGACGCGACGACCGGCCTCGTGCCGCTGCACAAGCTGTCGCAGTGGCTGTCCTATTCGCTGATCGAGCCGCTGCAATGGGCCGGCATCGAGGTCACCGACATCGACGGCCTCACCGGGCTTGCCGAATATCGCAACGGCGGGCTGTTCATCGACACCGGCGTGCTCACCTTGCGCGATCCGTCGGCCGCGCAGCGCGAGCATACCGTCGACTCCGAGCTGGTGGTCGAATGGCGCGCGCTGACCGTGGCGCTGCTCGATCGCCTGGCCGATGTCATCCGCACCAAGCTCAACATGGACCGCCACTCGCTGCCGCTCGCCCGCATCCTGCAGGGCGGCACCTGGACCGCCGGACGCAACGTTGCGAAGCAGAAGCGCGCCGACGGCGGACCGCCGCTGAAGATCGTCAGCGACGGCACGGTTTTCTGATCGGGGGAAACGATGAAGGGCGTCACAGTCGTCAACCATCCGCTGGTGCAGCACAAGCTGACGCTGATCCGGCAGATCGAGACCTCGACCAAATCCTTCCGCGAGCTGTGCCGCGAGCTCGGCATCCTGCTCTGCTACGAGATCACCCGCGACCTGCCGCTCGACTGGGTCGAGATCGAAACGCCGATGACCAAGATGAAGGCGCCCGTCATCGCCGGCAAGAAGCTCGTGTTCGCGCCGATCCTGCGCGCCGGCCTCGCTCTGGTCGAAGGCATGCTCGACCTCGTGCCGGCCGCCCGCGTCGCCCATATCGGGCTCTATCGCGATGCCGACACCAAGGTGGCGGTCGAATATTACCTGAAGACGCCGGCCGACCTCGCGGCGCGCGACGTGATCGTGGTCGCCCCGGTGATCGCAACCGCCAACACCATGGTGGCCGCCATCGATCGATTGAAGGAGCGCGGCGCGAAGAATATCCGCGCCGCCTGTCTGATCGCCGCGCCGGAGGGTCTCGAGCGGCTGATCGGCATCCATGAGGACGTGCACGTCTGGACCGCCGCGATCGACGACCATCTCGACGAGGACGCCTACATCATCCCGGGCCTGGGCGACGCCGGTAACCGCGGCTACGGCACCGAATAGCGCTTTCGGGTTTGCGCCCGCTCGTCCCGACCGTCTACCATGAGCCAAAGCCACAAGGCTCCAAAGCCTTGAGAGCTCAAGGAACAGCGGGAGGGTGCGATGAAGCGTGCGAATTTCGCCATTGGCATTGCTGCAGCATTGTTGGTCGCGCCGCTCGGCGCGGGGACGGCAGTGGCCGACATCAAGATCGGCGCGGTGCTGTCGGTCACCGGGCCCGCGTCCTTCCTCGGCGATCCCGAGAAGAAGACCGTCGAGATGTTCG